>NZ_CP151837.1:920828-1227771 GCF_046736275.1 Luteolibacter sp. AS25
CGGTTTTGAGGTGGGTGGAGTTCACTGTGGATCTGCTGTTTTATCACCGCGAAGGCGTAGAGTTCGCGGAGAGTCGCAGAGGAGGTTTTTTCGGGGATTCAGAGTCTTCGCTTTAAGCCTGGGAGGCTTTGAAGGTGTTGACTGCGGTGGCGATGGTGGCCACGGAGCGGAGGGCTACCTTGGCTTCCTCCGGGTCGGTGATTTTCAGGCCGTAGTGTTTCTCAATGGCAACCACGAGCTGGAGTGCATCGACGGAATCGAGACCAAGGCTATCCGGGCCCATGAGTGGGGTGTCTGTTTCGATTTCATCTACCTCGATGTCGAGCATGAGCTCATCAACAAGGATTTCTTTGATTTCTTCGTGGAGGGTAGATGGGTCGGACATGGAAATGGTTAAGCTTCAGAGGATTCCTCCGTCGATTTTGAGTGTGCTTCCGGTGATATATCCGGCGTCTTTGCTGGCAAGGAAAAAAACGGCCGCGGCAACTTCGCGTGGGGTGCCGAAGCGGCGCATGGGGATGGCTTTTTTCTGCTGCTTCTTCTTTTCCGCATCCATTTCATCGATGGCGGCGGTCTCGATATAGCCGGGGCAGATGGAGTTCGCGGTGATGCCCATACGGGCTGTTTCCTTGGCCAAACTCTGTGTCATGGCGACGACTCCGGCCTTGGCTGCCGCGTAGTTTGTCTGGCCTAGCGGGGCTAGGAGCGCGCTGAGTGAGGAGATGTTGATAATACGACCGAAACGCTGGGTCATCATGCCGTGAAGGACTGACTGACAGCCAAGGTAGGTGGCGGTAAGGTTCGACTGGATAACGGAAGACCAAGCCTCTGTGGGCATGTTTGCCAAGAGGTGGTCCTCGTGGTGGCCGGCATTGTTTACCAAAACTGTGATTACGCGGTTTTGTGAGGAGATAGTTTCCAGCGCGGCTTTCCATGCGGTTTCGGATGCTACATCAAGGGAGATGGTCGCGGCGCGTTCCGGGTATGCCGCGACCAGGGCTTCGGCTTCGGTTTTTCCCGAACGGATGCCGAGGTAGACGAAGGCTTCAGGGTCTTTTTCCAGGAAATAACGGGCGGTGGCGTTTCCGATGCCGCCGTTGGCGCCGGTGATGAGAATGGAAGGGGACATGGTTGGGATGTAGGTTCTGCCGACTATCGCAGAGGTGCAAAGAATGGAGAGGTCCTGGTTTGGACTATAGGTTCTGGCTTTTTGTGAGTTTCAGGGAAAAGGCGTGCTGGTTGGTGCCGGAGGCCTGGATTTGTGCCGAGTTGTGTGTTTTCAGTGACTCGATGGCGGCAATGGTCTGGAAGCCGCAACGGATTCCCATTCCTTCGCCGAGGGTGGTGGCCGGGCTGAGGGTGGGTCCGGTCCACTGTTTGGTGGTGTTGGATTCGTCTTTATCGAGTTTAGGAATGCCGGTGAGGCCATCGATCAGGAGATCGGCGGATTTGTCCGATTGGGTGTCGAAGGATGTCTGGATGGCTTTCCGGCGCTCCCCGGTGTCTGTGTAGGAGTACGGGCCCTGGAAATTTTCCACGGCGATAGGGGAAGGATTTTTCTCCAGATAAACGGCGGCTGCGCCTTCTGTGGCGATGAGTTTTCTGGAGTAGAGTGAAAGTCCTTCGAGGGTGAGCCAGTCGATTTCCTCCGCGCAGAGGATGAGGCATCCATCGACCAGGCCGCTGGAAATCCAATCGTCCGCTACGTGGAATGCGGAGAACCAAGTGGCTGAATCGCCGAGGAGTGTGTAGACCGGGCCATCACATTCCAGGTAGGAGGCGATGTGGCTGGCGGGTGCGTTGAAGACGGTTTCCGGGAAAAGGATGGGGCTGGCGAGCGATGGGTCCGAGAGGACTTCGCTAAAGAATCGGTTCGAATAATTCACGCAGCCGTTGAGGAAGGTGAGGACGATGCCGATTTTTAGCTCGTGGTTTTGCATGCGCTCGAGGCGCTCTGCACCGATGGCCTGGTGGGCGGCGGTGACGGAAAATTTGGTAACGCTGCTGGACCGGCGGAGGCGCGGGTGCTTGGGCATGGCGGTGCGAAGGGCCTTGGAATCGACGGGGCGGTGTGGATAGGAGACAGATTTCCCCGCGACTTCCCGCTCGAGATTTACGGTGGGGATTTCAGTTTCTCCGAGGCAGGCCTGGTAGAGCTCCGCGGGTGTGGTGCCCGCGCTGGAGACTGCGCCGTGGCCGTGGATGTAGAGTGATGGTGGCTGTTTCAAAAGTTAGGCCGTGGTGGGATTTCTGAAAATGAGCGTGGCATTGGAACCGCCGAAGCCGAAGGAGTTCGTAAGGACGATATCGAGTTTCGCCTCGCGAGGCTCGCGGACGAGATCGAATTGGCAGGCCGGATCCGGCTCGCGGATATTGAGGCTGGCGGGCAGGTGCTGGTGCTGGAGTGCGAGCAGGCAGATGGCGGATTCGATGGCCCCGGCGCCGCCGAGGAGGTGGCCCATGGCGGATTTCGTGGAGGAAACGGAGATGTTTTTCGCGTCCTCGGGTCCGGCCCAGTGGGTGATTGCGTTGGCCTCGGCGATGTCGTTGAGCGGGGTGCCGGTGCCGTGTGAGTTGATATACTGGATATCTGAGGGCTGCATGCCTGCCATGCGGGTGGCTGCGCTCATGGAGCGGACGGCGGCGGTGCCTTCCGGGTGAGGTTGGGTGAGGTGGTGGAGATCTGTGGCCATGCCGTAGCCGCAGATTTCCGCGATGGGGGTGGCTCCGCGCTGTAGCATGGAGGCTTCCGATTCGATGACGAACATGGCACCGCCTTCGCCGAGGGCGAGGCCATCGCGGTGGGCGTCGAAGGGGCGTGGGATGCCGGATTCGGCGAGGGCCTGTAGTGAGTCGAAGCCAGCGAAAACAAGTTGGCAAAGGGCATCGAATCCACCGGCGAGGGCGATGGTTTCACGGCCGCTGCGTATGGCCTGGAATGCGTGGCCAATGGTGTTTGCCCCGGAGGCGCAGGCGTTGGAAATAATCTGGGTGTTACCCCGAAAGTTGAGTGCCTTCTGGACGGATGTGGCCTGGCGCTGGGGCTGATAATATTCCACCCGTGAGAATTGGCCGCGGCGGTCGGTGGAAGAGATCTGAGAGGTTTTGTAAAAGTCCTCGCCGATGGGCATGGCTCCGGCGGAGGTGCCGATGATGAATGGGATGCCGGCGGGGATTTTCTTCAAGTTTGCGGAGGCGATGGCCTGTGCGGTGGAGTGGAGGAGGAGCTTGGTGCCGCGATCGAGGCGGGCAGCTTCTCTTTCAGAGAGGGCGTGGGAGTTAAATTTTTCCGAAACGGGAGCGATGCCGGCGGTCTTTACGCGCTGGCGGGAGACATCGAAGAAATCGATTTCAGAGAAGTGGGTGGAGCCGGCGCGGAGGGATTCTATATGTGAATCAGGGGTTTCTCCCATGGGGGAAATGACTCCGAGGCCGGTGACGAAAACGCGCTGTGGTTGCGATGGGTTTCCGGGAGCGGTGGGTTGAATCATAAACTTTTTGTTTCGGAGGTGTTTCCTGAAATACGAAAGACGGGATGACAAGTCTTGGCAAGAGGTTTGGAACTCGTTAGGAAGCTGGGAATGTTGCTGGATTGCTGGGATGAGGTGGTTGCGCGCCGGGGTGGTGATATCGCGGTCTGGCATCCTGCGAGGCCGGATGGGATTAGTTTCGGCGAGATTGACGAGAGGTCGGGCGAGCTGGAGACGGGCGGTGATTTCGTGAAGTGTGTGGGTGGATCCGTGGATTTTTTTCCTTCCCTGATAGCTGCGTGGAGGATGGGGAGACCTGTGCTGCTGCTGGAAAATGAAGGGAGCCGTGTGCGGCCGATCGAGGAAGGCATTCCGGAGGGAACTTTCCTGGTGAAGCAGACTTGTGGATCATCCGGAGTGGAGCGGAGTCTGTTTTTCGGCGAGAAGGAGATATTCGCAGAGGGTATAAGAAATGTGGAGGGGCTGGGTCTGCATGAGGGCAGGCGTGGGGTCGCTGCCATTTCCCTGGCGCATTCGTATGGTTTTGGGTGTCTGGCGCTGCCGTTGATCCTGCGGGGGATTCCGTTGGATGTGGTTCCGGGGCCGATGCCGATGTTTATGCAGCCGGTGCTGGACCGGGGTGGGGAGGTGTTTTTACCCGGGGTGCCGGCGATCTGGAAGACCTGGTGGCAGACTGGTTTGGCCGCGCATCCGGCGATCGGGTGGGCGATTACGGCTGGATCTCCGTTTTCCGTGAAGCTGGAGGAGTTGATTTTTCAGGAGACCGGTCTGAAGGTTCGGAATTTCTACGGGACCAGCGAGACCGGAGCGATAGCTTTCGATAGGACAGATGGGCCGCGCACGGAGTCCGGGCTGGTGGGAGAGGCTTTGCCCGGCGTGGTCGTGGAGATGGGAAAGGCCGGGCGCCTGGCGGTGGTGAGCGATGCGAGAGCAACGGGCTCCGACGTGCCGGTCGAGGGTGAATTTTCCTCTGGAACATACCTGACGATGGATCAGGGAAGGATCGTGGGCGGACAGATTTATGTGACCCGATGCATTGGCAAGGCGATCAATGTGGCGGGGCGGAAGGTGAGCCCGAAGCGGCTGAGAACTATTTTAGAAGGAATTGAGGGGGTGAAATTCGCCTCTGTGGAGTGCGAAAAGAGCCGGGACTACGAGCGATATGAGGAAATCCGCGCGAGTGTGAGACTGGCGGATGGGGTGGAGGGAAAAGCGATCCGCGAGCTAATGCGCGGGAAAGTGGAGAGCTGGGAGATGCCGCGGAGGTGGGAGTTCGAGAGCGAGGTGTAGTCTTTCCTGATCAGCTGCCGCTGAGTGTGATCATGGCTTGGGCGATTTTATTTTCGCCATCGGAGACGCTGCCTTTTACCTGAATGAGATTGCCCATGCGGCCTTCCACGGAGGCTTCGATGGTAAGGGTTGCGCCGGGAATGGCGGTGCCGAGAATTTTCGCGTTTTTAACAGATGTGAGTTTCATACCCGGGAGGACGGCCTCGGATGGGTCCGATTGGGCGATGACGCCGCCGAGCTGGGCGATGGCTTCGATCATAATCACGCCTGGCCAGATGGGCTCGGCCGGGAAATGGCCTTTCAGGAATTCTTCCTCGCCGCTGATCTTGTAGGTGGCCGTTCCTTTCACGCCGTGCTCGAGGGTGAGCATCTCTCCGATGAAGCGAAATTCCGGGCCGTGAGGTAGTGAGAGTAATTCTTGATCGAATGGCATGGTATGGGCAGTGTGTGTTAGGCGTTCAGCCAGTTGTTTTCCACAGCCTCAGATGATGGAAGCAACGAGCTGACGCAGCTTGCCTCGAAATTCTGTGAACTCAAATCCTGAATCAACCATTGCCAATGAATGCCCTGCGAAAACGGCAGGGAAAATGGTACGATTCGGTTTGGCCCACGTTTTTATGATACTTTATTGGCCGTTATCGGTGCTGTGTATCACGCTGCTTAGCTTGGTTTCATGGGTATTCATGAGCCGTGAGAGCCACATGAGATTGGGGCAGAGGGTTTTGAGTCGTTCTTTGGGGAGGTTTGTCTGCGTGCTGGAATTGGTGGGGGTTCTGCGTGTATGCGATCAGGATCTGGTGGCTAAAAGCGATCTCCAGGGGGCGATGATTATCGCGTGCAACCATCCTGCATTGTGGGATGCGCCGATCATTTTGAGAAGGCTTCCGCAGTTGAGCGGGATTATGAAAGCGGAGGTGTTGGCCAATCCTTTCCTTAGTATCGGAGCCCGGTTCGCGGGATTCCTGCCGAATGCGCCGAGACTGAAAATGGTGAAGATGGCAGTGGCGCGGCTGAAGGGTGGGGGGCGGCTTTTGCTATTCCCTGAAGGAACAAGGACTCGGGAAGAAAATGGCGTGATCAATCCATTTCGGCCTGGTCTTGCGCTTTTGGCACAACGGTCAGGGGTGCCGGTTCTTCCAATTTTTATTTCGTCCAACAGTCCGTATTTGCAGAAGGGCTGGCCGATCTGGAAGATGCCGGACTTGCCGATTACGGTTACGCTGGAGGTGGGGGAGCCTTTGAAGATCGGCGAGAATGAATCTGTAAGGGAGTTTTCCGCGAGGCTGGAGGGAGTTTTCCGTAAAGGGCTGGGCTGAGAAGGCCTGATTCTCCAAATACCATTTTTTCTCGGTTGCCAACAGATGGATTAGATGAGCATTTCGGGTGCCGTTGCATGAAACCCTGTGTCCTAATCCCCTCATATAATTCCGGTCCGTTGCTGCGGAAAACCGTGGCGGGAGTTCTGGAGGTCTGGGATGACGTTTTTGTAGTGATCGATGGGAGCACGGATGGCTCAGCGGATGGACTTGAGGATCTGGCGGAGGGAGCCGGGACGAGGTTGAGGGTTCACCGTTTGGAGGTGAATCAGGGGAAGGGATCGGCGATTCTAAAGGGGATTTCTCTGGCGGCGGATGAGGGGTTTACCCATGCGCTGGCGATGGACGCGGACGGTCAGCATCCGGCTTCGCATGTCAGGAATTTCATGGAAGCCGGGAGAAAATTTCCTGAAGCGCTGGTGCTTGGAGAGCCCGTTTTTGATGAGTTCGCACCTGCGCTGCGGGTGAATGGAAGAAAAGTTTCGAACTGGTGGGCAAATCTGGAGACGCTGTGGTGGGGGATTCATGATTCGCTTTTCGGGATGCGGCTTTATCCGATCGAGCCGCTGAAAAAGGTGTTTTCGCAGACAGGTTTTGCACGGCGGTTCGATTTTGACCCGGAAGTGGCGGTGAGGCTGTGCTGGGCTGGGGTGCCGGTGGTAAATCTGAAGACACCGGTGAAGTATTTGCGGGCGGATGAAGGTGGAGTGAGCCAGTTCCGGTATTTCAGGGACAACACGCTGCTTACCTTTATGCATATGCGGTTATTCTTCGGGTTTCTGATCAGGCTTCCGGTTCTGGTTTTCAGAAAGAAAAATCGACTGGATGGAAAGGCGGCTGCTGATGTCTGAGGCCGCTTTGGTCGCGAGGCGGATCTCATCCCATTGCGAGAGCACGTATGTAAAATACTACATCCGGGGCAAGGTGAAGACTGATCCGCTATACGATGGGGTGTATGGGGAGCTGAAGAATAGCGATCTGCCGCTGCTGGATATCGGCTGCGGAATGGGTGTGCTGGCGATGTATCTTCGCGAGCGGGGGTGGATGAACGAGGTGCGTGGGATCGACTATGATGCTTCGAAGATCAGGGATGGCCGGAAGGTTTTGAAGCGGGGCGGGTATGCGGATATTTCGATAGTGGATGGAGATGCACGTGTGGATCTTCCTGAGTGTGAAGGGAATGTGACGATTCTGGATATTCTCCAATTTTTTTCCGAAAAGGAGCAGGCTACTTTGCTGAAGCTGGCCGCGAGGCGGGTGGCAGCGAACGGGAAACTGGTGATCCGAAGCGGGCTGAAGGATAGATCCGTAAGGTTTTACACAACGCTGGCCGCGGACTTTTTTGCGAAGCTGAGCTTCTGGATGATGTCGGCACCTGTCTGCTATCCGGGCGAGAGCCTTTTCCGGGAGGTATTGGGAAAAGAGGGATTCGAGGTGGAAATCCGGCCGTTGTGGGGGAGGACCCCGTTCAATAATTTCCTGATTGTCGGGAAGCGTCGGGGAGCTTGATCTGCCAGTTATTGGCGGCTGCGTGTGCGAGGATATCTGCGACTACTTCTTTGGCAATAGGAGTGCCCTCGTGGGCGAGGACGATGCTGCCTGGACCCATTGATTGTCTGATTCTAGCGGAAACAAGTGGAAGAGAGGCGGAAACGCCATCGAATCCACGTGAGTTCCAGCCGATGAGGCGAAGATTTTCCCGTTTCAGAACGGGGTGGATGAACATATTGAAATGACCTACCGGTGCGCGGAAAAGTGTGGGAGCGGTGCCGGTGATTTTTTTAATGGTCTGCTGGCATTCGGTGATTTCTCGGTAGGCGCGGATGGGGCCGAGTGACCAGAATGTGCTGTGCGGGTGGTGTTGACTGTGGTTGCCAATCTGGTGGCCGCGGGAGTGGATTTCACGGATCAATTCTGGATAGATTTCGGCTTTTTTCCCGATGACGAAAAAGGTGGCTTTTGCCTGGAATTGGTCGAGGAGGTCGAGAATAGCCGGGGTGTCCTCAGGATCCGGGCCATCGTCCAAAGTGAGCCAGATGTGATCCTGACAGTCGGTTTGGATTTTTCCGAATAGTCTGGAGGAGGGATTGAGGGTGCCCGCCAGTGAATACGTGACGATGACGGCGTGGACAAGAATGCCGAGAAACGGGTGACCACTGAAGAAGAGAACGACGCCCGCGGTGAGGCCGCCGAAGAGTAGCAGAAACCGCCATGTGAGGGAGAAGATCATTTGGTGAAAGCCTCCTCGAATACGAACCATTCCAGTGCGTGCTCATATAAAAATGGCATGAGGCTGGCTGCCCAGGCTCTTCCGAAATCAGCTTCGCGGGGGCGCTTGAAGTCACTGAGATCAAGTGCGTCCGGGAAAATGATGCGGTAATGGCGGTAGCTATCACGAACGACGTGTAGAGGGTGGCAGGGGCACTTCGATATGGCGGCGAGGGTCATAGGACCGCGGGGGAGACGGATTTTTCCGGACTGATCGGGAAGTTGAATTTCGATGGCGGAGACATCGGCGATTACGCGGTCGCTCTGGATGGCGACGAGCTCACCTTCCATGAGAAGTCTGGCTAGCTCGATGCCCAGGAGGCTTTCCGAGGTGTTGTAATGGACTTTGAAGTGCTGGTAGCGATCGGTGTCTTCCTTGAGTTCCTTGCTTCTGATTTCCTGAAGAGCTTCAGATTTTTCCGGAGCGCGGACGGTGTGGAGATCACGGCCGAATTTTGGGGAAAAGAGTGCTCCCGCGAGATCGTAGTTCCCTGTGTGGGTGGTGAAAATAAGAGCAGAGCCGGCGGTGGAGCGGAGCTTTTCGAAGTTCTCGAGGCCATCGATTTCCCAGGTGATGACTCTCTGTCCAAGGCGCGCCCGCATGCCATCGATGTAGGTCCAGCCGAAGTTTACGAAGACCCGGTAGGCGCCGACGAGTCGCTCGGCGAAGCTGGAATCTGTCCAGATAACGGAGAGATTGTGTGAGATGGCTTTTCTTTGCTGATGAGCAAAGGTGAGGACTACGAAGGAGAAGAAATGGAGGAGGCCGCCCTCGATGAACCGGGGCATGTTCGGGAATTTACGCAAAACATAGAACATTGCGCGGGTGGGGATATCGCCGAAAACGCCAAAGCGTGACACATCTGCTTCTTGATTTCTCGTGGTTTCAGGGCTTCTATCTTCAGTCATCAGGCAGCTTGCTTGGGGGCAGCCTAGTGAAGGCGAATTTGAAATCAAACTCGATAAAGATATGAAGATGATGAATCACCGTGAGGTCCGCCAGATTGCGGAAGGAGTTGACCGCTCCGCGGATTATGACGTGGTGGTCATTGGCGGTGCGTTTTCAGGGGCATCTTCAGCGCTGTTGTTAAAGCGGCAATTCGGGGATTTGCGGGTTTTGATTATCGAGAAATCAGAGAGTTTCAGCAGGAAAGTGGGGGAGAGTACATCCGAGGTGGCTGGTTGTTTCCTGACCCGGGTGCTGCGGATGGGAATGCATCTGAATATTAAACACGTGGCCAAGCACGGTTTGAGAATGTGGTTCCACAAGGATGGGATGAATGCACCGGGGCGCTCGACGGAACTGGGCCCGGCGTATCAGGGAAGGCTTCCCACGTTTCAACTGAATCGAATGGAGCTGGATGCGAAGCTTCTGGAGGATGCGATTTCCCTAGGATGCGAGCTGGTGCGGCCGGCTACAATCAAGTCTCTGAAGCTAGGTGGAATCGGAAAAAATACAGTTAGCTACAAGACCGGAGACGGGGAGAGTAGGACCGTTTCCGCAGGTTGGGTGGTGGACGCTTCCGGAAAGGCGGCGAAAATCGCCAAGCAACGGAAGACGTGGCAATCGATCGCTGAAGAGCATCCGACGGCAGCGATGTGGACGCGTTTCAAGAACGTGAACTACCTGGATTCTGAAAAAGGAGTGGAGATGATGGAGGGTGTGAGCGCGAGGGTGGTGGCGCAGCGTGGATCGGCGACAAATCACCTGATGGGCTTTGGCTGGTGGTGCTGGATTATTCCGCTGGGTAGCGGAGAGGTAAGCGCCGGGTTGACGTGGGATTCCCGGCTTTTCACTCCTCCTTCGGATGGGACGATGGCGGAACGGCTGAAGGAGCATATGCTGAAGCATCCGGTAGGGAAGGTGATGTTCGAAGACGCGGTGGCGGTGGAAAACGACAACTCATATTACAAGGGGCTGGCTTATTATTCCGAGGAGGTGGCAGGTGCAGGATGGACCACGGTTGGCGATGCATGCGGGTTTATGGATCCGCTCTATAGCCAAGGGCTCGATTACTGCGCGCACACGATTTACTCGTCCTACACTTTACTGCGCTCCTACTACAGTGGTGAGTGCGTGAAGGACGGAATCACGTGGAGGAACAAGGAGTTCGTCCGGAGTTACTTTGATTGGTTCAACGCGCTGTATAAGGATAAATATTATTATCTGGGCGATGCGGAGCTGATGCATGCCGCTTTCCTGCTGGATGTGGGGACGTATTTTGTGGGCCCGGTGCGTGGGGTTTATACCGATGAGGATGCCGAATTTTCCCAAATGCCGTATGCCGGTGCGATCGGCGGCGGATTTGCCAAATTCATGGCTTTCTACAACCGCCGGTTCGTCGAGATAGCGAAGAAGAAGATTACCGCGGGTAAATACGGGGAGAAAAACCTGGATGAGAGTTTCCTGATAACAGGGAGTTTTTCACCTGATCCATCCAGCTTTAAACTGATTTTCAAGGGTTTGAAAATCTGGGCAAAGCTGGAGGCCAAGTATGCGTTTACACCGACCAGTGCGGATATAAAGGAGCCCTCAATGAGCACTCCTCTTCCACAGGCCGGGCACTACGAACACGCTTAGAAGCATCGTCGTTAGGACACCGAGGCAGCAGAGTAGGCCCATGCTGCGGAGTATCTCATTGGAGGCGAATAGCAGGGAACCGAAGCCAATAGCGGTGGAAAGACCACAGAAGCAGATGGCTTTTCCGACACCGTTCCATACCGAATTGAGATCGCCGCCTGATCGCCTGAGGGCAAAGATCAGGTGAATGCTGTAATCGATACCGGTGCCTACGATGAGTGGGATGGCCATGCCGCTGAGGAAGTTCCATGCACTACCGGTGACAACCACGAAGGCATTTACGAGAAGAAGTGAGGTGACCAGCACTCCGATGGTGATAGCAGCATCTCTAATGGAGCGGAATACGACGACCAATGTAAGGAGCAGTATGCCAGTAGCCGGGAGAAAAATAACGTAGAAGTCCCTTTTTACCGAAGGTAGCAGAGCCGCCTGGATGATGCTCCAGCTGGTGACGTCAAAGTTTTCAGAAGAAAGGACTGAAATTTCCGGAAAATTTTCTTCGGTGACTTCTTTTGTGAGCATCACTGATCCTGAGAGGTATTTTTCCTGGTCCGGGGACTCGGCGATGAATTGGTGGACGAAATCCGTGAGGTCGACTTCGGCAGGCGGGGTATTGAGGTGATCGAGAATCATGCGATCCAGCGCAAGCCCCTCATCGGTGAAGCCGTTTTGTTTTGCTGATTCCAGAATGCGGTCACGGGATTGGTGGATTGCGGTGAAGTTTTCACTGGAGAGATTCCTTGTTCCCATGAGAGGGATAAGCTCGGTGGGCCATTGGTAGCTCTGGACGATTCCATTGGCTTTGAGATTCTTGAGATGTTTCTCGGCTTCTTCTGCCGCGCTTTCTATTTCCACCCAGGATTTTCCGGACGCCATTAGTTGGACATTCTTATCAGACCAGGCGGGGAATTTTTCCTGGATGACGGAGAAGGTAGCGGCGGCTTCACTGGACGAAGGCTCAACCATTGAGAAATCGAAGCTTACGTCTGGCTCGCCTTTCACCGCGAAGACGGCAATGGCAATCAGGATGCCGCAAGCAATGAGGGATCGTGCGACAAGCTTTCCCGGGAATGGGGATTTCAGAAGGATGGATGCGTTTTTCGAGGGGAACCGATTGAGAAACAGTGGGATGAAAATAAGCATCACGGCGGCTCCGGTGATAAGGCCGATGATAATGAGGCCGCCGAGCTGCCGGACTCCTTGGAATGTGCTGAGGGTGAGTAGCCCGAAGACAATGGCGGTGGTGGCAGCTGCCCAGAGGATGCCGGGGGCGAGCTCTTTGCGGAAGCGGGCTGGTGATTCGGTATTGCCGATGGATTCCCTGAATATGACCACTCCATAATCGATAATAAGGCCCAGAAGGATGGCCGCGAATCCGACGCTGACCAGATTGAGGGTGCCGAAGATCCATCCTCCGACACCGAGGGTGATGACAAACGATAGGCCAAGTAGGAGCAGAATGAGCATCAGCTGGCCGGGGTGGCGCTGGACGAGGAGAAAAAGGACGCCAACCAGGATCGAGGTGAACATGATGGTGCCGGACATGTCCTCTTCCATAGCGGTGCCAATTTCCGAATTATAGACGGGGCCGCCGGTGAGCCCGAAGGTGAAACCGAAGTCTTCGAGCCCAGCCCAGCTATTGGCGGCAGAGCGGATTTTCTCCACCCAGGCTTGGTGGACGTGATAGTCGGTGGTCGGCGTGGGATTATGGATGAGGAGAATCCAATGTTTTCCGTCGGCTGACTGGAACGAGAGCTCGCTATCCTTCAGCTGGGTGATGAACGGGTGTTTGAGGAACCCGAGGGGATCATAGGAAGCGATGGTGGCCTCCTGTTGATCAAAGGAGGTGCGGATGTCGTTTTTTACGGTTTCCAGGTATTTCTCCAGAGAGCTTTGATCAAGGAGACGGTTTTCAATTGCCGAGGATATTTCAGGAGGAGAAAGCAGCCAGAGGCCGGCGATTGATTTTGCGAACTGTTCGGGGTCTTCCTCGAACTCCGAACGATAGAGAACTTTGGCGGGAGAGAGTTTTTCACGAAGATGAATGGCGAATTCTTCCACGTCTTCCTCGTAGATTTCCTCCTCTTCGGAACTAAGGAGGAGGGCGATTCTTTGATCGTTATCGAAGTATTTCTGGGAGATTTTAAGTGTCCGGACACTGGATAATTTCTGCGGAAGAACATCCAGTATATCGGTTTCAAACTTCAATTTGAACAGTCCTGCGATGGAGAAGATGAGAACGGTGCAGAATGCGGCTATGAAGGGGATTTTGTTTCTCACTGCCGGAGATTAAATTGGGGAACTGAAACCGCAATACTTTGATGGGTTGAGTTAGTCAGCGGACCAGCTAGATTTTTCCCATGAAACTTCCCTCCTGTTTGGTCGCCCTGTTGCTAGGTTGCACGAACCTGTTTGCTCAGGATTTAAGTCCGCTGAGGAATGCTCTGGAGAAGCAACAGAGCTACAAGACTGTGAGTGTGGATGTGCGGCAGACGAAGAAGAGTCCGGCATTAGCGGAGGAGACTAAGCTGAAGGGGCATCTGTGGCTGAAACCGGGTGAGGCGTTCCGTTGGGAGCTGGGAAGTCCGCCGGAACAGATCGCGGTTTATGATGGGAGCACCTTGGTGTTTCTGGACGAGAAGAAGAAGACGGCGAAAAAGGTGGATTCCGATGACCGGAAAGCGAAGCCGCTTTTTCTGATGTTGGGTTTTGGAGATGGAGCTTCGTTCTCTGAAATCGAGGAGAATTTTTCGGTTAACGGGACGAATACGGTGGATGAGCATTTCATTGTGTCACTGAGTCCGAAGGGCAGTTTGCGACGTGGAATTAAATCGCTGGTGATGCAGGTGAATACGAAGACTTCGTTTATCGAGCGAATCGAATTCGTTCAAAAGGACGGGACGAAGGTGGTAACGGAGTTTTATCCCCCGAAAATTAACGGCGGGATCCCGGCGAGTAACTTCGATGTGAAGGCAGAGGGTTACACCTGGGAGTGAGTTAGATTATTTCACCGCGTAATATTCGGCTTCTTTTACGCCCCAGACACAGTGTTTGGAGCTGTGTTTCAAGAGGTTACGATTGTAGCGGGAGCGGGTGCCTACTCCAGTGGCCATGTTGGCAATGACCCGGCTCATGTGTTTTTCGATGAGTTTTGCGGGGTTGAGCGGGCCCTTGTTTGCCGCGAGCTGGCTGCCTGCTTCGTAGAGGCGGAGTATGCGGCCATCGTAGAAGTAGTCGATGAGCTCCTGCCAGGAGCTGTGCCAGTTTTTCAATTCTGCGCAGTATGAATCCAAATTTGCGGCAGTCGGTTTCGACTTTGAGAAAACAAGCGAATCAAGCAGGCTGGCGGATTCGAGAGCCATGAAGAGCCCGGGTGAAAGCATGGGGTCCACGAAACCGAAGGCGTCTCCGAGCATGATCCAGCCTTTGCCGTGACCCTGGTGTCCAATGAGCTGGTAGTTGGTGTAGGTCATCACTTCTGTGATGCGGCGAGCGTTTTTTCCTTTTTCCTGAAGGAGTGGCTCGATGGAAATGGCGTTTTCGAGCCGTTGTTCTGGAGTGTTGCCGAGTTTCTTTGCCGATTCCTTATCTATGACAATTCCAACGGATAGTTTCCCCTGAAGCGGGATCCGCCACGACCAACCATTTTCGAGGACTGATATGATGATTTGGCCGGGATCTACTTCATCGTGGTCGAAGTTTTCAAAATGGGCGAAGTAGGCGGCGTCTTTGCGGGTTCCGCATTGGGCGGGGAGATCGAGCGTGCGGGCGAACAGGCGTGCGCGTCCGGTGCCATCGATCAGCCATTTGGGGTGAACACGGAGGTTTGCGAGGGCGAGTGATTTCGCGGATAGTTCGAGATCGCGATCCGGGTGGTCTGATTTGAGGAGCTTGGCACGCTGGCCTACGAAGGTGACACCGAGTTCGGTGGCACGGGTGCGGAGCAGGTTATCGAACTCCGGACGAGGGACATTGTAGGCGTATGCTGGAGCTTTAGCGCCGCGATCGCGGAATTTGAAATGGAGACGGGAGCCGCCGCCGTGGAAGAAGGATGCGCCGGGTTTATACACGGAAAACTCGCGGACGCGGTCTTCGATTTCCAGTTTCCGCAAGATGGGGATGACTGCAGGGATGAGAGATTCGCCAACGAGTAGTGCGGGGCGTTTATCATCATCGAACACTACGGTGTTGATGCCGCGCATTGCGAGCAGGCAGGCAAGGGTGCAACCCGCCGGGCCAGCTCCGATGATTGCTACCGTGTCCGTCTCTTTGGTCATGTATCAGGTGCGTTTTATCTTCCCGCTGGGAGTGAGCGCAATGGAATTGATCATTTGGATTTTCATCGGGATCTTATACGAGGAGAGGTGCTTCGAGCAATGGGTGCGGAGCTCAATTGGTGAAGGGGTTGCTTTTCCGTCTTCGAGGATGATCTCCGCGCAGGGGAAGGAGCCGAGGGTGGGGTGGTCCTGAGGAAATACCCTGGAGAGGCGGATTGACGGATGGGAGTTAAGGATTGCTTCGATTTCCTCCGGGAAGACTTTCATTCCGCCGACGTTGATGACGCTTTTGCTGCGTCCTTTCAAAACGAGCGTGCCGTCCGTGAGTTCTTCGCAAAGGTCTCCGGTCGCGAAGTAGCCGTCTTTCCGGGGCTGCCAGGGAAGGAGGTAGGCATCGAACATTCCGGGGCCTTTGATGGTGAGTTCTCCGGATGAAGTGATGGCGATTTTATAAGGTTCGAGGGGCTGACCAAGGGCGGTGGGGTTGGTGATCGCGTTTCGGGTATTGAGAATGGGTAGGCCGATTTCGATGATCCCAAGTGCTTGGGTGATTGGAATCTGGAAGCGTTTCTTGAAGGCGTCAGCCACTTCTTGGGAGAGGGCGGCGGCGGTCGAGATGGCCATGCGCAGGTGGGGGAGCGGGGCGGCTTCGGTGCATTGTGCCAATTGGGCGAAGTGGAAAGGACTTCCGTATAGAAGGTTGGTTTCAGAATCACGTGCGGCGCGGTAAAGCTCCTCCGGGCGGTGGGTGGTTTCCAGGATGGTGGTGACGCCGTGGTAGAGGTAGAGGATGATGGTGACGGCGAAGTGGTGGGCCATGGGTAGGGTCCAGAGTACGCGGTCGCCGGGGCTGAGATTCAGGCCGGTGTTTGCGGCTAGGATTCGCTCGAAAAGTGATTCGTGGGAGATCACGACTCCCTTGGATGTGCCGGTGGTGCCTGAGCTAAAACGGATGAAGGCAGGGTTGAGACCGTTGAAATCTTTTTCCGGGAAACGGGGTTCGGATTCGGGGAGTTTATTGATTTCGGCGAAGCCCAGGCCCAATGGAAGCTGGAAACCGTGATCGCTGTTGCGGATGATGAAGTGGAGAGCAGTATCGGATATAAGATTCTGCTTTTCACTGTGCGTGAGTTCATCGGGGATCGGAACAAAACAGGCACCGGTTTCAAGAACGGCGAGGGCTACTGCGATGTAAGCGCTGCCGTTGGGGAATATGACACCTATTCTGGGAAGGTCGGCTGTTGTGTCCTGGATGGTCCTCTCAAGCTCTTGGCGAATTTGATCTACGGCGGAGAAAAGTTCGGAGAAGGAGATTTGGAGGTCGGCTTCACGGATGGCGATAAGCTCGCCATGGTTCTGCTCTCGGATTTCCCGGACAATATTCATTTCCTGGATACTAGAAGGAGAAACTGGTGCCGATTGTGAAGCCTAGGGCATCTATGCCGGGGTTTGGATCGGTGGCACCGCGATTGGACATGTGCTGGAAAAACGGACCACCGAAGATTGCCAGATCATCACTGAGTTGATGGCGTATCCCTGTTTTTATAAACCAGTTGTAGGTAAAGTCCTGGCCTTGCCCTCCGGGGACGGGAGTGCTGTTGACAACGCCGAAACCGCCGCCGATTGAGAAGTAGGCGGACCAGAGATTATCTGCGGACCACCATTCGATGGATGGTGAGCCAGAAATGGCAAGATAGTAGTCTTCCGGGCCGGTGGCGATCCAAGAACCGATTAGCGAGGCATGGTGGCGGACGACGAGTGTAGAGCCATTGCTAAGATCTCTTTTCAGGACATAAGGACTACGCCAGGAGATCTGATTCTGCATGATCCGGTAGTCGATGGTGGTGTTGCTCCCGAATTGGAAAAGTAGGCCGGTTTCCACATCAATGGTGTGGCGTTGGAAGGGGGCCTCGACATCGTCCGAGGCGTGGAGTGGCCCGCAGCAGGCGACGAAGATCAGGGAGAGAATCAGTTTCCGCATGGGATAGTATTTGAACCAAATTATAGGTCCTGACAATGCGTCTTCACTCTATGTAGCGCAAATACTCGGGAAGGCGACCTGGGACGCCTGCAAGGCGGGGCTTTCCGCGCCACTCATCTTCCTTGAGAACGATACGGTAGAATATTTTCTGGAGCATTAGTTTCGGCTCGCGAACGGAGATTGGAGATGATTTCAGGCGATCGCCGAGGCCATCTGGAATGAATGACCACGAGAATACCATGCGTGAATCCACGGTGCCGGGTTTCGCTCCATAGGCGCGGCCCTCTCCGAAGCGCATATCGGCGATCCAGATCCCATCCGCATGAGGTCGCGAGATCCACCAGCCACGGGAGAACCATTGAAGAGTCTGGACTTCACGTTCAGAGGCGAAAGGGGCAATCACTTCCTTTTCGGCGGGGTAGACTGTCCAGCGGATCGGAGTGTCCGGCATCTCGAATACCGAGCGGTAGCCGACCCAGAATTCATCACCTTTATCGACGACCGAGCGCCATAGAAGGGTATTGAATGCCGTCGGAGCTTCCATCCGGCGCTCATAGGTTATTTCTCTGCGGGCAAGATCGCGCTCGAATGCTGCTGAGACCCAGGATTTCATACAGAATGAAAATCCGATATACAAGGTGCTGAGACCGAGGCCCCAAGTGAGAATTTTTGTGCGCTTTTTCTGGGTCTTTTTTGTCCGGTAAAAGGCCAGCCAGGCTATAGAGACAACTAGTGGCAGGGTGTAGAGCGGATCGATGATAAATAGGTTATTGAGTGCAACCCGGGTTTCCGAGAAGGGCCACAGAACGGAAGTTCCGTAGACGGTGAAGCAATCGATAAGAACGTGTGTGGACCAGGCAAGGAATACGAAAGCGCCGGCAAGGGCTGGGTGGACCTTGTTTTTCTTCCATAGTTTTGCGAGCGGCTTGGCCAAGGCGAAACTGGCAATCACCATCAATAGAAGTGAGTGGCTGGGGCCGCGGTGGAATGCTAGCTCGCGAGCGGAATCGAGAAAGGGATTGAAGATGACATCAAGGTCGGGAAGGGTGCCGAACAGTAGACCCCAGCCGATGGCGCGATTGCCTAGTTTCCTGCCTAGGACAGCTTCTCCGATGGCTGCGCCGAGTGCTGCTTGGGTGATGGAATCCACGGTGCTCCGAGTTCTGTTGTTTCGGGAAGAGTGAACTACTGATCTGTGTTCACTTTGTTCAAGGCTTCACCGAATTCCTTCCAGAGAAGACGGGTGATGTGTGACTGGAGCGCGACGAGGGGATCATCCAGCGCTTCCGGTGCGGGGTTATACGAAGTTGCTTTTGTGAGCTCGCCGCGGACGAGATTGAAGCAGGTTTTCAGTAGATCGTGTTCTAAGGAATCCGGATTATCCGTGGTGAACGAGAGCACGTCGGTGGAGGTATTCGTGCCATCCGGTCCTGTGATCCACACTGCGACAGGCGTGGGAGCATCAATGGCCTGGATGGATTTTCCGATATTCAGTTTATAGTCAAAGCTGATGATACCGGATGATGAATTAGAGATTGTGGACGTGAGCTGATCAAGGATTTCAGGAAGAACCTCTTTGAAGTTCTCCCCGGTTCCTATGTTGATGGTGGCGGTGAATTCCTTCGGTTCTTCTGTGTTCCAGATGACGAGGGTGGGGCGGATCCGTTGAATGGCGTTGAGGGCTGTCTGGATTTGCTCCGGGTTACCCTGGGAGGAATCCAGAACACGCTCGTAGGCGAGGAGTGCCCGTTGGAATTTCCCGATATCCTGCAGGGCTTCTGCCAGGCGGATGAGCTTGTCTGCTCCGTCAGGCGCGCGGTTCGAGTAGGTATCGAGCGATGGGGCCGATTCGGTATCTCCCAGATCAACGGGCTCTACTAAAACTGTTGGATCCTCATCTGAATCGGTCGGGTCTTCAGCAGGGACGACTACCGAGATGGCATCCTCCGGTATCACTTGGGAAACCGGAAGCGACGCCAGGGCTTCAGCACGGATCTCTTCAAGTTTGGCCTCCGAGGGAGGAGTCAGGAAGTCCATTTTCCTGGTGCCGTTCCACCAGATCACGATGATCGTGAGCAGGCATAAGGGAATGATAGCTAGAAGGGGAACGCGCATTGGGTAGATGCAGGAAATGTATGCAGCTGTCTGAAGAAAGAAACAAAGAAAAACCCCGCTGGCACTAGACCAGCGGGGTTTTCCTGAGAAAATCTAATTCGAAATTAGTCAGCGCTCTTGACGAAGAGCGCGCGCTTACCAACGCGGTCGCGGAGGTAATGAAGTTTCGCACGACGAACTTTACCTTTGTTGGTAACTTCGACCTTGGCGATACGTGGTGTGTGAAGAGGGAATACGCGCTCTACACCTTCACCGTAGGAAATTTTACGAACTGTGAAAGCACTGTTAATGCCGCTGCCGCCCTTGGCGATAACGAGACCCGCGAAGATCTGGATACGCTCTTTGCCACCTTCAACAACACGGCAGTGAACTTTTACGGTGTCGCCGACGTTTGGTTCTACAACGTCTGACTTGAGTTGTTCCTGTTCGATTTTTTTAATGATGTCCATGGTGGTGGTTGCTGGAAAAGTGTTGCGTGGAGCGTTTCGGTAGGTTTCCGAAAAGCGCGGGGCGAGATGGCTATTGGATGGGGGCTCTATTTGCAAGAGTGAAATTTGAAAAAAGGCGGGAAAATGGATTATTTCTTGTAGACTGCATCAGGATCGAAGGAGCGGTCGCTCTGGGTGAAGTTGAGAGCGGCAGGTGTGCCCGGGACTACTTTTCGATAAAAGCATGAGTTTCTACCTGTGTGGCAGGCTCCGGCGCCGATTTGCTCTACGACAAGAATGAGTGCATCCTGATCGCAATCCGTGCGGATTTCCACGATTTTCTGAATGTGTCCGGACGTTTTTCCTTTATGCCAGATTTCCGATCGCGAGCGTGACCAGTAAACGGCCTCGCCAAGTTCGATGGTCAATTTCAAGGATTCCGCGTTCATATAGGCGAGCATGAGGGGCTCTTTGGTTACTGAATCGAGGGCAACTGCGGGAATGAGCCCGGTTGAATCGAACTTTGGGGCGAAATCGCCGGATTCCTCGATCTGGGCCTTGTCCTTGCGTTCGGAGAAAATTTGTTCTGAAGACATGATACTGGGTGGGAAAGTGAGGCGAGCTGCGGGTATTTGTCCAGAGTTGATTGGGCGATGTCTTGCTCTTGAGAAATTGAGGGATAGGATTTCAGTTAATGAGCCGCCGGAGTAGAAGAAAAAGTGGGAAGGGAAGTGGTTCTTGGATGGGGAAGTTTTTGATCAGCTGTGGGGTGCTGGTGGTCGTTGCTTTTTTTGCCGGTTATATAGGTTTGCGGTCCTATCTGCAGAGCGAGGGGTTTCGGAGGTTTCTTTCGGCAGAGGCTGGTGGTGCTGCAAAAGTGAAGGGTGAGTTCAAGGATTTACGATGGGATGGATTGGCAGTTAAGACCGATGGGTTTCAGGGAGCCGGCAAAGGTCCTATAAGCTCAATCAGTGTTGAGAGGATCGAGACGGAGATCGGCTACGGAGGATTTTCCCGTGGTGTGTGGGAAGTGAAGCCAACGAGGATTGGTGCAGTTGTGCTCAATATTACCAAGAAGAAGGGAAGTGGGCCTGTATCCGACATCAATGAGGTGAAGCTGGAAAAGGTAGAAAAGGCGCAGCCGGGCTGGGTGCCACGTGAGGTTGAGCTGGATTCACTGGAGATAGAGGATGTGTCAATTTTTGCTGAAACCGAGGATGGAGTATCTTCAGCCGAGGGGATGCGGGTATTCGTTGAGCCTGCCGGTGGTGGAGATTCCTATAGAGCCGAAATAGAGGGTGGGATTGTCAAATTTCCGAATGATCTGGTTCCTCAGCTTGAAATTGATCGTATTGAAGGAACTTATCGTAGAAAGCGTCTTTTTTTAACTGAGGCGAAGCTGAGCGGATGGGAGAATGGAAGGATTTCTTCCTCGGGAGAATTCGATTTCGAGTCCGGAACAGCGGCGGTGGAAGGTGCTGTGGACGGTGTAAGCTGTGATGAGTTCCTTGATGAGAACTGGGCAAGGCGACTTACAGGTGATGCTTCGACCAGTTATGTATTTGATAACCGCAGTGGTAAGCAGGTGATTTCAGGCGAGCTGAAAATCGATAACGGGAGGCTGACGGCGCTACCCCTGCTTGATGCCTTGGCCGCATATGCCGATACGAGGCGATTCCGCGAGATGCAGCTTAGTGAAGCGCATACGAAGTGGAATTACACGGATGACGAAACGCTGCTGTATGATTTGGTGCTGGCTAGTGAGGGGCTTTTTCGGCTGGAAGGCAGGTTTTCCATTAAAGGGGAAGATATCGATGGTCAGTTTCAGCTAGGGCTGGTTCCAGGGGTGCTTTCCAATATCCCGGGGGCAGAAACGGCAGTATTCAAGCCTGGTTCCCACGGGCTTCTCTGGACTCCTGTTCGTATAAGCGGGACCTTGGATGATGTGGAAGAGGATCTTACCGTCCGGCTTATTGACGCTGCGGGAATGCGGATGCTGGAAAAATTACCGGAAAGCGGTGAGCTTGTTCTGAAGTTTACCCAGGATGTGATCGACAAGAATTCACACAAGGTGGTGGAAGAGGGAGTGAAAGTGCTCGAAAAGACCGACAAGGTGCTAAGAGAGGCCAGCGGATTTCTTGATGGGATTCTCGGTAAATAAATTTGAACAAGAAAAAGGGCCGATGACTCGGAAGTCTTCGACCCTGAAATTTTTGTAACCCTAATTTGGGTTGTTCAGCGATTTCTGAAGAATCGCATATTATTCGGGGTTAACCGAAAGGATTTTTGAAGCCACCCAGAAGTCCACCGAGGGAGCCGAGATCCGGTGTTTTCCCCGCCATAACGTCATCGAGCATCGGATGCATTTGAGCAGGAAGTTTGCCCTTTGCGAAGTCGGCTACTGTTTCGATGGCTTTGGTGGCCATTTCGTCAGAAAGACCGAGGCCAGTGAGGCGTACTTTGAGTTCGTTAATCATAATCCAGAAAATGTTTGGTACCGGGGACAGGACTCGAACCTGCACATCAAAAGACACTTGATCCTAAGTCAAGCGCGTCTACCAATTCCGCCACCCCGGCGACGTTTGTGAAACTTGTGGTGTTTTTCCGAAAACTGCAAGTTGAAGTTTTATTAACGGATATTTGCCTCCAGCCAATCGCGGAATGGTTCCCATTCCTTGGAAAGTGTGGTGGCTACTTTTTCCTTATCGGCAAGAACTGCCAAGCGCTCAGGGATCTCGACGGCTCCGAGGCCGAGTTCCGCATCCATGATGTCCGGGAATTTCGAGGGATGGGCGGTTTCCAGGGTAATGGTGACCGAGCCCGGGTGAAGTGCGCGGTATTTCTCCGCGGCGAGCCAGCCAACAGCTCCGTGTGGATCGATCTGATAATCGTAAAGGGAATTGACCTCGCGGACTGCGGCGCGGGTGACTTCGTCCGAGAAGGACATGCCGCTGATACTTAATTTCATCTCGTCCCAGGAATTTTCGAACAGGGAAGACATACGGACGAAATTCGACGGGGATCCGACGTCCATGGCGTTGGAAATAGTGGCGACACTTGGGCGTGGCTCGTATTTTCCGTTCCTAAGGTATTCCGGGACTACGTCGTTGCGGTTTGTGGCGGCTACGAAGTGCTCGACGGGCAGGCCGAGTTTTTTCGCGAGTAGGCCGGCGGTGAGATTTCCGAAGTTCCCTGAAGGGACTACGAAGACTGGCCGGACACCTTCGGGGAGCTGTCTGGCGCTGTGGATGTAATAGAATGTCTGCGGGACGAGGCGGGAGAGGTTAATCGAGTTCGCAGAGGTAAGGTTCATGCGCTCGGCAACTTCGCGCTCGAGGAATGCTTTTTTCACCAATGCCTGGCAGTCATCGAAGGTGCCTTCGATTTCCAGAGCTGTAATATTCCCGCCGATTGCGGTGAGCTGTTTCTCCTGAAGCCCAGAGACTTTCCCCTTCGGGTAGAGAATGACGACGCGTGTGCCTGGAACGTTGTGAAACGCGGAGGCTACAGCTCCGCCGGTATCGCCCGAGGTGGCTACGAGGACGGTGAGTTCGCGGTCCTCGTCACGGGTAAGCCATGCCATGAGGCGGGCCATGAAGCGGGCACCGAAGTCCTTGAAGGCGAGGGTGGGGCCATGGAAGAGCTCTAGAATGTGGTCGCCGGGGGCAAGAGTCACCAGTGGTGCATCGAAGGCGAGTGTGCCATCGACGATTTCCTTCAGCGCATCGAGCGGGACATCCTCACCAAAGAATGCATCAGCCACGGCGATGCCGATTTCCTGAAAGCTGAGTTCGCGGGAGATTGCCCAGAAATCTTCCCCGAGGGTCGGGAGCTGATCTGGCATGTAGAGGCCGTTATCGGGCGGAAGGGAGCGAAGGATAGCTTCCTTGAGGTCGACCTGGTGGGATGGATTGTTGGTGGAATTGTTGGTGGAATTGTATTTCACTTGAAATCAGTTTGCTTTCTCTTGGATTAACCCTCGACGACGTGGACTCCGCGAGGGTTGATTTTGGATACATGGACCTGGCAGTTCACCGGAATGGCGGAGAATACCTTCTCCACGGCGATGCCAACTTTCCGGGCGATTTCCTCGCCTTCGCAGAGTGCAAAAACAGAAGGGCCGGCGCCGGAAATGGAGAAGCCGAGTGCACCGGCTGAAAGTGCAGCACGTTTCGCCTTATAAAAGTCGGGAATAAGTTTTTGGCGACGGGGCTCTGCGATCACATCGTGGATGGAGCGGGAGATGAGGCCATAATCTTCCTGAATGAGGCCGCAGATGAGGCCGCCGAGGTTGCCGATCTGCTGGGTTGCGTTTTCCAATGGAATTTCCTTTGGAAGTATTTCACGGGCTACTTTGGTGAGGATCTCGATATCCGGATGGACGACAGCGGCCCAAAGGTTTTTCGGGGCGGGGATTTGTGCAATATCCAGCTCCTCGTTTGAGCGGATGAAGACTATGCCGCCGAGGAGACACGGGCCCACGTTGTCGGCATGCCATGCTCCGTCAGCCGAGGCTTCCCCGGCCATTGCGAAGGGAAGGAGTTGGCGTTTGGAAAGAGGTTCTCCAATCAATTTGTTAACAGCGTAGGCACCGGCAACAGCGGATGCGGAGGATGAGCCGAGGCCTGAACCGAAGGGCATCTTCTTGTGGATTTCCATTTCGATCCCGTGATCGAGCATTCCCAGATGTTTGAGAAGATCCAGTGCGGCTACACCTGCGGTATTTTTTGCAGGATCCTTCGGAAGCTTCCCGCCGTCTCCGGTGATTTTGGTAATTTGAAGGCCGGGTTTGTCAGAATGGCGGACGACAATTTCATCGCCAGGTGAGTCGATGGCAAAGCCAAGGACATCATAACCGCAGGCGACGTTGGCTACGGTTGCTGGCGCAAAGACACGGATTTCTTGTTTTGAAGGCATGGTGCTGTTTCCTTGAAAAGGGGCGGGAGTCTGATTTGGGATGGCAGAGGTATTCAAGCCTATGTTTTAAGGGAAAATGTTCGGGCTTAGCTCGTTTCCGGACGCGAGATCAGCTGGTTGAATTTTTCTTCCAGTGAGCAGATGAGTTCCGGATCCTCTATTTTCTTCTGATCTCCTGTTGTGATGTAAAGTGTGTCCATTGCTACGCCTTTTTCCGTGCAGATACGGGCGTGGGAGGTATCAAGGCCTGCTTCGTTCACAGTCTGGAATAGATCGTGGAGGAGCCCGATCCGGTCGAGTGCCTGGATTTCCACCGTGGTACACGTGGGGTGGAGCAGGTTGGAAATATTCGCGCGGACGGGTACAGGGAGAGTGGACTCGGTGCGTTTCTTTAGGAAATTGGTTTTCCTTTTTAGATAATCTTCCGGTTTGTGATTCTGGGATTCGAGTAATTCGTTGAATGTCGCCAGAAAGCGTTTCCGGGTGGAGGTATTGGATATTGGCTCAAAGTTCGTGGTGCAAACGCGGAAGATGTTCAGAACAATGCCATCCGTGCGTGTGAAAAGATCCGCGGAAAGAATATTGATCTGCTCCGAGGCAAGGGCGCAGCAAAGTTTCTCCAAATGGAGCGGACGATTGCGGGTGGCCAGAAGCAATTCGGAATAGCCTTTCTGTGGTTGATCAATCCATTTGACGGACATCGCATCCCCGTTTTTCCCGCTGGCCTCGCTCTCGAGAAGGCTGCGGACGGCTTGGATCTGTGAGGAGATGAAGTGAGCTTCGCGATATGCGAATGCTGCTGCCGGTGTGCGGTCGAAGTGTTGTTTGATATCCTTGCTGTGCTCATCCTTCATGAGTTTGGTGACATCCTTCAGGAGGGACTGGCGGTCCGTGTTCAGCTTTTTGGTGTAGGTCTCGCGTCCCTCGACCAAAAAGCGGCGGGTGGCTATGTGCAGCTGGAGCATGAGTGATTCCTTCCAACCGTTCCAGGCATCCGGTGCTGTGCCGTTTGTGTCGCAGTATGTGAACAGGAAAAGTGCATCGAGATTTTCCGGTGTTTTCATGATTGCGGCAAATTCGGCGATCACCTCCGGGTCTTCCAGATTCTTGGTGGTAGCCGTGCGCCAAAACGTGAGGTGGTTGTCGACCAGGAACATGATAAGCGCGCGCCTGCTGCCTTTGATCTGTAGTCTTGAGCATAGTTTTACAGCGAGCATCGCCGATCCGTCGATGTGTTCCCGCACGTTTTCGGAGCGGCCTGTATCGTGGAGAATCAAAGCCAGATAGAGCGCGTAGGGATCAACGATTTCGTGGAAAAATCGCTTGAAGATATCGAAACGAGGATTGGAGTTATCGATAAGCTTATCCAATTCATCGATACAGCGGAGCGTATGCTCGTCAGCCGTGTAACGGTGGAAAAATTCGTGCTGAACCAAGCAATCGAGCGCTCCGAACTCGGGTAAATAGCGGCCGAGAAAGCCGATGCGATGCATTTGGCGCAGGATTCTGGCCACTTCACCCTTACGTTCCAGAATTGCCTGAAAGGTTTCCCTGTTTGCCTTGAGATAGCGGAATGGACGGTCAATTTCCTTCCAATGATTGGCAATGAGGCGGCGCATCTGTGGGGAAAGGCGCAAGTTACGAACTTGGGTGTGCTGGAAGAGGCGCATCAAGCGGTGTTTATCTTCTTTGAAGATGTCCTGGTTGGCCGGATAAATACGCCCGTTCCGAGCTACGAATCCGTCGAATTCCTCGCGATTTTTCTTCCGGAAAGTTAGGTAGGAGCGGAGGCCGGTTTCGGCGATTTGCTCGTCCTCGATCTTGAAAGTCTCCATGATAGAGTTTGTATGGCGGTACATGTGCCGGGTGTGGCGGTAGTAGTCGCGCATGAATGCTTCTGTGCGGCGCAGGATGCTTTTCTGTGGGTAGCGAAAGGCCGTGGCCACGACGCCCTGGAGCTGGAGGGTGAGGATATCGGTGGATTTCTCCGTGTGATAATGGAGCTCGTTCCGGACGCGGTGTAGGAAGTCATATGCCTCCTGTAGCTCCAGTAGGGTGCTAGGGGTGATGATTTTTTCCTCCACTAGCTTTTCAATATCCTGCGATCCGGTTTTGACCCGGGCGACCCAGAGTATGTTCTGGTAATCGCGCAGGCCACCGCATGATTCCTTCACATTAGGCTCCTGTAGGAAGACTGTGTATGAGGATTTCTTGTAGCGTGAACGCAGGTCCTGGCGGCGTGTTTCCAGGAAGGCGATCTGGTTTTTTCCGAGACATTCTTTTTCGAACCGGGCGGTGAAGCGTTCGTATAGGAGCTCGTTTCCGGCGACGAGCCGCGTATCCAGGAGTGATGTGAAGTTCTGCTGATCCGCACGTGCTTCGATGATGCATTCGGCAATCGAGCGGCATGAGTAGCCTACCTTGAATCCCATGTCCCAGAGAACGTAGAGAATTCGTTGCACCAGTTCCTGGATTTTCTTCGGAAGCTTGGAAGAGCTACGGGGAAGTAGAAACAGGAGATCAATATCTGAGCCAGGATTGAGTGTGTTTCTGCCGTATCCTCCGGTAGCAACCAGTGCCATTGGAGATGTTTCGATCTTCTGGGCTCTGATAGTAGCTTCAAGAATGGAAGCGATGAGTGTATCGATGAGGTGGGACCTGGCTTCAGCGATTTCTACTCCGCCTGCTCCTTCGCGGTGCTGAGCAAGAATGGTTTGCTGACCATTTTCGATGAATTGCTGGAAAAGACCCATGCGTTCATCGGGTGAAAGCTGCCCGCTGATAGCAGGTTCCAGCGAGATGGCGGGTGTTTCAGAAGTGGAAGAATGAGACATTTGAGGGAAATCAGGAAAAGAAAAATTGATGGCGGCCTATTTCGCAAACTCGCTGAGCTGCAGGAATCGGATGCCGTAGGTGATTATATAGGGCAGAGTGAAGATGGAAGCAACCGTGGTGCCTACCACGATCTGTACCGCAATAGCCGGGCGGCCACCGTAAAGCTTCGCAAGGAGTATCGGTGTCATCGCTGCAGGCATTGCCGCCTGGACGAGCAGGACCTGCCGGAGTTCGACTGCCATGGGGATGTATTTGGCGCAGAGTAAAATTGTGATCGGTGCAATAATGATCCGGACAACGAGTGACGCGGAGATTATTTTCCACGAAGGTTTTTCAGTGCCTACAAGATCGATGATAGACGCTCCTGTCATCAGAATTGCCAGCGGGAAGGCCCCGATACCGATCATCGAGATAGCAGAGCGAACAGGTCCTGTGATGTTATCGTCAACCCTGAGCGAAACCAGAACCAAACCGATGACCACCGCGACAATAGGGCCATTGACCAGCCGACGCCAACGGATACCTCGTTCACCTGACATCAGCATGACGCCAACCGACCAGATCGCGACTTCCACTCCGATGTTGTGCACGAATAAGACAGCGACCGCAGAGGCCCCCCAAAGGATTTCGACCACGGGGATTGCGGTAAATCCGAAATTTTGACAACCGGCTGTCAGTGCGAAAGTTCGCCTCCCGTTGCCCGGAGCCAGACCAATGAATTTTCCGGTGACGTATCCAATCGTGATGCCGACAATAATCAGAAGAAACCCCAGCCCCGCACCTGTAAACAGCACTTTGAAATCTCGTAGGATATCTGCGCCCAAGGTTCTATCGAGAATAAAGCAGGGCAGCATCACGGAAAAGATGACGTGCATGATTCCCTCATCGTGATCCTTGCGAAGGACTCCAATTTTTCTAAGGAACGCGCCGCCGATGATGAGAAAGTAGATCGGTAGGACCGAAATTATGACGGTTGTCGGAGAGATCACTGGGGAGACTCTAGCGTGCGTCCGGAAAAGGCCAAGGGAGGTTTTTTAGAGCTGCTGATAACTATTGGGAAGCTTGGAAGCCACTGATTCTGTTCCGAAAAGGTGGAGAACACCAAGATAACCCGATCTTGACACTGGATGTGAAAAGCTCTTCAACCGTCCCAGCAAGGCCGCCGTAAATCGACACCTTCTAGCTTTTTTCTACGATAAACTTCCCATGACGTTCCCTAGGTTTTTTCCTGTCCGCTATTCATTGGTCGGAATCATTTTTTCAATTACGTCATGTGCCTATATGTCCCAAACCGGGCCTCAGAGGGGAGATATCATGGAGGAGGGCGATAAATCCTACCTCATCGTGGAGGTGAAATCTAGAGCCGATATTCCGAATAAAGACCGATATTACGGACTAGGAAGTATCCCGCAGCCTGTTAAGGGAAGTGGTTATCACGATGAGGTAAGGACAAGGGATTCACTCCATTTCACGATTACGGACCTCACGGAATCCAGCCCATTTTATACTCGCGGAGAACCGTATGGTTTCGGTCCGATAGAGGTTCCAAAAGAGGGAACTGTCGTATTGCCATATGTTGGCGAAATCACGGTTACGGATCTGACTCTATCTGAAATTTCAACAGAGCTGAATCGGAGATTGAAACCAATTTCTAATTCTGCACGTGCCTCGGTGAGCCGGACAGAAAGGATTCCAAAAACAGCAAACGTGATAGGGGAGGTTAAAAATCCGGGGCCGGTCAGCTTGGAGCGTGAAAATTTCACATCGCTCGATCTCCTTGCCGCATCGGGGGGACCGACGTCGTCTGAACACTTGTATAAATATACACTGAGGAGAAATAACCGAGACTTTGTGTTAGACTATCTTGGTTTCAGAAAGAAATCCTTTTCGATTGAGGAGGGTGATTTGCTGAGCGTAACGACAGACACATCCAACAGATTTTACGTAATGGGAGCGATTAATCGCCCAACCACAGTTCCTTTTCCTGTACCTGCTCCTACGCTTGCAGATGCACTGGGCGCAGCAACGGGACTCGATGAAGAACGTTCCGACCCCAGTGGTGTATTTATCTTTCGGAAGGGTGATCCAGACACGGTATATACCTTTGATCTCAAACAGCCGCAAGCTGTCTTCCTTACGCAGCGATTTCCGATCGCAGGAGAAGATTTGGTTTACATTACAGAGGCGCCACTAGCTCGTTGGTCGCGCCTGATAAAGCAATTAGTCCCATTATCCCAGTCAGTTTATAATGTACAACGCACTGCAGATTTTTAAAAATACCGGGAGTTTTCGAATTCTGAAGCTTCTACCGTGTCCTCTGTTTCTGGCTGCATCAATGGTAGGAATTATGTCATGCTCTATTGAGCCATATCGGCCGGGCAACTCTGTGCCTATCCGCAATAATAACTCTTCGCAGAAACCGCCGAACGTAATTAGCGGCCAACCCGATAGGCCACAGCTAACGAAGTTACAAAACGGACATTACCGGGTATCAGAGCCTTGGAAAATCAAATTGAATGGTCGAGTTTGGGATGTACCAAAAGGATATTCTTCCAACGGGATTACCGCCCCTGACTATATTAAGAGTTCACTGGGTGATGGAGTAGATTATCCCGAGACCTGGAGCGCGGTTTACCACGATTGGTTGTTTACTCAGCCTGGTATCACCCGCCAAGAGGCTGACAGGCTATTCGAACAACTGTTACTTGCATACGGAGTTTCTGCGCAGAAAGCTCGAATGATGTACTCGGTTGTCGCGCGCTATAGTGCTTCCAAGGAACAATCCAGATAGGGGTGAAGGAAATTTTTACAGCGGATGGCAGAGTTGATTCAAATTAGGGTAAGATCCGCGTGGAAGACGCAAATTCTTGTCATTACAGCTCTTCTCCAGCGAGAGGTGGCGACCAGATTTGGAAAGTATAAGCTAAGCTTTGTGTGGATGCTGGTCGAACCGTTGATCAGCACTATCATGCTTGGGCTGGTTATTGGAGGGATTGTGGGGAAAACAGTGCCCGAAATACCCTACGCATTTTTCCTCCTGAATGGCAGGATCCTGTTGCAGATGTTCAGCGGAAGTCTCAATGTGGGTGTAAGGACGATCAGCTCTAACCAAGGCCTCCTCGTTTACAAAACGGTAAAACCATTGGACCCCTTTCTGGCAAGGTTCATATTTCAGCTCCTGACGACGTCCTTTTCTTTCATACTCTTCTGCTGTGTTTCAATGTGGCTTGGGGTTGAATTCTCTCTCGCACAATTACATATGCTGCTTGGAGCAGCCGTAATTACTTGGCTCTCCGGTTGCGGCATGGGACTGGTCTTTGGAGTGGCGGCCGCCTATTTCAAGGAGGTCGAGAAAGTAGTGATGTTGATCCAATCTCCGCTGATGTTTATTTCAGCAGTCCTTGCCCCAATCACAGTTCTTCCGCAAGCGGCTCAAGAGATTCTACTTTACAACCCACTGGTGCACACGATCGAACAGAGCAGGAAGGCAATTTTCCCTTTCTACAATGCCGGAGACACGAACCTTTTGTATCCTTTCTGCATCGCAATAACGCTGCTTGCAGTGGGTTTGATTGTATTCCAGTTGAATAGAAACTTCTTGAGCCAAAGGTAACCGGAGTCCTCAAAAATGATAGAACTGCACAATGTTACCAAGTATTATCCGGTCAATGGAGGAAGAAGATATATCCTCAAGAATGTGTCTTTGGTTATTCCTACAGACACCAATATAGCGATACTTGGGCCGAACGGTGCCGGAAAGTCAACCCTTCTGCGGTTGATTGGTGGGGCTGAATCTGCGAATAGCGGAAAGGTTACAACTGATTGTGATGTATCCTGGCCTCTCGGTCTTGCCAGTGGGTTTCAAGGGTCACTTACCGGAAGAGAGAATGTGATGTTTGTCTGTCGTATCAACGGACTGAATCGTTCCGAGATTCAAATTGTGATCAATAATGTTATCGAGTTCACTGAATTGGGAGCGTATTTCGAGATGCCGGTAAACACGTATTCTTCTGGTATGAGAGCACGGCTTACTTTCGGCCTTTCGATGTCTTTCCGGTTTGATGTGTACTTGATTGACGAGTTGACCTCAGTGGGAGACATGATTTTCAGGGAAAAGGCGAAGAAGGCCTTTGAAGAGCTCAAACAACGTGCATCTCTAGTCTTTGTCTCACATAATATGAAAACTCTGAAGGAGTCTTGTGAGTCGGCTCTGTTGTTGCGAGACGGGAAAGCGGATTACTTTGAGGACATCAACGAAGCGATCGCAGAATATACCCGATATGTGAATCCGGGAAAAAAATCGGTAGTCAGGGCTAGGAAGGCAGTAAAAAGAGTCGCAAAAAAGGCCACTAAAAAGGTCGCAAAGAAAGCGACGAAGAAGGTGGCAAATAAGACACTGGACATTATAGACGAAATCAAAAATCCGAGAACTACAGGATAATAATTTATGGAACCAAAATTTGAAAAAGGGAAGACGTCGGGGGCGTTTCTCAGCCTCTCAGCGAAGTTAGCTTCCTTCGTATACTTCGCTCTTCTTATAGCCTCAATCCTATATATTTGGGCATTCACGGCAGATCGTTATGTAAGCACTGCTGAATTCAGAATCTCTGAAAATAAAAGTAGTGTCGCCGATGCCGGTCTCTTGGAGCTTGCATTGCCGGGACTGGTTGATTCAAGATCACTTGATTCAAAAATCGCCATTAGTTACATTGCCTCAGCGGATCTACTTTTGGAATTGGAAGAAAGGTTTGATCTCAAGAAACACTTTAGCGCTCCGGAGACAGATTTCTTTTTCCGGCTGAATCCGAATTCAAATCTAGAGGAGAGGTTGGAGTATTACCGCGATTGTATTTCGGCCCATTATAACGATGAGACGGGTCTCACCGTAATTTCAATTAAGTCTTTCTCACCGGAATATTCGGAGGAGATCGCTCGATTTTTGCTCAAGGAGTCTGAAGAATTCGTTAATAGGGTCAATCAGCAAATTGCCGATAGACAATTCGAGTTCCTTCACAAGGAATTTGAGCGAGCTGCCAAGAATTTGGATGATGCGAACCACGAACTCACAAACCTCCAAAATAGACACAATTTCATCAGCCCTGAACAGATGATCACTTCGGCAATTTCGGCCATTGAAAGTATGAGGTTGGAAATGCTTTCCACAAAGGCGGAGATTGCCTCATTGGTGAGAGATTCACCAAATTCACCTAGAATTGATCTACTTGAAAGTCAGTTACGCTCCATCGAAGAATTGATTGAAATCGAGAATTCAAAACTATCGGGTCCGGAAAAGGATCGTCTGAACAAAATTTCCCAAGAATTTGAATTTGTGAAAAAGAAGATCGAATTTCGTGCGAAATTGCTGGCTGGATCAGAATTGCTGCTCGAAAAGAACCGGAACGAAGCTATTGCGAATTCTAAATTTTTCACGGTGATTCAAACACCCTTTCTTCCTGAGGACGCGGTCCTTCCTAAGCGTATGTATATGTCGGTGACGATACTGGTCATAGGAATTCTGGTTTTCATTATTCTTCGTATTTTGATGCAGTCGGTCTTAGAGCGGGGGTAGGTATTCCTGCGCTGGAGGAGCGCTGGGAGCTATTTAGTCCGTCGCGAGGTTTTTCCGTTTGATTCTCGGATTATTGGAGCACTAGCTTGTTATATTCACAGTTGATCGATATCTCGGAAACTGTTGCGGAAACCAAGTCACTAATTGCAGAGAAGCTCCAGAATGGAGCACCCAATCTGAAATTTTCTTTGAGCAATGAACCTGTCTCTTCAATTTTGCAGATCGAAGAGACACAGTTGAGAGTGGTTATTGTCCATGCTTCTCCAAGTTGGGGGACTGGATACTACCTTCATGATCTGGCTCTGGAGTTGCTGAAATTAGGGCATAAAGTGTATATCTTGGCCGAGGGCACCTGTGCTCCCTTTGATCGAGGTGTGAGATGGGCGACGATTAGTTTCGACGGTCTATTGCTGAGTAAGGAGTTGCGGGATGAAATGAAGCGATTTCAGCCCAACCTGATTTTTGAGGCAGGAGTGCGGACCAAGCCGATGCGTGCAGCATTGGAGCTTTGCATCTCATATCAAGCGAAGCTCGTTGTACAGGCCGAGGACGACGAGTTCATCCCTTTTGAACAAAAGTAACCGAAATCGGATTTGGCCATACTGGATGTCCTCGACAAAGAGGTCGTCAAAGACAGCCATGTCGCAAAGCTCCTCAAAATGATCAATTTGGGACATTTTGCCAGGATGGTTTGTGATCCAGACTTCGACCGCTGGGTTGATCCGGTTCTGCGCTCGATCATGTATTTGAAGGCAGATCGATTTGCCTCGATTTGGCACCCGATGGGTGAAAGACTTGAGGGCAGATTCGGAACTAAATGCGATCTCTTGCCTCCTTTTGTTCGTTTCGAAGATTATGATTTTTCCCCGGTAACCGAAATCAATCGTTCCAAGATTCTGACTGAGCTAGGTCTGGACCAGGATAGCCTCATTTATTTCGTGAATGGTACCATTTACAAATATTGAGATGAGTATCCGCTTTTCGTGGAAGCACTAAGGCGTCTGCAGGAAGTCACGTCGGAGAAGATTGTTCTCTTTGTTATAGGTAAACTTGAAGTGGATAAAGAGCTCGGATTTGAATTCCGCTGCCTAGGTAGACTGGGTGAGGAAAGTTATAACCAATTTATCAAATTAGCCGATGTCATTTGCGCTCCTGGGGTACCGAACACTTTCAATAAATACCGGCTTTCCTCAAGATTGGTCAAAGGGTTGATGTATTCAAAACCGATATTTAGCTTCAAAACAGGCTATGCCGAGAGCTTGGTAGAAAATCAGGATGGTTTTTTCAAACACACGGGAGAAGTTGACGAGTGGGTGGATGTGCTGAAACGGACGCTGTGTAAGGAAACTAGGGTAAGAGTTGGAGCTAGGGGCCGGGAAATCGCATTAGAACAGTTCGATGCTGCGCGGATCACACCTGAACTAGCCGAAACTTGGAAGCGGGTTGTGTGTGGGCCGTCCGAACCAGAAGGGATTATGGGCAATGTGTTGTCGAAGATGCCGTAGCCAGAAGTTGCTGCAGAATTTATTTGAGAGGCAAATACCCTATTCCATTCGAGGGACTATGGGAGTTAATTTGCCCCGGAATCAGATCAAGCACATCCGGTTTAATCAATGGTCACTTCTATTATATAGATTTTCTAGTTTCGGTAAAAAGCGATCCCCACATGGGGTGAATTTCTACGCTCATAAAAATTTGAGCGCGTTAGCAATTTCCCCTAACCGAACGACGAAACGAATTTGATTTGTTTTTCGAGAATCGCAATTGTTGGCCGAAAATTCATCCGAGCTGAAATTCTTTTCTCAGAAGGGCCAAGAAGTAATCCGTCAGAAAGGTGTTGGTGACAAGCGGATCGTTGAATTGGAATCTGCATGCACCGAATTTTTCATCTATTTCAATGTCTGGGAGAGGGGATCAAAGAATGAGAAAATTTACTTTCAGATTGTTGATATAGAAGTCGATGCTCGGAGCACGTTCGATGTCCATCTGGAGAATGATCTCAATGCTGGAGTCATGAATGCCGATAAGGTGACTGTTGATCCTCCGAAGGTAAGGTTGGAAAGAGGCACAGATCGAAAAACTGATTCAAAAGCTAAGGTCAAGAACACCGTGAAGGTGCCTTCGAAGTCCGTTACAACGAAGGAAAATCTGCTTAATGGTTGGATGAAGTTCAATGGAGGCAATTACCAAGAGGCGATCGCATTGTTCGAAGCTGTGATCACCCAAAAACCTGAATCAGCAAATGTTTTGAGAGTTTGTGCTGAAGCATATGTGAAACTAAACAAAGAAGCCGAAGCATTGCTCCTTCTAGAAAAGGCTCGAGATTTGCTACCGAAAAACAAGAATATCGGAAGCCGTATTTCGTTTTTGCAGAGCTCTGGTTTCAAGCGCCGTTTCATGCGGCCTTGTGAATTCCGGAAGTAGTCAATGCGGCCGAAACTGTTTCGAATTGCCATAAGGGCGCTTACTGTTTAACTCTGATCAAGACTGAGAATTAGAGAGACTGATTGGTGAAGGTCCGCGCCTTTTCTCGTAAAATTCGTAACATTCGCTCTCCGGGAGTGACGTCTAAATGTCGAGCCGACATCAAGGTAACATATTTAATATACCGGAGAGAGTCTAGTTCTCTTGAGCTACGTAATTTTTCGGGGGTAAATGGATTCGAAAGTTTTGTGTTTAACGCAGCGGCCTCTAATTCGGTGAGATCAAATCGTCTTTGGTCTCTCGCGAGGTCTGTATGAGAACTTCTTATTTTTGACAAAAATCTTAGCTTCTCCGATGTCGGAAGGCGGAGGTTCGAGTGTCTCAGTAGATTGTTAGCCAGAAATAACGCAAAGGCTTCCGATTCGCTCACACTAGTATTAAGTCGCTTCTCATTAAAAGTAAAGCCATCGTGGTCGATACCGATACTGTTCAAAAATGTCGTTACTAGAGCTTTGTTGCTAGAGAAATCACCGATATCAAAATCTATAAAATCAATATTTTCTTTGCGCCATAAATCACATATATGATCGTGATCTAGCAAGAATGACTCTTTATCGAGAAATTCAATGAAAGTCGAATTCGACCCTGCTTTGAGACTCTCGATGTATAGCGAAGACGCAAGACTAGACTTCTTTCGCCTAAACGCAATTACTTGTATCTCAGCTTCATCAAACAATGATAGTAAATCTTTAGGTTTTTTCAATCGGGAAAAGCCTTCCGTTGAGATCATTAGTTTAGCCCGGTTTGGTAGGTGATTTAGTTCATCTTTACACTCATTCAGTCCGCCTTTCTTTGAATCAAACAGATCCGACTCAACGAGATCCCAAAAAAGGTGTGAGTGGATCAGGTGCGCTTTGTTCTCCCTGCCTGCGTTAGCGATCCATAATCCTCTCCTGCGTAACTCATTCTCATTCTTCGCAAAAAAACTCTGTAGTGTAGTTGATCCTGTTTTATGAAATCCGATATGTAGAATTAGTTTCTTCATGGCAAAGTAAGATTGTATCGAATAATGTCTAGGAATCGAAGGTGTTTAGGTCGGGTTTGATATAGTATTTTGGAAGTGAGTTGACCAAATATGCTTCAATTGTATTACTTCCTCTGTTATCATTCAGTATTATCTCAAATGTTTTCATTCTCTCAGTCGTATTTCGCAAAGATAGGTAGTGGCCACATATATGGATCTACTAGCATTAGGGGCTTATTTAAATGAGTCTCATTCTTTTCGCTACCAACTAGAATGTAGTATCCGCTATCGGGAGGTATAGTTGTGATAATAAGTTCAGTATCAACGCTGATGGAAAATTGATCACGACATCGTTTCTCTATCCACTCTTCAGTGAGCTCCTCTTTGTCTTTTCTGTAGCTTAAGTTCAATTTCAGTTTCGTCATTTCGGGAATGACCACAGTCAACGTCTTATCGGCCGCCGAGACAACTTGACGAAGCTTTTCTCCCTGATTTTGCCAAAAATCTCGATACTCCCAAGGGTTAATTTTTTCCGAGTTGTGAAAAGCCTCTCTACTTTCTCTTGGATTTTGCGGAATGATGTTATCCAAGCATGATGGAATAGGACGTTCAGGTAGGCTAGTGTGGTTGGAGACTAGTGTTTTCCAAAATGCTTCGATTCCTTCGTCATCGACTCCATTCAAGTTCGAAAGATTTTTCCCGGAATATATTCCTTGGCCCAAAATAGAGGTTTTTTTTCCTCGAAGTAGCGCTTCTAGTCCGACAGTGGAATTAATGGTGCAAACGAGGTCAGCCGCAGCAAGCCAGGTGTCTAGGTTCCCACCTGAGTCGATGTAGACGTCATAGACATCACTAAGGTCCAAATCCTTGGGCACTCGCTCTGCAAACCCTCTGTGATTGATGAATTTTTTGGTGTTCACTTCTTCCGGGTGAGGACGGACTACGAATGCTGTGTCCGGGCCGTGGAAGATCTTGAATGCCTGATTGATCAATTCAGTCATGTTGGCTACTTCTGGACTATAGAGCTTAATATTGCTATCATTCTGAACTTGTAGCGGTATGAAGATTACTGTCTTAGCCCCAGCCCAAGGTCCGGATTGCCTGAGTTCGGCAATCTCAGATTCAGGAATTTCCCGTAAAGTATCCTCAATCTTCCGGATCACTTCAATTTTCAGATTTTTTCTGAGGTCGTCTGCAGTGAGTCTTGAGAGACCACTGGCGCCATTTGTGCCTTCTGGATCAATGAAAACGCCGTCGGAGAAGAGTGAGCGTTCCAAATAAAAGGATGGTAAGTTCTTCTTACGTGCGACTGCCCGAAGGACGTTTGCGGGAAAGCCTGTATAACCATTCCAAACGATAATGCAGTCTGGTTTGATCTCATCGACCAAAGACGTAACTCGATAGACCGATTTCTTGAGGTCCCTGAGCGTCTGGGTAAGTCGATCCGGCGCATATTTGCGATAATTTTGCTGCTGTTCGAGATAGGTGAGGTCTTCAATTGAAAGCCCGTCCATTTCCTCGTCGAGCCTTCTTGCCGCTTTGCTGAGTTCGGCTTTGCTCGGAGTGAATTTGTAAAGAGCTACGGCATCGACGCCAGCTGCAATGAATGGAGCAACAAATTTTTGACTGTAAACTAAAACGATTGGATGAAGTCCAAGGGCGGCTAACTCTTTGGCTAAAGGGAGGAGACGAGTTCTATTTTCCAAGCTATCACCACACTGGATTAGAAAACTGGTTGGGGAAGTCGTCTTTTCAGTTCCCTCAACTTTTTCGCTTCTATTGAGGAAGGCCAAAAGCTGTCTCGCTGCTGCGGTATCGTCGTAGAGTGTTTTCGCCAGTTGCTGTGTTCTGGCGCGTTCATGGACGTATGCCGCGGTGTCGCCAAGTTTCTCTTTCAGTATTCCCACGATTTCGGATCCAGATTCCGCAGCAACAGCCAAGTTGTCGTCTCCCAAGCATTTTAGTCCAAGTTCATTGGTCATGAGAAGACGGCCACTCATGATCGTTTCGATCGATTTGAAATTAACGCCTCCTTGCACTGCAACGGGGTTTAGCATGACATCGATAGAACGATACCAAGCTTGTAGATTTGCCACAAAGCCGTCGTTAATAATGTTGGCGTCATCATTAAAAAACGGTTTCAGGAAGTCAGTTTTGCAGACGCTGCCCGCAATTCGAAGTTCAGCGTCAGGCCACTCAGTAATAATTTTCGGCCACCAGTCTTTCAAGACAATCTCCAACGACTTGATATTTGCATCCATTGCTCGGCCAATGAAACCGAAAATGGGTCTATTCGGGTCAGGCATTTGAGGGGTATCAAGGGCATAATTAAAACCAGTCGGAACTCCGATTACTTTCTCCCGCCCAAGATGCTGTTTCAGTGTCTTCTCGTCGCTCTCTGAAATAGCCAATACAGCGTCATATTTTGAGAGAACTGCTAATTCTGAATCTCTTTCTTTGCGTGAATTGCGCAAGAACCGCCACTCGTCCTTATTGTCACTATCGTTTCTAACAAACTGTACATCGTGGCTATCGCAAATGAAGGTCGTCGAGGAACGTAATTCAGCTGGGATGTGTTCCAAAATCCGGTCAAGCCAAGCGTAGTTTACGAGGACAAATTTATACGCATGATTCCGCAACAGGCGCGCTAAAGACTTACGACCTGCGTAGGTGCCTGCCTGTTGCAGCCGCTCCGAAAAGAGAGCGGGCGCTGGAGCCGTTTTTTTCATTAGTATTCGGACTCCGCTTTCAGCTTTCCTTCTCCATGCTTGGGCCTTTCTGAGTTGTGGCTTACGATTTCGGTAGAAATGAACGTTCGGCGAGATCTGCAGAAGTATGCTTCGAACATCGTTAAAGTGGTTTGGGCTAGAAGCGGTGATAAGAAGGTCTAGATGTTTACCTTCACGAAGGAGGGTGCTGATCATTTGGAATGCCCGCTGGTGAGAACCCATAGAAATAGGGATAATCGGGCCCGGAAAAACAAACAAACCGTCGCTCTGTTTTCCACTTAAGGGACGATGGGGAATGAAAACAGGATTTCCCCTGAAATATTCAAGTCTTACAATGTCTGAAACTTTCTGGCTTGCGAAGAAAAAGAGAGCCTGCTGGGAGATTTGTTCTTCTTGGGTGAAGCCAGTTAAGACGATTTGTAGTGGGTCATTATAACCTGCAAGTCTGTCTGTTAATGTCTGAAGCTTCTCGTCGGCAATGATTCCCGAGTCATTGGAATAAGATAAAAAGTAAATATTGTTCTGAAAGCGTTTGGTTATGGCTTGTCTGTCGGAATTGGATATTTCAATATTCGGCTTTAATAGGACTATAGTCAATTTCATCAGTGAACTTATGTGGTATTTAATCTGTCCCCAATCACCAGGCAGGTCTAGCTTAGAGTTCCCGTCGGTGGTGCTGCGGCACTCGTAACTGGATAATTGTGACTCAAGGATTTCTCGGTTTTATTCGTCTGCACAGACTCATGGGGAGTTTTATCCGAGCAATCTGTGCGACGGGCGCATTCTATGATCGATTCCCTATTCATCAAGCTTCTCCTCTGGCACTAATGTGGCCTGGTGTCATTCCTCTAAGTGGTCGGGGCATGGGGACACTTGTAACGTTATTCAAGGACGGTTGAAAAACGAATTAGAGAACGCGATTGGCCAGCGGATTCGTGTTCGACCGGGCACATCGAAGCAGCGTTGGGAAAGAGTTCCTCGGCCTTGACAGGTTTCGAGAAGAAGGTTCAGGAAATGATTGACCAGTCTCTTTTGCGGTGTCGGTGCTTGAGTCCAGAAATCGTCTAAGTCACCTTGGAATGTGAGTTCTGGAAGGTCATAGACGGCATTGCCTAGGGCTATTACGGGATTTCCGTGGATCAGGGCGGAGATTCCAACAGAACTGTTGATGTTGACCAAGCCCCGGGCATTTTCAAGAAGTGTTGGAAGGTGGACACGGTCGACATAGAATAACCTCTCTTCTCCGATGCGGTGGTTCAGGCCGTCGATCAGGTCTGCATAGTCCTTATAGCCCCGATCCATCGGGTGAACTTTAAAGACAAGTTTGGTGTCTTTTGGAGCGTGTTTTTCGAAAGACTCGACGACAGTGGCGACAAATTCCTCAATGGATTCGAAAGTCGAGTTCTGAAGTATTTGGGTGTCGCTATGGACCTGGAGTGGGACAGCGTAGTATTTACCCGAGAGTTCGGTTGCGAAATAGGTGTCGTATTCCTCATCGCCCGCGCGCTGAAAGAAGCGCCAGAGATGGATCAGGCCATGTTTCACATGCTTTCCTAGATGCATGTCCCGTTGATCGATAAAGTTTGGAAAAAGTGGGGATGTGAGCCTGCTGAATACGAAGTTTGCTCCAAAATTTACAAGTTTCACCGGTGTGCTGACGCGGCAGAGTTCGGGAGGGGTTATGTGTTTTTCCGGGGCGGCGGCACCTTTCAGAATTTTATCCCACTTTTCGGCAATAGTGGTTAAGGGGAAGCTATTCTTCTCAAAAACCATCACACAGTTGGGACGGATCAGTCCAAGCTCAAAAACCCAGCATTCCAGAGTCATCTTCTCGGAAAGATCCCAGACAATCTGATTGTAAGGGCGATAATGATTGTAGAGGAAAACGGTATCGTAACCTTCATTTTTGATCAGTTCAGTTACCCATGCTTGGAAATTATCGATCTTGTCCCGGTAAACGTGGGTCCGTATGCCGAAAAACTTGTAGATGTAGTCGGATGCGCAAAAAATGACTTTCCCCACTTGGTGGCCTTCGTCTTCGAGGTCTTGTGCTAGCAAACCAAGTCCCGCTTCCCAATCGCCCTGGACGATCAGTATCTTGCTTTTTTTCCTGCTGGTGACTAGTTCCGATCGATTGGATTCAAGTGCGGAGCCCGGCGTTTGAAATTTATTCTCCAGATCTTCGGAAGGCATGAAACCGTAAGCTTCATCTTGAGTTGAAGCATTGAGCTGAGTTTGCTGAATTCCTGGCATTTGGTTCTCGTTTTCTGACTTCAGATGGGGCTCTGGGAGTATCGCGTGGGTGAAAGGCTAGGTGATGATCGTCTCGTGGACCATACAAAAATTGTCCGAGTGATCACGTTTGCGGTGGTAATGCCTGAAATATTGCGAGTTCGGTTAGATGGGTCCCTGGGTAAATAGTGGGGAGGCTGCACTTAGCACATCGTGAGCCGAATTGACCATTCGATAGGAAATTAGGGTAATGCACCTTTATAGCGGATACGGAAAATTCTTTGCTAATTTACCGGTTGACACTTCACTGTGTGATGCCTAAGTTCCGCGCCCCTTCGGGTAGGAGCACTTGCACCGCTATGTTTCCACGAAGGTTTCCTAATACTGAGATGAAGACATTTTCCGCCAAGCCCCACGAAGTCGAACGCGATTGGTATGTGATCGATGCGAAAGGTAAAGTCCTCGGCCAAATCGCCGTGGAAGCCGCTCGTTTGCTCCGTGGCAAAAACAAGCCAACTTTCACAAGCCACGTAGACACCGGTGATTTCGTTGTCGTGATCAATGCTGACCAATGCGTTCTTTCCGGAACCAAAGAGACTGACAAGATCTACACACGTTTCTCAGGTTATGTAGGTGGTAAGAAAGTGGAGACTCCGCAGAAGCTTCGTCTCCGTCGTCCTATTCTTCTTGTAGAGCGCGCTGTCTGGGGAATGATCCCTAAGACTCGTCTCGGTCGCGCCCAGTTCGGTAAGCTCAAGGTTTACGCTAGCGAAGAGCACCCGCACGAAGCTCAGAACCCGAAGGTTCACGAAGTCCGCTAATTACTTATTTCCTAATTTATTATTATGCCAGCTACCGCCACACAAAGCGCAACAGGTCGCCGCAAAACCGCAGTCGCCCGCGTATGGGTGAAAGAAGGTTCCGGTCAAGTCACCATCAACGGACTTTCGTTCGAAGACTACCTTCCTACCATTGACCTTCAGAACTCCGTCATCGCTCCTTTCCAGGTTGTGAACATGGTAAACAAGTTCGATGTAAATGTAATCGTCAAAGGTGGCGGCAAGCATGCGCAAGCGATAGCGATTCGCCATGCGATCTCCCGCTCGCTTACTCAGTTCGATCCGGAAAATCGTAAGCTCATCAAGCCGGAAGGGTTCCTTACACGTGACCCACGTATGAAAGAACGTAAGAAGCCAGGTCAGCCAGGTGCTCGTGCCCGCTTCCAGTTCTCCAAGCGTTAATCTTGGTTTACAAAGAATCTCAGGAAAACCGCTCCGAAAGGCGCGGTTTTTTTGTGTCTGGATGGTTCGCGATTTTTCCGAATGTTGGATACTCGTGAGGTTCCCAATCATAATTGCTGAGATTCCCAGATATCTGACGCCTGATCATTTATGTGGCATAAACGCTGAAGGTGGATTAGATAAAGGTCATGACTTCTTTAAGTGCTGGATTGATTGTGCTGATCGTTTTGATCGGTCTCATTGCCGTGATCGGTATGTTTGCCATGGGCGTTTACAACGGCCTGGTGAAGCTGCGGAACATGTATAAGAACGCGTTTTCGCAGATTGATGTGCAGTTAAAGCGCAGAAACGATCTGATCCCGAATCTGGTCGAAACGGCCAAGGGCTACATGAGCCATGAGCGGGAGACTCTAGAGGCTGTCATCGCCGCCCGGAATGTGGCGGCGGGTGCCCGCGAGTCAGCGAATCCCGGCGATCCCGGCTCGATGGCCAAGCTTGGCCAGGCCGAGGCAGGTCTCGGCGGTGTGCTCGGCCGCCTCTTCGCCGTTGCGGAGGCTTATCCGGATCTGAAGGCGAACCAGAATATGATGCAGCTCAGTGAGGAGCTGACTTCCACGGAAAACAAAGTCGCCTTCTCCAGGCAGGCCTATAACGATTCCGTGCTCGCTTTTAACAACAAGCGCGAGGTTTTCCCGAACAATATCGTCGCCGGTATGTTTGGCTTTAGCGAGGCTTCTCCGTTCGAGATCGAGGACCCTGCCCAACGCGAGGCACCGAAGGTCCAGTTCTAGGAAACCGCCTATCCATCCCAATAGCCGATGAACTTCTTCGAGGCACAGGAGCGGGCCAGGAAATCCAGCCGCTTGCTGGTTTGGTGGTTCATTCTATCCGTGATCGGCGTGATCGCGGTTATGTATATTCTGGCTCAACTGTTTCTACAGACCGGGGGGGATATTCAGAATTTCAATGGTGGTCAGCTGAAGACTGGTTGGTGGGATCCCGGTGTGGCCGCCGGGACCAGTGGCATCGTTGGCGGTGTCATCATGCTGGGCAGCTGGTTTAAGCTCGCGCAGCTTTCCGGTGGTGGGAAGGTGGTGGCCAGCAGCCTTGGAGGGCGGCAGGTAGAACCCACGACCACGGATCTGCCGGAGCGACGCCTCCTGAATATCGTCGAAGAAATGGCAATCGCCTCCGGACTGCCGGTGCCCGAGGTCTGGATCATGGATCAGGAAAGGGGTATCAATGCCTTTGCTGCCGGGACGGATCCGGCGAATGCGGTGATCGGCGTCACCCGCGGCACGCTGGAGAGACTCACGCGGGAGGAGTTGCAGGGCGTCGTCGCGCATGAGTTCAGCCATATTCTCAATGGCGATATGAAACTCAACATGCGGCTGATGGGCTGGATATTCGGGCTGGTGATGCTCTCCATGCTCGGTCGCATGCTGCTTGAGTCATTCCGTTTCATGCGTGGATCGAAGGATTCCAAGGGGAACGGTGTGGTGATCGCCATCGTGCTCGCGGGTCTCGGAGTTTGGTTGGTCGGCTCCGTCGGCGTTCTGTTCGCGCGGCTTTTGCAGGCGGCCATATCCAGACAGCGGGAGTATCTGGCGGATGCCTCCGCGGTGCAATTCACGAGGAATCCGGAGGGGATTTCCGGCGCGCTGAAAAAGATCGGCGGCTTTGCGGAGCATGGGAAAATTTCATCACCCAAGGCCATGGAGGCCCGGCACATGTTCTTCGCCGGCAGCGGGTTTAGCGCCATGATGGCCACACACCCGCCGCTCTCGAAAAGGATCCTGGCCATCGATCCGAACTGGAAAGGAACCATGTTGGAGGGGAAAGCTGATCCGATCACGCGCGAGGAAATGGCCGGCTTCTCCGGTTTCTCTGGATCAACCGCTGCGGATATTTCCGCGGAACCTGTGCAGGATCGGCTGGCGGATCTGGGAGATAGCGATGGTATGGATAGCCGTGTGGGCACCCGGATCCGGGAGGAATTGCGCGCAGGGAAGGTGACCTCGTTTTCCCGCGAGGAGGCGAAGGTGCTGCTGCTCGGCCTGCTCGTCGCGGCGGATGCGGATTCGCGGGAGGTGGCGGAAAGAATACTTTTTGAAGAAGGAGTAGAGGCACAATCTATCGGCAGCATCCTCACCTGGAGCGAGGATCTGAAGGACTACACCGCGGCTAAGAAACTCGCGCTGGTGGATCTTTCCCTTTCCTGGTTGCGGAAAATGAGCCGCGATGAGGCACGGGATTTCGCCAGGGCCAGCAAGTCCCTGATTGAGGCGGATGGTGAGGTGAACCTCTTCGAGTTCATGCTGCAGAAAGTTATCGAGCGTCATGTGGAGATCGGCCTGGGGCTCAAAGCCGTGCCGAACATGAGGCACCGGAGTCTTTCTTCCCTGGAGAAAGAGATCAGCCATGTGCTGCATACCCTTGCTGCACTGGGCGGTGGCGCGGATTCCCTGAAGCAAGCGGCGGTGGAATACCGCGAGCACGTCGGCAGGGATCTCGTGCAGGTGGAGGTAAATCTCGGGGAAGTTTCCAAAGCGCTATATGAAATGGACGCATCCACCCCGCTGGTGAAGCAGCAGATCCTCAGGCTGTGCGGCCTTGTGGTAGTGGAGGATGGGAAAGTGGATGATGGGGAGTTGGTGCTCCTGCGGGCGGTGGCGGAGGCTATCGGTGCGCCGATCCCGCCGATAGTCCGGCAGATGATGTAGAAAACACACCAGTCAGCACTTGCGTTTCTGTCAGGTGTGTAGGAAAGCTTTGCTGTGGAAAGAGAACGAAAGCCATGGTGGCTTTATTTAAATATCCTAGGCCTGGACGCCCCGCTGGTTGCAGTGGTGTGGCTGTTCCTTTTCGCGAAGACGTGGCGGGTGAATTACCTCCCGTGGGAATCATACGTGGCGCTGGGACTTATTGCCTGGTGCCTGCGCATTACGGCGAAGCTGCTGGAAGCCGCGATGAACGGGGATACGGAGTCCACTCCGCTGCGGCATAAGAAAGCCTTGGTCAGGATAGCCGTGGGTACAGCTATCAGCGCGCTGATCCTCACCGTGCTGAATTTCCCTCTCTCCGTATATTTCTACCTCCTCGTAGGCGGGGTGCTGGTCATTGGCTACTTCGCTCTGTCCTTGTTTATTACCAAGGAGGAAAACGAAATCTCTTACTCGAAGCACGCCATGGGCGGAGTCTGTGTGGCATATGGCACAGCGATGGCAGCCCATACCTACCTGCCGACCCTCGGGGTTCAGCAGATGGTCTTTTCCCGGGAGTTCATCTGTTTCACCGTGCTCTGTCTGCTGGCCTCCGCTGCCACCGAGCTCTGGGCGAATGCCGCGAAATCCGGCGATGTGAATCTTTCCGCCGCCAATGAACTCTCGATCAGCCTGCCGGCCACTTTGCTCGGGGCGGTGGCGTTGGTTTTCGCCGTGCAGAATGAGTCACAACTCACCCGACCGTTCTTCTATGCCATCCTCACCGGCGCGGCGTTGTTGCAAATTCTTAACCGTACACGGCGGAAGTTCGATCCGGAGATGGTTAGCTTTCTCACCAGCCTGTGCCTGATTGCCCCGGCAGTCATCTTCGAGGCATATGCCGTCAGCCGTTAGCATGCGGCCTACCGGCTGCAGGAAATTGCCAGTGTCCATAATACCGCTTGCCTGGGAGGTCTTTCCACCGAATGTGGTAGCAGATGTTTACTGATTTTAACAAAAACGACGATCTGGCGGGGATATCCCTGCGCCACCTCGAGGTTTTCAGTGCGGTCGTCAGGGAGGGTAGTTTCGCAAACGCGGCTATTGAGCTGCAAATGAGCGGAGCGAACGTGAAGAGGATCTACGAGGGATTCAGGAAAATCGTCGGTCGGGATCTTCTGGTGGTGGATGATCCTGATCGCATCGAGGCCACGGTCTTCGGTCGCGGGCTCTTCTCTCAGCTCGGTCCGCTGGCACGGAGCCTCCGGAAAATGGAGGAATCCGTGCGCCAGTTGCACCAGGCGGGGAGGGTGCTAAGGTTCGGTGCGGCAGGTGGCTTTTTCCGCGAGGGGCTCTTTACGGATTACCTCTCCGGGCTGGAAGTTTCCAAGATCTTCCGCTCCTGCTACATCAAGGTGGAGCCGGAGCGGGCGTTGAAATGCCTGCTGGCCAATGAGTGCGATCTGTATTTCGGCATCGGCCTGGGGGTTACCGAGCGGCTGGACCGGGTGGATCTTGGCGAGGTTGGCTGGAAAATCCACAGCAACGGAACCCGACCCTTGCCGGAGAAGCCTGCCGATCTGAAGGAAAACTGGTTCATCAAGGTGGAGGGGGATCCCGGTCAGGCAGAGGAGATCCTGCGGAAATTCCGGGATGCGGGCGCGGAGGGCGGCGAGACCTTCCGGAAGCGGAGCATCCGTGATCTGGGGAATGAGGCCATTGTTTTTTGCGCGGATCTCATCAGCCCGCTGGGCAGTGATGTGGGGGATGCGTGGCCCTGTTATGAATTTTCCGTCCTGCTACGGAAACATCACCCGTATAATGATTTGAAACAAATGCTCGGCCGAACCGCCAGAAAGGAGTCCCATGGACGTTGATTTGAATAGCCTTATGGTTTTCCGTGATCTGGCGGAAAGCGGGAACTTTTCCGAGACCGGACGCCGGATGGGTCTCTCCCAGCCAGCGGTGAGCCTCACCATCACAAATCTCGAGCAGGCCGTGGGGCTTGTGCTCCTGGAGCGGAAGGCGCGGGGCACCGTGCTAACCCCGGAGGGAGATGTTTTCCTGACGCGTACGAAGGAAGTTTGCGATGCATACTCTGCCTTCAAGGATGAGCTGAAACACCAGGCACGGCGGCTGGACAAGAAGGTCTCGCTGGGGCTGGACGGTTCATTCTACTCGCTGGAGCTTGCGAAATTGGTCGAGCAGGAGCACGTCACCGAGGATAAATCCATCGCCATGGGACGTGCGGGGGAAAACTGGACGGATGATCTGGAAAGCGGCCGGACGGATCTGGTGATCGCCACCAGATTTCTCCAGGAGGGCATGACTGCCGGGATCCAGGAGGCGGTGATCCGCAAGGAGCGGGGCATTACTCTCGCCTGGAATCCCAGCTTCTACGCGTTTGATTCGGAGCAATTCAATTTTCCCGCCGTCTTGCGGACCACATTGCTGATCCCGAATACCCACGCTGCCCGCGGTTTTCGCTGCTTTCTGGAGCAGTGGTGCGAGTATGCCTACGGCACGCAGGGGGCGAACACCGTCTTCTTCGATACCGAGGCGGAGGCGGCGGAGGCGGCTGAGGCAGGGCTGGGCATCTTTCTTGGCCCCGGCGATGCCATGGCGCGGTTGACCGATTTGAACGGGAATCTGGAATCAGTGCGGACATTCGAGTTTCTACTGCCTGAGGCTTATACCTTCGGCATCTATTGCCGGGCGGATGAGCGCTCACGCGAGGTGCTCGATACCGCCGCTTTGATCGGAAAGCTCGCTAAGAAGTTTTTTCTCTAATAGGCCTATATCGATCTTGGAATGGAGACTGATAGAATACCGCACGAATTAGCGTATCATGCTTATGCATAGCGGCTTGGGACCGAATATCTCCTGCCGCTAGGAACCATCGCAGTGGATAGCTGCCTTTCTCCCCGGGTGAGCCCAAGGCGGGTCGACCCGGCCTTGGGCTTTCAGATCCAAGTTCCCCGGGGAGAAAACAGTGGTGACGGAGTGGAGGCCGGGAATGGTCATGGAAACATACGTTTCGTCATTCGGTTGCACGATCCGGGTTTGCGGATAGATTGGGCGATTATGAAATTTGCTCTCACGCTAGTCTCGGGTCTTTTGTTCAACTCCATCGCCCAGGCGGGTGTGGGCACAGAGCTGGTTGCGGATGGTTTTGAGCGCCCCGTGTGGGTGGGCGCGCCGGATTCCGTGAAAGGGAAGATCTGGGTCATGGAGCAGGCTGGCACTGTCTGGATCGTGGATCTGAAGACGGGGAAGAAAGCGGAGGAGCCTTTCCTGAAGATCGTCCCGAAAGTGGAGCGGAAGGGGAATGAGCAGGGCCTGCTGGGCCTCGCCTTTGCGCCGGACTTCGCGGAGAGCGGCCGCTACTATGTGAATTATAATGAGAAGGGCGGGGAGACGCAGATCGTCCGCTTTGTCACGGAGGATGGGAAAACCACGGATCCGGACAGCGGCGAGACCATTTTCCAATATGATCAGCCCTACGCGAACCACAATGGCGGTTGGCTGGACTTCGGCCCGGATGGCCTTCTCTACGTCGCCACGGGGGATGGCGGCTCCGCGAACGATCCGAAAAATCTTTCACAGGACCTCGGCTCACCCCTTGGCAAGCTGCTGCGCCTGGATGTGACTGGGAAAGAAGGCTACAAGCCTGCTGAGGGAAATGCCTTTGCCGGAGTTGATGGCGCCCTGCCGGAGATACACGCCTTCGGCCTGCGGAATCCATGGCGCTGCTCTTTCGATGCGGAGACAGGGGATTTCTGGATCGGCGATGTGGGTCAGAACGCCTGGGAGGAAATCAACGTCGTAAAAGGGAACAAGACCGGCGGGCTGAACTTCGGCTGGAGGCTTCGTGAGGGGGATATCAAAACCCCGGGCCGCAAGGGCAAGGAGATTGGCGGGAAAATCCCTGAAAACTACCACGCCCCCATCTACGTCTACGCGCACGGCAGCGGGGGGACCCAGGGGCTCTCCGTCACCGGCGGCTACGTCTACCGCGGCAGCGCCGTGCCGGATCTGAAAGGGAGATACATCTTTGCGGACTACCAGAATCCACGCATCTGGAGCCTGCGGGAGAAAGGCGGGAAGAGCACAGATTTCCAGGATCACACGAAAGCACTGCAGCCGGATGGCGGGCGTATCAGTCTCATCTCCTCCTTCGGGGAAGATGCCAGCGGGGAGCTCTACATCACGGATCTCACCGGCCCTGTTTATAAAATCGTGGAGAAATAACCTCTGCGGGAAAGGGTGGGGCGAATGCCGGAGACGGGCCACATGGATCCCCGCGCGGGCCGATTGGTATTGATTGGTTGAATATCAGGCGTTATGCAAGCTTCGGCGCTTGGGGAGGTCTTCAACTGCAGGCCGGGTAACCAGCTTCCGATCTGCTACACCAGATACTTGATTATGAAGATGTTATCCCTATCCGCCCTTTCGCTAGCTACTTTATACAGCCTCACCACAGCCGCATATGCTGCAGTGTATGTGGACTTCAGCGGAGGGGGTGGCACAGCGCTGAGCATCACCCTTCCGGAACTACAGTGGGAGATAACGAATGCGGCCGGAGTTAACTTAGCTTCGATTTTTGGAATTGGAATCGCGGTAGGATAGGTCCCTGCGGCAAGATATACAGGGTTCACGAGTGGCGGGAATCCCGCGGATTGGTCAGCCACCGGGAGCCTCGCCATTTCAGGTTTTACGAGCAGGGAATTCTATTCGAATAATAACTTCAGCGCAGAGAATGGCGGCGGAATCATCTGGTATGGGATGCAGAGCAATCAGAATGCTGTGGACGGTAATGTTATCACCTACACCGGCGGAACGTTCGGAACAATATCCGCAATTAGCGAGATCTTCGTGGATGGGGAATATGAGGTCTATTTGATCAGTGGCTACGATGCCAGCGTAGTTGGCACTGCGGCTATCCCCGAGCCCTCCGGCCTGATACGGCGCGCTGGGTATGCTTGGCTTCCTGCGCCGCAAGAAGTAGGCGGCTGTGGGGAAACAGGAGGGGCGTGGGTTTTGTGGCTGGGGCTTATCCGGCAGCGGAACGCAGCCGCTCCTTGGGCGGTGGCTTTGGAGACAAGGAGCGGCGTCGTTTCGGCGCCGGATAAGGATTTGGGATGATTGGGAGGTGGGGAGTGATTGGTGGGGGCGGTGGTTTTGTTGCTCGGGGCTTTGTGGTTGGGTTTGATTGGGGCTTCACGGGAACTTAAGGTTGGGTGTGGCAGGGTGCGGGGTAATGAAGCGTATCTGCTCTAGTTTTCTGCCCGCATTCCCTACCGATAAGTTCATGGCGTTGACCGTGGTAACTGCGGCTTTGACCGGGTGCCAGGTGGTGGGGCGGCACGGGAATTCCATGGATTCGATCGTGCTGCCGGCCTCCTGGCATCAAGGGGTGGGTTTCCGGCATGCGGCGGCTTCGGTTGATTTACGGAGGTGGTGGGGGGAGTTCAATGATCCGGTGCTGACGGAGTTGATCCGCGGGGCAAGGGCGCAGAGCCCGGACTTGAAATCGGCGGTATCGGTGGTGCGGGAGGCGCGGGCGCGCCGGATTTCCGAGAGGAGTGGGTTGTTCCCGAGTCTAACGGGGGATTTCTCCGCGGGGGCCGGGCGGAGCAAGAGTGAGGTGAGCAGCGGAGGGTTTGATACGACTGTTCAGAATAGCACGGAGTCTTATTCGGCGGGGCTGGATGCTTCGTGGGAGGTGGATCTCTTCGGCAAGCAGCGGGCAGCTGTGGCGGCGGCGGGTGCGGATGAATACAGTGCGGAGGAGACGCTGAGTGCGGTGCAGGCATCGCTGGCTTCCGAGGTGGCGCTGGCGTATCTGGATCTGCGGACGGCGGAGGCGCGGCTGGCGGTGGTGCGGGAAAATGTGAAGAATTTCGAGGAGACGTATCAGTTGGCTTCCTGGCGTGAGGAGGCGGGTCAGATCGATGCGCTGGATGCGGAGCAGACGAAGAGTAATCTGGAGCAGCTGCGCTCGAATGTGCCGCCGCTGGAGCAGGCGATCTCGAGTGCGAAGAACTCGCTTGCTTTGCTTTCCGGGAAGGTGCCGGGTGCGCTGGACGGGGTGCTGTCGAGTAGGAGCGGGAGGCTGCCTGAGCCGCCGCGGAAGCTGGCAGTGGGGATCCCGGCGGATACGCTGAGGCAGCGGCCGGATGTGCGGGGGGCGGGCTACGATTGGCTGGCGGCGGTTTACCGGACGGATGCGGCGGAGGCGGCGCGTATGCCATCGCTGAGTCTGAACGGGAGCCTGGGGGTGGATGCGCTTTCTTCCTCGAAAATCTTTAATCCGGAGCAGGCGGCGGCGAGTGTGATCGCGGGGCTGACGGCGCCGATCTTCGATGCGGGGCAAATCCGCAGCCAGATCGAGATCCAGAGCGAGCAGGAGGAGCAGGCGCTGCAGGCCTACAAGAAGACGGTGCTAACTGCACTCTCCGAGGTGGAGGATGCGCTGATGGCGTGCCGGAAAAACGAGGAGCGGGCGGTGATCACGGAGCGGGCGCTGGTGGCGGCGCGGACGGCGGAGGAGCTGGCGCGGCAGAGGTATGAGGCGGGTGTGGTGGATATCACGACGGTGCTGACGACGCAGCAGGCGCTGCTTTCCCTGGAGGATCAATCGGTAACGGTGAAGGCGGATAGGTCCAGCTCGTTCGTGGGTCTTTACAAGGCGCTGGGTGGTGGCTGGCAGCGGTAGGCGGAGGTGATGGCGATGACTGTAATTCTTTTTCCATATATGATAGCGAAACAAAACAAGGGGGATCTTGCTGAAAAGATCCGTGCGGGCCGGACCTCCAAGAAGAGGAAGGGGATCTATATCATCCTGCTGCTTCTACTGCTGGGTGGCGGGGTGTTTGCCCTGAGGAAATATCAGGCGGCTGGCGACAAGGTGGGGCCTGGGTATGTTACCGAGAAGCTGGAGCGCGGGGAGGTTTCCCTGACGGTGACGGCGACGGGCAATCTGGAGCCGACGAACGAGGTGAGCGTGGGCAGTGAGATTTCCGGGACGATGGACAAGGTGCTGGCGGACTACAATGACACCGTGGAGGAGGGCCAGGTGGTGGCGACTCTGGATACTACGAAGCTGGAGCAGCAGACGGATAGCCTGCGGGCTTCCGTGCTGGTGGCGAAGGCTAGTGTGAATCAGGCGGCGGCGACGCTGGCGGAGAGCGAATCTTCCCTGAGCCGTTTGCAGCAGCTGCATAAGATCAGCAACGGGAAGACTCCTTCCCAGGCGGATCTGGATACGGCGGTGGCGTCGCGTGACCGGGCCGTGGCTGATCTGGAATCCGCAGAGGCGGTGGTGAAGAAGGCGACGGCGGAGGTAAAGGTATTTGAAAGCGATCTGGATAAATCCGAGATCAAGTCCCCGATCAATGGGATCGTGCTCTCCCGGACGGTGGAGCCGGGGCAGACGGTGGCGGCACAGTTTTCCGCGCCGGAGCTGTTCATCGTGGCGGAGACGCTGACGCGGATGAAGCTGGAGGTGGCGGTGGCCGAGGCGGATATCGGCCGGATGGAAGAGGGGCAGAGTGCGAGCTTCACGGTGGATGCGTGGCCGGACCGGACGTATGAGGCGACGGTGCGGAAGGTTTCCTTTGCCTCGGTAATCACGGACAATGTGGTGACGTATGAGGCGGAGCTGGAGGTGGAGAACGATGACTTGAGCCTGAGGCCCGGGATGACGGCGACGGCGGATATCCAAGTGGCGGAGAGCGAAAATGTTTTGCTGGTCTCGAATGCGGCGCTGCGGTTCAACCCGGAGAGTGCGGTGGCGGAGGAGAAGTCCGAGACCAAGCAGAGTTTCCTGGAGAGTCTGAGCTCACGGCCGCCGAGGGGTGGGAGTAAAAACAGCGGCGCGGGTGCAGCTGCGGGTGGCAATGGCGGCGGGCAAGCAGCTGGCGGCGGTGGACGTGGCGAGGGTGGAGGACCTCCCGGTGGAAAAGGCGGAAAAGGCGGGCCGGGCGCAGGCGAAGGCGGCGGGAAGAAGGATGGCGGTAGTGCGCCGAAGTCGATCTGGATTATGGAAGGCGGCGAGCCAAAGATGATCCGCGTGCGGACCGGGCTGACGGACGGGCGCTACACGGAGGTGATGGGCCCGGAAGTGGAGGAGGGAATGGAGGTAATCATCCGCAAGACGGTGAAGAAATCATGAGTGCGGGTGCATTGATCGAGCTGAATGGGATCACCAAGACCTACGGGCGCGGGGATGCTGAGTTCCAGGCGCTGAAGGGGGTGGATCTGAGCATTTCCGAAGGGGAATTCGTGGCGATCATGGGGCCGAGTGGCTCCGGGAAGTCCACGCTGATGAATCTGCTGGGCTGCCTGGATGTGCCGACGGGTGGGAGCTACCACTACGAGGATATCGAGGTGGGTGGGCTTTCCGCGGATGAGCGGTCTCTGCTGCGGCGGTATGCGCTGGGCTTTGTTTTCCAGGGGTTCAACCTACTGGCGCGGACTTCCGCGAAGGAAAATGTGGAGCTGCCGCTGCTTTACCGGGGGCTTTCCTCCAAGGTGCGCAAAGAGATGTCCGAGGAGGCGCTGGCATCCGTGGGGATGGGGGACAAGATACGGAACACGCCGGCGGAGCTCTCCGGCGGGCAGCAACAGCGGGTGGCGATCGCCCGGGCACTGGTGACGAAGCCGAGCACGCTTTTTGCCGATGAGCCGACGGGGAATCTGGATACGACGACGAGTGATGAGATCATGAAGCTGATGGTGAATTTAAACAGGGACTCAGGAATCACGATCGTGATGGTGACGCACGAGGATGACATAGCGGCCTACGCGAAGCGGGTGATCCGGGTGAAGGACGGCCTGATAGAATCCGACAAAACAAACGCCTGATCTTATGTTCTGGAATGCTTTTTTAATCGCGCTGCGGGAGATCCGCAGGAATCTGATGCGCGCCTTTCTAACGGTGCTGGGGATCATCATCGGGGTGGCTGCGGTGATCACGATGGTGACGCTGGGGCAGGGGGCGACGACTGCGGTGAAGGATCAGATCGCGAACCTAGGGAGCAATCTGCTGGTGCTGCGGCCGGGGCAGGGGTTCGGCCCGAGATCAAACTCCGCGGGGGTGCCGAACTTCAGCGAGAAGGATGCGGTGGCCGTCTCCGAGCAGATCGGCGGGCTGGCGAATGTGGCGCCAACGAGCTCGACCAATCTAAGCACGATCTATCTGCAGGCGGCGCGGTCCACCGAGATTACCGGTACGACACCCGAGTATTTCGAGATCGGGAAATGGAGCCTGGATAGCGGGCGTTTCTTCGAGGCGGCGGATCTGCTCTCCGGCAAGGCGGTGTGTGTGCTGGGGGCGACGGTGAAGAAGGAGCTTTTCGGGACGGATGACGCGCTCGGGGCAAAGATCCGGCTGGGGACTTCCTCCTGCGAGGTGATCGGCGTGATGAAGGCCAAGGGGCAATCCGGGCAGGGACGGGACCAGGACGATACAATCGTGGTGCCGCTGACGACGCTGCAGAGGAGGCTGGTGGGGAAGACTTCCGCGCAGGATATTTCCACAATCCTGATCTCCGCGGAGGACGATGCGGATACGGATGAGATCATCAACGAGATAGGGCTGATGATGCGGGAGCGGCGGAACCTGCAAGCCAATGAGGATGATAATTTCACAGTGATCGATACCCGGCAGATCGCGGAGGCAGTGAGCTCTTCCACACGGGTGATGACGACTTTGCTGGGCGCGGTGGCGGGGGTGAGCCTGCTGGTGGGCGGCATCGGCATCATGAATATCATGCTGGTATCGGTGACGGAGCGGACGCGGGAGATCGGGATACGGCTGGCGGTGGGAGCGCGTGCGCGGGAGGTGCTGCTGCAGTTCCTGGTGGAGGCGATCACGCTGGCATGCATCGGAGGAATGGTGGGGCTGGGACTGGCGTTTCTACTCTGTGTGGTGCTTTCCAAGGTGATCGAGGTGCCGTTTATCTTCGATATGAAGATCAACCTGATCGCGTTCGTATTTTCCGGGGCGGTGGGCATATTGTTCGGCTTTATGCCGGCGCGGAGGGCTGCGGCGCTGGACCCGATCGATGCATTGAGACATGAATAGTAGAGCTGATATTTTATGAAAATCCTGATCGTGGAAGATAATCCGGACCTGTTGAGGAGCCTTGCGGCGAGCCTGCGGGAGGAAAACTATGCCGTGGATACGGCAGCCGATGGCGGCGAGGGGCTGTATCTGGCGAAGGAGTGCGACTATGACTGCATCGTCCTGGACGGGATGCTGCCGGTGATGGACGGATGGGATCTGCTGGCGGAGCTGCGGAAGCTGAAGAAAACGCCGGTGCTGATGCTGACGGCACGGGATGCGGTGGATGACCGGATCCGCGGGCTGGACGGCGGGGCGGATGATTACCTGGTGAAGCCCTTCGATCTGGAGGAACTGCTGGCGAGGCTGCGCGCGCTGATACGGCGGGCGAGCGGTGAGGCCTCCCGGGTGATCGAGATCGAGGGGGTGGAAATTGATTTCGCGAAGCGCTACATCAGCCGGCACGGGATGGTGGTGCAGGTGACGGCGCGGGAGTATGCGCTGGTGGAGTATCTGGCTCTGAAGCGCGGGCGGGTGGTGACAAGGTCCGAGCTCTACGAGCACTTGTTCGACTCCGAGGACGATTCAATTTCCAATCTACTGGATGTGCATGTATCGAACGTGCGTAAAAAGCTGGGACCGGATCTGATTGTGACACGGCGCGGGCACGGCTACCTTATCCCCCAATAATTCATGAGACTCCCTTTCAAATCGCTCCGCTGGAGCCTGCAGTTGTGGCATGCGCTGATCCTGCTGGTGGTGATCACCGCGCTGTGCCTTCTGGCGTTCCGGATCGTGACGGAAGAGCGGATGCAGAGCATGAGGAGGGAGCTGAAGGACTTCGACAGGACATTGCTGCGGTTGATTGTCTTCGATGGGAATGAGGAGGAGATCCGGATGCCGCTGGATGACGAGGAGATTCACAAAAGGCTGATGGATCTGGCATCCATGCCAGGGGCGCCACCGGAGATCACGGGAGCGCTGGGAGTGGTGGATGAATATGACCCGTATTTCGCGGTATGGGACAAGGATGGAAAGCCGCTGTTTGTTTCAAAAAACGCTCCGCAAGACATCGGTGAAATGAGGCCGGAACTGGCGGCGAGGGAGGCGGCTTTGCCAGGTGAATCAAGGATTCTGGAAATAGGGAGCCATCTGCTGTTTCCCCATCAGACGCCCTTCGGCTTTCTGACGTTGAGCGGGGTGGATATCAGCCGCGAGCAGACGAATTTCCAGCGGCTGGGCCTTTTGCTTTCCGCTAGTGGAACGGGATTGTGGCTGCTGGGGCTGGCGGGCGGCTGGTGGCTTGCGGGGCGTGCGATCAAGCCGATCGGCGCGATCACAGAGACGGCGGCAAGGATCGCGAATGGTGACCTTTCCGATAGGGTCAAACCACCGGGGACGGACGATGAGCTGGCGGCGCTGAGCGAGGTGCTGAACGGAACCTTCGACCAACTGGAGAGCATGATCCGGCAGCAGAAGCAGTTCATCGCGGATGCTTCCCATGAGCTACGGACGCCGGTGGCGGTGATACTGAACGAGACCCACCGCGGTTTGAAAATGAAGCGGGAGCCGGAAGAGTATAACGAAATACTGAACACGTGCCGGCGGATGAGCGAGCGGATGCGGGAGCTGCTGGGCTCCCTTCTTGCGCTGGCACGGCAGGACTCCGCGGAGATGTCACAGCGGGAGAAATGCGAGCTGGGATCCATCGTAAGAAACAGCTGCAAGGAGCTACGGGGGATGGCGATGGACGGAGGCAACGCGCTAACGGTGACGGTGGATGAGGTCGATTTCTATGGAGACAGGCAGGCATTGGAAATGATCGTGATGAACCTGATCTCCAATGCGATTCATCATACGCCCGATGGGAGCATGATCGATGTGCGGCTGACGGCGGGGGAGGAAATTGCCCTGAGCGTGAGGGATGACGGGCCGGGGATAGATCCGAAGCATGTGCCGCATCTCTTCGAAAGATTTTACCGGACGGATGCCGCGCGCGGTGCGGACGGGCATAGCGGCCTGGGACTAGCGATCGTGAAGGCGGCGGTGGAGAACCACGGCGGCCGGGTGGAAGTGGTGAGCGGTGTGGAGAAGGGGACCGTGTTTACGGTCTATCTGCCGGGTGGGAAGTGAGGTGGGGTTATGGATTTTGCGGGGGTGATGGGTTCCGGATTCTAATCCGGCGCCGGGACGATGACGTTCCTTGTGGATGGGGCGACGCTACTCCTTTTTTAGGACGTGATTGATTTTGGCAGGGCTTCGTGGGGGGTGATGAGGGGATGGAGTGCGGCGTGGGTGCCGGTGAGGGTGGGGTCCTCTTGAAAGACCTGATCGGCCAGGACTCGGGCCTCGCGGATGAGTGGCGTGTCTGAGATGAACTCTGCGAAACGGAGGTCCGAGAGGCCGGATTGGGCGGTGCCGAGGACATCGCCGGGGCCGCGGAGGGCGAGGTCTGCCTCGGCGATCTCAAAGCCATCGTCGGAGTTCTCGAGGACGGTGAGTTTCTCGATTGCTTCGGGTGTCTTGGAGGCTGTGAGGAGGATGCAGTAGGATTTATGCTCCCCCCGGCCGATGCGTCCGCGGAGCTGGTGGATCTGTGCGAGCCCGAAGCGCTCCGCATTGTGGAGGATCATAAGGTTCGCGTTCGGGACATCGACTCCGACCTCGATGATGGAGGTGGCGACGAGTGCCTTGAATTTCCCGGAGCGGAAATCCGACATAACTTCCTCTTTCTCCTCCGGGCGGAGTTTTCCGTGGAGGAGGCCGACGTTTTCCGCGCCGAGGCGTTTCTGCCATTTCCCGTGTGCGGTGATGGCTGACTCTGCCTTGAGGTTTTCAGATTCCTCCACGAGGGGATAGACGAGGTAGGCCTGGCGGCCTTCCTTGAGCTGTGCTTTGACGAAGTCGGTGATGTCTTTTTGCTTCGGCTTGCTGCGGAGGGCGGTGATGATTTTTCCGCGGCCGGCGGGTTTCTCATCGAGGATGGAAACGTCGAGATCGCCATAGATCGTCATGGTAAGGGTGCGGGGGATAGGGGTGGCCGTCATGACGAGGACATCCGGGAGGGTGCCTTGATCGATGAGTTTCGCGCGCTGGACGACGCCGAATTTGTGCTGCTCATCGATGACGACAAAGCCGAGATCCGAGAAGAGTTCGGAATCGTAAAGCAGGGAGTGGGTGCCGATGAAGATGGTGGGGCCGGAGGTCTCCAGGGATTGCTCGCGGCGGGCGGCGGTGCGGAGGACTAGCTTCACGCCCAAGGGCTCCAGCCATTTCCGGAAAGTGAGGTAGTGCTGCTCCGCGAGGATCTGGGTGGGGGCCATGAGTGCGGCATCCGCACCGGAATCGATGGCGAGGAGCATGGAGGCCATGGCTACGAAGGTTTTTCCCGCTCCGACATCGCCCTGGAGAAGGCGGTTCATGGGGCGGGGGAGGCGCATGTCCACTATGATTTCCCGGATTGAGCGCTTTTGCGCGCCGGTGAAATCGAAGGGTAGAGAGTGGTAGAAGGCGGTGAGGAGACTGGTTTTCTTCCCGAGGACGCGTCCATTGTGCGAGAGGTGCACCTGGCGCTGCCAGACGACGTTCAGCTGGAGGGTAAAGTAATCCTCCAGGGCGAAGCGGCGGCGGGCGGTTTTCGCGGCCTCGAGTGAGGTAGGGAAATGTGTTTCCGAGAGGTCAGCGCGGCGGTCGTTTTCCGTGACGGGGAAGGGAAAGTAATCCGCCTGACCGATGCTACCGACGAGGAGGTGGGTGATTTCACGGAGGCGGCGTTGATTGATTCCGGAGATGTTTTTGTAGATTGGGACGATGCGGCTAAGGTGGATCGTTTCCGTATCCTCCTCATCCTCGCGGATGACTTCGATTTCCGGGTGATCGATGATGAGGCGGCCGGCCTGTTCCTTTACTTTCCCGTAGGCGATGACCTGGTGTCCGGCGGCGATGACCTTGGAGATGTAGGGCATGTTGAACCAGCGGCAGGTGATCTTCCCCGAGCCGAAGATGCCGCCGGAGCCATCCATGATGACGGCCTCGTAGAATCGGGTTTTCCCGAAGCCCTTGGTGGTGGCATCAATAACGCCGCCGGTGAGGCAGACGGGCTTGCCGGTGGGCTGGTTTGGGAATTGATCGAACTGGCGGCGGTCTTCGTAGCGCTTGGGGAAATGATCGAGGAGGTCGGCGGCGGTTAGGTAGCCGGCGGCGGCGAGGGCGTGGATTTCCTTGGCCGAGAGTTCGGGCAGGGTGGAGAGTTCTGTTTGCCCGGTGATCACTGGACCGAACTTCAAAGTTCAGCGTGCAAAACTCAAGTAAGAGTTTCATGGGAAGGTGGTTCCGCGGGAAAGTGGAAATGCTTGCGGGATTTCCGGAGGGAGGTAGCTTTCCGGCATCTACCAATAGTCCATGACGTTCCTCCATACCGCTCTTAATATTCTGCTGCTGATCGTTGTTGTCGTGATGCTTTTCAATATCATCATTTTCGTGCACGAGCTGGGGCATTTCCTGGCGGGAAAATGGAGAGGGCTGCAGATCGATAAGTTTCAAATCTGGTTCGGAAAGCCGATCTGGAAGAAGACGATAGGCGGTGTGCAATACGGCTTGGGCTGGATCCCGGCGGGTGGATTTGTAGCGCTGCCGCAGATGGCGCCGATGGAAGCGATCGAGGGAGGAAACGCGGATGAGCGCAAGGCGCTGGCGCCGATTACTCCGCTGGACAAGATCATCGTGGCATTTGCGGGACCTTTATTCTCGATCCTGCTGGCATTGGCCGCGGCCGTGGTGGTGTGGGGAGTGGGTAAGCCGAAGGACTTCGTGCCGAGCACGACGGTAGGCTTCGTGCTGGCGGAGAGCCCGGCGGAGAAGGCTGGAATCCAGCCCGGGGATGAGATTCTGGAAATCAATGGCAAGGCAGTGAATGGCTTTGCGGGGACGCTGGAGAGTATCACGGAGAGCATCGTGCTGAGCAGCGGGGATAAGATCGTCTTCACCGTGAAGCGCGAGGGTGTGGAGCAGCCGCTGAAGCTGACGAGTGGATTTGACCAAGCGGATAGCCGCTGGTGGCAGCGTGGCGGCCTGAGGCAGGTAGGACTTGCACCGGCCGGACCTGCGCTGGTGGGTGATGTTTACAAAAATAGTCCAGCGGACAAGGCAGGTCTGGAGGCTGGCGATATCATCATTTCCGTGGACGGACAGAGGCTTTTCAGTGACATCCAGCTAGCCCAATACATGGAGGCGAAGGAATTCAAGACGGTGATGATCGGTGTGAAGAAACCGTCCGGTAATGAGATCGAGGTGGAGCTGACACCGGAGGCTCCGTTGCAGCCTGAGGGGATCAGCCCGAAGATCGGCGTGCTGTGGGAGCAATCCGGCGATGTGGATGTGCGCATTGTACATCCGAATCCCTTCAAGCAGGTTTACGACAGCCTGAAGATGATGTGGGTGACAATCACGAGCGTAGCAGATCCTGGCTCAAGCATCGGGGTGGATCACCTCAGCGGTCCTGTCGGGATCGGCCAAATGCTCTACTCTCTACTACAGACCGAGGATGGCTGGAGAAGGATCATTGGTTTCATGGTGCTCTTCAATGTGAACCTTGCGGTGCTGAATATGCTGCCGTTCCCGGTTCTGGATGGTGGTCATATTACACTTGCGGTGCTGGAGAAGATCGCTGGACGTCCGGTGCAGACAAAGGCGCTGGAAATCATCCAGACCGCATGTGCGCTGGCTCTCATTTCCCTGATGCTCTATGTGACGAGCAAGGACATCGGTGACAAGATCCGTCCCGGTGCGGCTAAGGGGCCCGAGGGAGAAATCATCTTCTCCGCGGACTGATCCGGAATCCGTAATGCTTTTATGAGCGAAGATAAGTCAGAATCGAACATGGACTCCTTGGAAGGCAGGACCTGTGATCGATGTGGCAAGGAGGCCATCGCTGTGCTGGGAGAAGAGGCGATCTGCGAAAGTTGCTGGCATGGTGTCTCCGCTGGATGCGGCACTTTTTGCGATGAATGAGTAGATTTCCTGCACAATTTGCAGGTTTTCAGCAAGAATACGCGAATACGTGATAGAAAATCCCGTCACTGTCTGTATATTGGAATCATCGGCGCGAGGGACAGCCCCTCAAGAGCTCGCGCCGCTACCTCCCCCCAAGAATAGAAGCTGTTTCGCCCCCCCCGAGCAGATCGCATATCCCCCGAAAGGATGCAAAGTCGGCAGACATCACCCCCGGATTGTCTGCCGATTTCTTTTTATACCGAAACCAGCCTTAATAGGCTTGATCGACTCCGCAGCACGAGGCACGGCAGCAACGGGTAAATTACGCCCTGAAATCTGATTGCCTAAGCGGGGTGCAAGATACGGAGTCCGGTCATCCGGCTCCGCCTGCTTCCGGGGGATCCTTACTGAGGTTCGGGTGTCAGCTTAATCATCTCCCGACGAACGGTGGCGAAGATTTCTCTGTTGGAGCCTTCCATGAGCTGTCTGGCCCAAATGTTGCAGATCTCCTTGTTGTCCGTGAAGTGTGTTTCATCTCCGCTGATATGCAAATCCGGGCCGCGGCGGTCCGAAACTGTAACGATGACCTTGCCGGTCTTCGCGTCCTTCACACGGGCTTCAAAGGCGCATACGGGAATATCGAGCGGGGGCCCCAGCTCTGGATTCGGATAGTGTGCTTCGATGAGCGCGACTTCTAGAATGGCTGTGTTCGGCTTCGAGGCGTCGGTTGTTTTATAGAAGATGCAGATGGGATCCGAGAAAGCTACGTCGAGTCTCTTTGTGAAATAGCGGGCGAGCTCATTGGTCTTTTTCTCGTAGGTTTTCAGATCCGGGATTTCCTCGGACTTGCTGTCCTCCCATTTATCTTCACGGAGATATTTGGTGGTGACCGGGCGGACGACTATGTTCTTATAATCCTCCATGTTTACGGATGGATCACGCCATGAGTGCCGGAACGGAAGTCTGGAGAATCTGGCTGTGGTGTCAGCAGGTGTTTCCGTGAGGAATTCCGTTGGTTTTACGATTTCAACGGATTGCTTGAGACCGCAGGAAGTGAGGGCCAGTAGTGCGACGACTGAGATTGCTGGAAGCTTGATACGATCCATGGGTAGGTCTTTCTGTTCAGGGAAATCTAGACCACATGCGGGCCGATGCGAGGCCAAATTTACGCGATGCTACCGGCGGCGGCGCATGAGAAGCAAGCTGCCGAGACAGCCGAGGAGAGTGGTGGAAACCTCCGGTACTGCCGTGAAACTCCCGAAATCCTGCGGGGTGTTACCGAGGAGGCTAAGATCTCCATCGATCGCGGAGAATACATAGTTTGGGAAAGTTTCGCCACTGGTGGTCGATTCCATCGTCAGATTGATCGTAGACGTGTTTCTAAAGAAAAGGATAACGGCAGCTGAAGGATCAGTCTCGGGCCGGTTTACTCCAGGACCAGTGAAGCGGAATTTGCCGCCCCCTATATCAACGATTGCAACATCGTTGGAAGTTGGCAGCTGGTATCCGTAGAAACCGTCCGCAGTATCCACGATGACTGACTCGCTTTGGATATCCTCGCCGTCCACATCATAGATCATGAGGCGGAAGTCGTTTAGAGCTAAACTATCGGAAAAGGTTCCGCCGCCTTGAAAGAAATCGAGCTGATAGTTGATCCCGCCTGTTCCAGCGGAATTAGCTCCGTACACATAGCCTAGATCTCCGTCCGGTTCTCCGGTAGCGGTGCTGTAATCCGGAAAAGAGCCGTAGAAGAAGTAATCGCCTTGGGTTGTGACGGTGGTTCGGAGGTCGATGCTCTCACCGGAAGTAGGAGAGACATTGACGAAATCGAGGGTAGTGCCATCATAGAAAGGACCCAAGGTTGCTTGGTTTCCGTTCGTCGCCTGGACGTTTCCCGAGAAATCCAGATCGTAAAAACCGCTTGGGCTCTGGGCGTGTGAAAGTGTGCTGACAGAAAGAAGAAGGCAGGATAGGAGAAGTGGTTTATTCCGGTAAAACATTGAATATCTTAGAGTAATTTTAACCTTGGTATACTATTTGGGCGAATTAACCAAATGTTTTTTTGAACACGGGGGCAACAGTGGTTACTCACACGGTAATCGAAGTCCATCTCTCGCGGCTTCGGCTACGAATAAACCGATCTTTGCCGACTGTTTGTTAGCATTGATAACGACTTTTTACCGAATTTCTGGGTCTTGAGGCAAACAGCGTCGAATGTGGATTAATTCGGATGACTGATATCGGGTTGGTGGTTGCTGAATGGATATATATGGATCTGCTGCGAAACTACTTACATTCCGAGATATATGAAATAACGTCATTTAGCTCACTTTTTGAAATGGTGGCGGATGCAATGCCTTTCATCTTTGCTCCTATGGAATCGGCGGGTAGATAGCCGCGCTGGCCTGATTTGAATTTTCCGAACTGGAGCTTCAGATACCACGGAGGGAAACGAGCGAGCGGTGCGCTGCCGAAGGTAATTTCCCCACTCGCATCGAAGCGGTGGCATTCCGCGCAGCGCTCCAGGTAAAGTTCCTTTCCCCGGACGGGGTCACCCTTTGGGAGTGGGCGTTTGATGGGGGGGATTGCTGCCAGGTAGGTGGCCAGATCTTTGATTTGCGCTTGGGTTAACCCTTCGGCGATTGCTGCCATCTGGAGCCCGAATATATCCTCGGGGTGGCTGCCGCGGAGGCCCTTGAAGTAGCGGGTCAGCTGGGATGTGGTATACCAAACAGGAAGCCCCGCGAGTGGCGGGGCTTTGAGTTCGGCATTGCCGCCGGCTTTTCTGCCGTGGCAAGCGACGCAGGATTTTTCAAAAACCGCTGCGCCGGGATCTTTTGCGGTGGCAGGGCAAAGGAGGGCGATATGGATGCCTATGAGAGCTTTCCACATCGATTCTATGCCGTTGCGCAGTTTCAGATTTCCGCGAGGATATCGTTGAGTGTTTTGCTCGGGCGGAGGGCGGCGAAGGCCTTTTCGTCATCGAGGAGGTAATATCCGCCGATATCTGCCGGTGAGCTTTGCACTGCGATGAGCTCTGAAACGATTTTTTCTTCGTTCTCTGTGAGTGCGGCCGCGACTGGTGTGAACTGCTCCTTGAGTTCCGCATCGTCGGACTGGTTGGCGAGTGCCTGTGCCCAGTAGAGAGCGAGGTAGAAGTGTGAACCGCGGTTATCGATGGTGCCAAGCTTGCGGCCCGGGGAGCGATCGTGCTCGAGGAATTGGCCTGTGGCAGCGTCGAGGGTAGCTGCGAGGACTTTTGCCTTCGCATTCCCTTGGGTATCGCCGAGGTGCTCGTAGGAAGCCGCGAGTGCGAAGAACTCACCGAGGGAATCCCAACGGAGATAGTTTTCCGCTGTGAACTGCTGGACGTGCTTCGGAGCGGAGCCACCTGCGCCTGTCTCGAATAGGCCGCCGCCGTTCATGAGAGGAACGATGGAGAGCATTTTCGCGGAAGTGCCTACTTCGAGGATCGGGAAGAGATCGGTGAGGTAGTCGCGGAGGACGTTTCCGGTGACGGAGATGGTGTCCTCACCTTTAACGATGCGCTTGAGCGTGGTGAGGCAGGCCGCTGCCGGGTCTTCGATGGTGATATCGAGGCCGGAGGTATCGTGATCCGCAAGGTAAGTTTTGACCTTGGCGATGATGTTGGCGTCGTGCGCGCGTGCTTCATCGAGCCAGAAGATGGCTGGAGTCTGTGAGGCGCGGGCGCGGTTGACGGCGAGTTTCACCCAATCCTTGATGGAGGCGTCCTTGGTCTGGCATGCGCGCCAGATATCGCCTTCTTGAACTGTGTGCTCGAGGAGGACGTTGCCGGCGGAGTCGGTGACTTTGACGGTGCCGTCGGACGGGATTTCGAAGGTTTTGTTATGGGAGCCATATTCTTCGGCTGCTTTTGCCATGAGGCCCACGTTCGGGACGGAGCCCATGGTAGTAGGATCGAGCGCGCCGTTTTCACGGCAGAAATCGATCGTGGTCTGGTAAACGCCCGCGTAGCAGGAATCCGGGATGACAGCGAGTGTGTCCTGTTGTTTGCCCTCGGCATTCCACATCTGGCCGGAGGTGCGGATCATGGCTGGCATGGAGGCATCGATGATGACATCGGAAGGGACGTGGAGGTTGGTGATGCCTTTGTCGGAGTTGACCATGGCGAGGTCCGGGCCGTTTTCGTAAGCTTTGGCGATGTCTGCCTCGATGGCGGCTTTCTGCTCGGCCGGAAGTGTTTCGATTTTCGCGATGAGATCACCGAAGCCGTTGTTATAGTCGATGCCGAGTGGGGCGAGGGTTTCCGCGTGGAGTGCGAGGACATCCTTGAAGAATACTTTGACTGCATGGCCGAAGATGATCGGGTCGCTGACCTTCATCATGGTGGCTTTCATGTGGAGGGAGAAAAGCACGCCTGCGAGCTTGGCTTCGGCGATTTGTGAGTCGAGGAAGGTTGTGAGCGCGTCCTTGGATAGGAAGGTTCCGTCGATGATCTCGCCGGCGAGGAGCGGGAATGCTTCCTTGAGAGTGGTGACAGTGCCGTCCGTGGAGGTGTGTTCGATGGTGACCTCGGTGGCTTCGGGAACAATTGCGGATTTCTCGTTTGAGAAGAAGTCGCCGTTTCCGGCCATTGTTCCGACGTTTGTGAGGGAGTCCTTGGACCATGCCCCCATGGAATGCGGGTGCTTTTTCGCGTAGTCTTTTACTGCTTTAGGAGCGCGGCGGTCGGAGTTGCCCTCGCGGAGAACAGGGTTAACGGCGGAGCCCATCACCTTGGCGTATTTCGCGCGGATTTCCTTTTCCTCGGGAGTGGAGGCAGTTTCCGGGAAGTCCGGAATCGGGAAGCCTTTTGATTGGATTTCCTTGATCGCTGCTTTCAGCTGGGGAACGGAGGCGGAGATGTTCGGCAGCTTGATGATGTTCGCATCCGCCTGGAGGGTCATTTTTCCGAGTTCGGCGAGATTGTCCGGGATTTTCTGATCTTCGGAGAGCAGTTCCGGGAACTGGGAGATGATGCGTCCGGCGAGGGAGATGTCGCGCGTTTCCACATTGATGCCAGCAGGTTTTGAAAATGCCTCGACGATCGGGAGGAGAGAATAGGTGGCGAGGGCCGGAGCTTCGTCGGTTTTGGTGTAGATGATTGTGTTGGACATGATGTGATACGTTGCAGTTTCGATAGATTAATGCGGTGGGATGGTCAAGTGGGTGTGGGTTCTGAATGGAGTTTGGGCGAAGATTGGTGTGAATTGGCCATTGCGAAGGCATGAAGGAGGTGCCATTTTTTACCCATGAAGTTTCATATATCTTTATTGTTCAGCGGTTTTCTCGCCGGGAGTGCATTTGCACAGGAGGGAGCGGTGCGGACTGAGGTCCCCGAGGATTTGCTGAGCGATGATCATGTGCGAGCGGAACTGGGGGTGAATGAGTTCACTGCCCCATCGATTTCCAAGCTGTTTGATACGCTTCAGTTTCTGATGCCTTTGCCGCTTATTGAGACGCAGCGTGAGACGAGTGAGCGGATGCCGCTGGATCGTGCCGATCTTGCTATCGAGCTAGGATTTTTGATCGCGGATGGCTTCCTCATCGTGCAGGCGGGCCAGATGGAAAAGGTGGAAGGGATGGCTGCTGAAATGACAAGATATGGCAAGGCGCTGGGTGCGGGTGACCGGATCAACCGGCATGCGGCAGGTCTTCTGGAAAGTGCGAAGGAGCAGAATGTGGAGCAGCTAAAGAAGGAGCTGGCATCGACCCAACGTGACGTGGAGGTGGAACTGGTGAGACTGAGAGATGCGGATCTTGCGCATTTGATTTCCCTGGGTGGATGGATCCGCGCGCTGGAGGTTTCCACGGTCGCGGTGGATAACCAATTTTCTCCGGAGCGTGCGAGCAAGGTGATGCGTGAGGATATCGCGGATTATTACTCGCAGAGTGTTGCCGGGCTGGAGCCAAGGATTTCCGAGCGAGAGAACTATATTGATATCCGCAATCTACTGGCTGGATTGAGACACGAGATGGTTATGGAAGAAGGCCAGGATCCGACACCGGAGAAGATCAAGGAGATCCGCGAGCAGGCGGCCGAATTGGTCAAACTGGCGCTTCAGCGTAAGAAGTGATTTCAGGCACTGGTCCGATGAAGAAGGTAGCTGTTTTAGGATTGGGAATCGTGGGATCCCGAGTGCGGGAGAATCTGATAAAAGCGGGTTATCCTGTTTCCTGTTGGAGCAGGACTTTCCGTGAATTGGATGGCGAGACCAAGACTCCCGATGAGGCTGTCGAGGGTGCGGATTTTATCTCGATGTATCTGAAGGATGTGCCGATGACGCGGGAGGTCTTTGGAAAGATAAAAGGGTCGCTGAAGGGTGGATGCATTCTCCTGAATCACTCGACGATCAATCTATCCACTACGCTGTGGTTGGCCGAACAGTGCAGGGAGATCGGATGCAAGTTTCTGGACGCGCCGTTTACCGGTAGCAAGGATGCAGCAGCCGAAGGGCAGTTGCTTTACTACCTGGGCGGTAGCGAAGAGCTGATTGACGAGGTCAGGCCGGTCCTGCAAGTGAGCTCCAAGGCCGTAAAACGATGTGGAGATATAGGTGCTGGTACGGTGGTAAAACTGGGCACAAACCTGATCAGTGCGAGCTACGTGCAGGCAATGAGCGAGGCGCTGGTGATAGCAGAGAAGAACGGAGTGGACCCGAAGGTGTTTGCTGATTGTGCGATGGCGAATGCTTCCGGATCCAAGATGATGGAGATGAAATATCCACTAATGCTGAAGGGCGATTTCGATGCGCATTTCACAATGTCAAATATGCTGAAGGATAGCAAATATGCGATGGAACTGGGGGAATCGGTAGGTGTGGATCTTCCCGGGATTTCGGTGGTTTCCGCCCAGATGGAAATGATGTGTGAGCGTGGGGACGATGATTTGGATTATTCGGCGTTGGTAAAGGCGCTCTGGCAGAATAAGTAAGTATAAATTTTAAAATAGGATCAAAATAATGCAGATGGATTTGGGGGAAACCCCGGGAGTTCTTGAGTTTACCGGACCTGATGCGGTACGATTTCTCAACGGGCAGGTGACCCAGGATGTGCGGCTGGTGATGGGTGGCACAAAGGTGCTGCCGAGTTGCGTGACCGATGCGAAAGGGAAGTTGCAGTTCCGGATTTGGCTGGCAGGAGCTGGGCCTGAAGCTGTTGTGGTATTTTGCCAGGAAGGCGCGGCAGAAGATCTGGAGGCGAGGCTTACCCGGTATCTGATTGCCGATGATGTGGAGGTGAAGGACCGGACCCGGGAGATTTCGACGAGAGATTTTGATTTCCCGGATACTTTGGATGAGGAGGCTCGGATCAAGGCTGGCTTTCCAAAATGGGGGGCGGAGCTGAAAGAGGGAATGTTGCCGCCTGAGGCGGGGCTGGATACGACTGATATTTCCTACAACAAGGGCTGCTATATCGGGCAGGAGGTAATTTCGCGGATCAAGAGTGCCGGGAAGGTGAATCGGACACTGACGAAGTTGAATTTCGAGGCGGAGGTGACTCCCGGGGAGATCCTGAATGGGGAGGGTAAGGTTTGCGGCGAGGTGACGAGTGTTTCAGGAAATATCGGACTGGGATATCTGAAGCGGAACGTGGACGGTTCGGGCGAACTACTGCGCGATGGGGTGGTGGTAACAATAAGGGGTTGATATGAATGTGCCAGGAATTCGCTTCTTGCGGGCTGAAGTGTTCTTGTGGAGGATCGCGGGATGAAGACATTAAAGTTTTTTTGCTGTCTGTTGCTCACTTTATCGGTCTGCTGCGGAGCTGACGATATCGGGTTTGATGCGGTGGATGGACCGAATGTCCGTGTGACGAAGCACGACGATGGTTCGCGGACGATTTTCAAGCGGAGCCCGGATAACCGTACGCTGACGAAGAAGACTTTCACTGCAAACGGAGTGCCTTTCCTCCTGACGGTTTACCGGATGGATGAGCATGGGAATCCTATGAATTGTAAGATTTACGACGGGCAGAAAAACGAGATGTATAAATCACGCTATGGCTACCGGAAGCAGGACGGCCTACTGGTGGAAGAGCAGATGTTCGACTCCAGAGTGAAGCGGATCGATCCGAACACGGGTGATGAAATGCCGGTTAGAAGATTTATCTACACCTATGATGCTCTGGGAAACCGGAGTGCTCCGATTTCGATAACGTTGACTCCGGGTGCGACTGCCGAGGATGTCTATGGAGGACCGAGTGCGCTGGAGGTGAACCCGTTCGACCTACCGCCGGATAACTAGAATTTTTCCACGATGATTTCGGCAAGACAATTGCTGCCGCTCTTGGTTGGAGCTGCATTCGGTACTGGCGGATGGATGTATGGCTCTCGCGGCGCGGGAACTTCGACATCCGGAAATGGGGCGACTGCGGACGATCGCTTGCGCATAGCGAGTGAGGAGATTGAATTGCTTCAGCGGGAAAACGAGTCATTGAGGTCCCTGGCGCAGGGTGGTGGAGAGTTTGCCGTGCCACAGGAGATGATTGACCAGGTGCAGGAGGATTACGGTCTGGAATTTCTGGCGAGTCCGGTGGTTCATATGGTGGCTGGCGAGGAACTGGGCTACAGGATAGAAGCGGCGATAGAGAGCCGCATGGGGCCACAGGGTATCGATGACCGGCAGGAGGCGTTCCAGAGAATAGGTTGGTTGGATCCGGGAGATAAACTTTTAGAGCAATTGGTGGCTATCAAGTCGGTGGGCGCGAAGGGGTGGTTTGATGAGGAATCGGGTGATGCCTGGGTGACGGACGATTTCGATCTTAAGAATATTCCTGACCAGGCTGTTTTGCTGAGATTGCTGGTTCGAGTTCTGCTGGATCAGCATTTTCCCGATTCTTCGGTGTATCCGGGAGACGATGCTGCGCGGGCAAAAGAGGCTCTGCATGCCGGAGCTGCATCGGGGGCTGAATCAAGGTTCTATGCAGCGAACGCGAGGGCAATTGGCTTCTTGCCGAGCAACGAGAACAGTGCGGCGGCAAGGCTGCTTTTGGTGCTTTCCGAGTTCATACAGGGGCTAACGATGTTTCCGGCCATGGAGGGAAAAAATCTCGCGGATACGCTCTACGTGAAGGGAGTTGAAGAGTTTTCGGATGGAATGAGGAACTTACCGGAATCGACCTTTGGCGTGGTGTTTCCGAATGCTGAGAAAAGGGGAGGTAAGGTAGATTTTCCGGAAATAGAGGATGAGATTTACCTGGAGGAAAGTGCCGGATACCTAGGGATTCGTTTGTGGATTTCCGAGCTGGGCGATGTGGGTATCGCCGAACAGGTGGCCAGAGATTGGTCAAAAGACGGATATGCGCTTTTCGCCGATGGAGAAGTTTCCACGGGGTTGATGTGGAAGGTGGAGTTTCAGACGGCCGGATCAGCGGATATTTTTCAGGAAGCTGCTTTGCAAAGGGCGGGAGCGATGGCGGGCCTCGAATCGGCCGCGGAACTTGGTGTCTTGATAGAGGCTACAGATGGTAGGTTTTTCCGGGTTGAGAGAATATCCGAGACATCTGTGAAGTTTGTGAATGCAGCAAAGCGGGATACAGCAGAATTGTAGTCCAATCACTCCTGGCTTTTCATCGATTGTGTATGCGTCATAATTGATTTATGAAAATTTTCACTGACGAGCTGAGGTTGCAGACGAGCGGGAAGGGTACTTACGAAATCAGCGATCAAGTTCACCGGGTAATCCGTGAATCCGGTGTTTCCAATGGCCAGGTTACCGTGTTCCTGTGTCATACGAGTGCGAGCCTTATCCTAATGGAAAACGCGGATCCTACGGCCAGGCGTGATCTGGAGCGTTGGTTTGATAGATTGGTGGACGAAAATGATCCGGATTTTATCCATACGCTGGAAGGACCCGATGATATGCCCAGCCACATTCGTATGGCGCTTACACGATCCAGCGAGGTGATTCCAATTATAGATGGAAACATGGTTCTGGGGACGTGGCAGGGGATTTTTGCCTTTGAACACCGTCGTGCACCGCATAATCGTCGGATTGTGGTGACTGTAATGGGGAAATAAGTTTCGAAATAGAAAATTTCAAAATTAGGAAAGAGAAGATAGATAGAGGTATGTCGCACAAGCTGATCATGATGGCGTTGGAGGAGGATATCGGTGATGGCGATGTTACTTCTGAATATTTCATTCCTGAGAATCGGGTATCCAGAGCTTTTGTAACTGTGAGACAGTCAGGCGTGGTTTCCGGTGTGGAATTGGCAAGGGATGTTTTCCTGGAAGTCGATTCAGATCTGGACGTGAAGATGCTGGTCGAGGACGGGAGCAAGGTTGGTGCTGGTGCCATGCTTCTTAGGGTGGAGGGCAAGGCACGATCAATTCTCACTGCGGAGCGTACAGCATTAAATTTTCTCCAGAGGCTTTCCGGTGTGGCGACTATGACGTCCCGGTATGTCGACCTCGTGAAACACACGCGGGCCAAAATTCTGGATACGCGCAAGACCACTCCTGGATACCGTTTGCTAGAAAAGAAGGCGGTGAAGGATGGTGGAGGGAAGAACCACCGCATTGGCCTCTTCGACCGCGCGATGGTGAAGGATAACCATTTGGTGGCGGAAGGTAAGCTGGAGCAATTGCAGGAGGCAATACGGCGCCTGAAATCAGACAAGCCTCACGTGGAAGTAGAACTTGAAGCGGATAATCTCGAGCAGGTTTCCGACTTCCTCACGCTAGATGGGGTGGATCACATCCTGCTGGATAATATGGGTTTAGAAGAGCTGACCGAAGCAGTGGAAATGCGGGAGAGGGCTCCCAAGGCAAGATTGGAAGCCAGTGGGGGCGTGAATCTGGAAACAGTCGTAGGAATTGCAGAGACTGGAGTGGATTTTATCTCCGTGGGTACTTTGACCCATTCCGCTCCGAGTCTGGATATCGGTCTGGATTTTGTAAATTTGGACTAGGTCTGCACGACGTATGAATGAATTCAGCGAAGTGGCGCCCTTCATGCCTGATCCATTTCGGATTTTATGGAGGGAAAAGGTTTCCTCTACGAACGATGAGCTGCAGAAATTGGCGGAGTCCGGGATGGGTGAAGGGTTGATTCTGATATCGGAAGAGCAGACCGCAGGTAGGGGTAGGAGGGGGGCCGAGTGGTTTTGTGGGAAGGGGGACGGATTGGCTTTTTCAGTTTTGTTGAAGCCGGTGGCTGCGAAGGCATTCTGGTATCGCCTGGCTCTTACCGCGGGTCTGGCAGTAGCGGAGGCGCTGGAAAGCTATGTGCCATTGGCTGAAATCAAGTGGCCCAACGACGTTCTGGTAAATAATAAGAAAATTGCAGGAATTCTAGTTGAAGCGGGCAGCAGCTATGTAGTGCTGGGAATAGGGATCAACGTGAACACAATGAACTTCCCCGATGGGCTCAATGCGACCTCGCTGGGCAAGGAGTCCGGAAACCAGGTTTCCCGTGCGGATGTCTTGCTGAAGATCGTTCAGCGGCTGGGGAACTATGTGAACAGGATCGAATCTGACTTTGAAAGCATTCTGGAAGGGATCCGCGAACGTTGTGCGATGGTCGATTGCGAAGTTACCATGAAATCGGCTGGAAACCAAAAGAATGGAATTCTCAGAGGGATCGGCAATGAAGGGGAATTGCTTCTGGATGTGAAGGGAAAGATAGAGCGAATCTACCAGGCCGATGAGCTTCGCCTGGTAGAAATTTAGATTTACTTAGAGGTAAATATAAGTTAAAGAGAATTTATGAAATATCTAATTCTGTCAATTTCGGTTCTTGCAATGGTTTCCTGCAACACATCTATCGGCGTCTGGAGGGATACAAAAGTAGGTTACAATTGGACAAAAGAACGGATCCAAGGAGCTGGCAGCGCGAGCTCGGACGAAATGGAGTACGAATATGGAGCTCCAATCTACTGAACGTAGAAGACCTGCAATGTAGGGCTAGTTTGACCAACCAAGCTGAGTCATGACGCGCTCAGCTTGTTGGTCGCGATAGCTTGAAGGACCAATTTTGTAAAAATCGCGAAACTCCCGGTAGAAGTCCTTTTGGGACATGAAGCCGAGGTATTCTCCGATATCCTTAATCGATCCATCACCTTTGAGGATGTTTCGCGCAATCACCATACGCTCAAGTTTTAGCCACTGTTTGGGGCTAATTCCGAGTGTCTGATCAAACATGCGGCGAAGGTGTCTGGGTGAAACATCAGTGGCTTCACAAATCTTATCGATGCGGAAGCGACAGATCAGTGCCAATTTTGACATCGGCACCATTTCACCCGAAGGACGTGTATACAGGAGTTGCCCATCCTTCTGGATGATTTTATGTGGCAGGTGACTCGCAGGCATAACTTTGCTCACTTATAGAGAGAAAAATCAGACAGTCAAGGAGTTACGGGCTTTTCCGCTTTTTTAGAGCATTCCGAGAGCTGTGGAAATGAGTAGTTCGTCGTCGATGATCCATTTCACAGTCTCGCTACCGCAATCCTGTGCTTTGTTTTTGGAAGCTTCCGATCTTGGAGATATGATTAGCTTACTGGTGGAAGCTCTTTCTCTCACGACGGTGTAGCCGCGATCATAGATGGCCATCACCGAGGCGAGCACTTTGGCTGCTTTCTGGGATGATTCTTCCTCAACTTCATTTCCCAGAATAACATTCAAGAGATTTGGAATTGGATCTTGGCCGAGTGTAACGGTGGCTGTTTCAGACTCATAAGATGCATCGTTGGCACCGGCATTTTGGAGTGCTGCATTGAAGTTATCTATCCTGTCCTTGATATCAGCTGGTTCCATTGCCGATGGAAGCGAGGATTCAAGTAGTGAGGCCAATTTCAACTGTGTAGCGTGAACTTTCGCAAAATCAGGTGAAGAGAAGTCGCTTATTGGATTGGGGGAAAATTCCGGAGAGGAAATTCCGAGCCGTACGAACGATGAGATGGCCTCCGCACAATTTGCAGATGGAAGGCGTGAGCAGACTGGAACAAATGCAAATGCTGCCAGGCGATTCGCGGAGAGAATGTTTCCAATGGCTAGCATTTTTGCTCCAAGGAGGGAGTCCCGCTCATGCTTGATGATGTAGAATTCCATCGCGCGGCGAAGGGTAATTTCCAATTCCGGAATATCCCATGGCTTGGTGACATAGCGGAAAATTCCGCCCTGGTTGACGGAACCGATCGCGGCATCGATATCGGAGTAGGCAGTGGACAGGATCTTGATTACATCAGGATAGTCGTCCGCGATTTTGGAGAGGAAGCCCACACCTGTCTCATTGGGCATCCTTTGGTCGGTAACAATGATGCCAATGTCATCAGCGTGCTTGTGGAATACTTCCAGAGCTTCGACTCCATCTTCAGCTAGAAGGATACGGAACTTCCGTCCGAATAGACGTTCGAAGTACTTTCGTGAGTTAGCTTCATCGTCGACGAAGAGTATGGAGTATCGCTGGTAATCGTAGGTATCGTTTTCCTGATTCATGTTGTTGGATTATTATGAGTTTCCGGCTCTAGGCCTGGTATGTCTGAAAATGTTGTCTCAGGTTTGTCATCTGGTGAGGGGAATAGAAGCCGTATTTCTGTAAAATCATGGGGGCGGCTATCAACATGCACTATAGCATCATGATCCCTGAGAATTTGATGTGAGATTGAAAGGCCAAGTCCCATACCTTGGCCGATGTCTTTCGAAGTGAAAAACGGATCAAAGATCTGGCGGAGGTTTTCGGCGGGGATACCTATCCCGTTGTCGCGGACAATGATTTCCGTGCCGTCTCCTTCTTGTCGGGCGGTGACGGTGATCATTCCCGGAGGGTTCGGCTCGATGGCGATTCGCTCGCGAATGGCATCTATGCTGTTCTGAAGAAAGTTTATGAAGACCTGTATGAGCTGGTTGGGGTTGGCGAGGATCTGTGTCGATTCCTGGAATTCAGACTTTATCTGAATTTCGCTTCCAAGCTGATGATTCATCATACGAATCGCTTTCGATAGAATATGATGAGGGTCAGAGATTTCCTTAGGAGAAACCGAGGCTTCATCATGCGTGAATTGACGTAGGTCGATCACAATCTGTGAAACCCTGCCTATGCCTTCGGTGATATCCTTGATGGTATCCTTGTAGCTATCCTTCTCGTCGGCTGGAAGGAATTCCGTATAGGTCTCAAGAAGATGAAGCCCTACATTGGCATAATTCAGAGGATTATTGATCTCATGGATGATTCCGGCACTCATTCGTCCGAGCGCGGACAGTTTTTCATTTCGAAGCATGAGAACTTCGTTTTCTTTGATTTTCTCGAGTGCGCCTTTTAGCTCCGTATTCATGTCGGACATTTCACGGCGGAAGCGTCCCATGAGAATCTGATTCTTAAGGCGGAGATCAAGCTCGGCTATGGAGAAGGGCTTTGTGAGGAAATCACTTGCGCCTGCCTGTAGAGCTTCGAGCTTGGTTGTCTCATCTGCTCTGGCGGTAAGGATGATGATAGACATCTCCCGTGTTGAGTGATGTTCACGGATTTGTTTGCACACCTGCACGCCGTTGAGTTCAGGCATCATGTAGTCAAGCAGAGCAATCTGCGGACGATGCTGCTTGGCTAGAGCAAGGGCCTCCGCTCCATCGGAGGCTTCGATGACATCCACGTTCTCCATCTGCATTTTAAGAAGACGTCGGATGTCGGACTCATCATCAGCTATTAGAACGAGAGGTCTGGCCGAGCTCTCACGGACACCAAGGACGGGACTGCTTTTTCCTTGGTATGCATTTGATATTGCAGACTTCTTGTGTTTGGAAGGAATGGAAAGCGCAGCTCTCCGGTGGATCTCTTCGATACCTCTTCCTGTTTCCAGGGTATCCTCGATGATTTCCTTTTCAGAGCCCGGATCTATCGGGAAATGAATTTCAAAGCGTGTGCCGCGTGGTTCATTTTTCGAGACTTTCACGGTTCCTTTAAGGGACTCCACAACGGACCTTACCAGGGCTAGACCGATTCCTGTTCCTTGAAATTTACGGGTCGAGGAGGTATCGACCTGCCAGAAGCGGTCGAAAATCCGCTCCATTTTCTCTTCAGGAATTCCAACACCGGTATCAGTCACCGAAAGATCGAGCGTATTCTGCTGGATGTTGAGCAATACTTCGATGTTCCCGCCTGAAGGCGTGAACTTGATCGCGTTGATAACGAGGTTAAGGATGATCTTATCGAACTTATCACGATCTATTTTGACTACAGGGTGCTTGGTATCGCACTCCCAGTTTAAGGCGATATTGTCCTGCTCTGCCAAGTGTTCGAGAGACTTCATCACACCGGAGAAATGCGGCTCCACCGGCGTGGCTTCAAAACTGAGATCCGCGTGACCGGTATCGAATTTCACCAGATCCAGAAGGTCGTCGATGAGTTTCATCAGACGAAGGCCGTTCTGATCCAAAAGTTCGGTCATCTCGCCAATCTTTGATGAAGCACCCATTTCAGCTGCTGTCTGGGTGAGACGTTCAGTGATTCCGAGCATGATGGTCAGCGGAGTGCGTAGCTCATGGCTGATGTTGGCAAAGAAGCGAGTTTTTGCTTCGTCGAGTTCGCCGAGCTTTTCGTATTGTACTCGAAGGGTTTCGCGGGAGGTTTCCACCTCTGCGCGCAGTGCGAATTCACTTAGGCGGAGCCTTTCGCTGAAATAGCTGCCGACGATTACGAAGATTCCTGTTACACAGAGAAAGTAACTATTATTGAAAAGGATACGGAAGTTCGACTGCTCTGGCGCGGCGATGGAAAAAGCGAAGTAGCCGATTACACAGGCGATCGTCATATAAACCGACCGCCTGAAATTCCACCTAAGGAGGAGAGATAGACCCAGTAGAACCAGATTCAGACCAGCGTAGTAGATGGAATTTCCGCCACCGGTGAAGAATATCATCACACAGATGGATACCATCGGTAAAATAGCTACCCAGCTTGCTATGAACTGGTTCCATCTTACACTAGTCGTCCGTTTTAGCTCGAAATAGACGAGAACCAGTCCCAAGGCAGCTATTAGTCTGATCGTAGAGAACAACCAGAGGTGCTGTGGAAAAACGAAGATGTCGAGCGAGAGACCGGCAATCATGAATATCGCGGCGACCAGTGCGGCCCGCCTAGAATTCGTGATTGCGACCTTCCGTTCGTAGGTCCTGAACGATTGGACTACACTGTCCGGAATCGTCGAAGGGGTTGACTCAATTGCTGCCAATTTCAATCTCAAGGAAAAGGTTTACGCCGGTGGAGTCAGCTTTGATGGATGAATATGTTACGGGGACATTATCTGGGATGAGATCTTCCATCTCCGCGTTGTCACGGTAGATGAGATTCCATTCCATGACGTATTCCATCCAAGCCTTACGTGGGTTGCTGGCAGCAACGTTGGTGACAATCACCCGTCCGCCTGGTCGGACCATTGTGCAGAAGAGCTCCACCAAACGCTTGCATACCCGCTGTGAAAGATAGTCGAAAAGACCGGCGCAGTAGACGACGTCATAATCACGGAAATCCTCTTCTCCACCCTGGGAGGCGGCACGCAGCAGTTGGTGAACCGAGCGCTGGAAGTAGCGAACGCGTGTTTCCCGGCCGCCGCTCATCCGTGCTTCGTCAATTCTGTTGCGCGTATATTCCAGTGTCTCCGCATTGAAATCAAGAAGGTCGATTTCCGCCAGATCAGCTTCCTCGCATTCGCTGAGGAAGCGCTGTACTTCTACAGCAGGGCCGCAGGCAAGGTTGAATACCCGGGTTTTTCCTTTTGCCACTCGCTTTCTGCATTCTCCCTGTAGCATTTCCACCAGAAAATCGATTCGGTTCCGGTGAGCTACAACCGGTTCGGTATTGAGGAGGGCGTAGTTGAGAATTTTCGCGAAAGCTGAGGATCCCTCATAGGGGCTCCGGAGCATCATATTTACCATCTCATAATCTCCAGCGTAGCCCAGGGGCTTAGTGTAGGTGCGGAAGAGGAAAGGGGAGCACAGCACGATCGGGTGCAGCTGCCTACGGACGTAGGACTTATGAACAGGAATGTCGTTCTCTCCGATTTCCATGGAAACTTCCTCGAAGCGCTGCATCGAAGGTAATACCTCCGAGACCACGCGCTCCTCCACTTTGGAGAAAATCTCTCTCTCCATATCCTCACGGCTACGTGTGACTGTTGTGCGGATCCCCACGTCGATTCCTGTGAGCCATTGCTGAACGCCGGAAAGCATGCTCGTAAGGTCGGCGACTACGATTTTAAAGGGGTCGTTCACTTGATTTTCGCTTTTCCACCCTGTGATGAAATCCGCGAACTGGGCCTTGAGGTCCTGTGTCTCCACGCTCTTTGCCAGATCGGCTGTCATCCCGGCCAGGAAATCAACCTCCACCCACCCTTCGTCCAGCATCGCCTCGCAGACGAGAACGATCCCGGTGTTGAGCAAATTGCTTACTACGGCCTTGCCGTTATATAGTAGGCGCTTAGAAGCCATAATTTTGAAGTCCGAAAGTACCTCGGACAGCTGGAGGATACTGTATGGATTATATACTTCGAAAACTACGGAGTAGCGTTTGATCCTGAGAAGATTCGCAGTGAGTTCAGTGCCTTGACTGTTCTTACAAGTGATGAAACTGCGCGATGATTTGGCCTGTTTTAAATCCATTTGAAAATTGCTGTTGGCAGGACATTGCAGATTCGGGAAATTTTCTCAAGTTGCTTGCGCTCTGGGAGCAACAAATATTCAAAATAGCCATTTCATGGCCGTTTTTGGATAGTCATGGCCGCTTTTAGGTAATCAAAAAATCTTTGAAAAATAGAATTTTCGGTTACCTTATTTTCAACAGAGACGATCAAGCGGTTCGCCGGGAGAGAATCTTTGTTACATATCCTAGCTTTCGAAATTCGACTTATGGTTGATATGGTGTGATCCGGGGGGAACCCGCCAAACGCCTAAGTTCAGAGTCGAAAGCACTTTGGGGGAAATGTGCAATAGAGGCGCGAGTCGGCAACGATTCGCGCCTCCTTCATTTTCTAGAATACGGCCGAATTGGTGTGGTTGTGAATTTGACGGATTTCGGGGCTGTTATGACTCCTCTTGCCAAGGCGCAATCGAACGCTTAATCCTCCCCGTGATGAAAACCAGAATCGCAATTTTTACAGCCATCTGCTGCACCATGCTCTCCTCCTGCAAGGCAGAAGAGAGTGAGTCCTCGAATTCCGAACCTGCGGCCGCTGTAGCGGGAAGCACCGTCAGGTTGAAGACAAGCGAAGGTGATATTGTTATCGCACTGGATCCGAAAAAAGCACCAGTCACGGTTAAGAACTTTCTAAAATACGTGAACAAGGACCATTACGATGGAACTGTATTTCATAGGGTGATTGACGGTTTCATGATCCAGGGCGGTGGATTCGAGTTGAAAGGCAAGGAGCTGATCGAGAAGTCGACCGACGGAGGGATCAAAAACGAAGGTCAGAACGGGCTTAAAAATCTAGCGGGAACGATTGCCATGGCGCGGAAGCCGGATCCGGATAGCGCAACGGCGCAGTTTTTCATCAATGTTTCCGACAATGCCGCCTTGGACTACCCGAACAACGGCGGTTATGCGGTCTTCGGTAAAGTTGTTGAGGGCATGGACGTTGTAAATAAAATCAAGAGTGTAAAAACCGGAGAAGGCCAGATCGGCATGCTCAATCCTTCAAACGGTCAGGTTTTTAAAACTGTGACAGGGGATGTTCCTCAAAAGCCGATCGTGATCGAAAGCGCATCAGTCGAGTAGGTCTTTTTTTTCCAAACTATTATGCAACTCTGGCTCTGCCCATTATTCGCTTTTCTGCTAGGTTCGATCCCGTTCGGACTATTCATCGCCAAGGCGAAAGGGATTGATATCCGTCAGCATGGTTCCGGTAACATCGGAGCTACAAATGTGTTTCGTATCGTTGGTAAGAAATACGGGATAAGCTGTTTGTTTCTAGATCTGCTGAAGGGTTTGGTTCCTGTGGTGCTGGCGATCAATCTGGTGCAGATCGAAGGCAAAGGCATTGTAATACCGCTTGGATTTCTGGAGCCGTTTGCACTGAAACTGGACGTGGCCGATCAACTAAAGGGTCAGCTTGTGCACGTCATCACCGCGCTGGCCGCCGTACTTGGTCATAATTATTCGCCATGGATCGGATTCAAGGGAGGCAAGGGGATTGCCACTTCCGCGGGAGTTCTGATCGGATTGATGCCGATGGCTGTATTGATTCTGGTAATCATTTTCATCCTAACACTAGTGGTGACACGATACGTGGCGGTGGCGAGCATGGTAGGGGCAGCTTCCTTACCAATTTTGACACACATAGGCGCTAGATTTCATAAATCTGATGATGGAATAAGTCTTTGGGATGCAGGCACGTGGAATAAGCCGTTGTTCTTTTTCTCATTGCTGATCGGCGTACTTGCGATCTGGAAACACCGGTCGAACATCCGGAGACTTATCGCTGGGACAGAATCGAAATTCGTCTGGGGTAGTAAGAAGAAATCAGAAATAGTATGAAATTTTCCTCTGTCGCAATCGTTGGAACAGGCTCATTCGGGACTGCTGTAAGTACGCTGCTCGCGCCGAAACTTGGGCAGGTGATTCTTATCGGCCGCAATGCCGAGATCGCTAAGTCCATCAACGAAAGTCATCGCAATCCCCAGTATCTATCTTCGGTGGGTCTTGCCGAAAATGTTACCGCGTGCACAGAGCTGGACGTTGTTAAGGATCATTCCTTGATAGTGTTTGCTGTTCCTACGGGCGCTACCCGGGATTGCGCGGAAATGATCAAGGGTATCGGAATATCGAAGGATACGGTAATCCTCTCATGTGCGAAGGGGATCGAGAAATCCACCGGGGAACGCATGAGTGAAATTCTTTCCGGTATATTTCCTGAAAATCCTGTCGCGGTTCTTTCCGGACCGAATCACGCGGAAGAAATGGCGATTGGCCAAGCTACCTGCGCAGTGATCGGTTCAGAGGATATGTCTGTGGCAGAAAGCTTGCAGGATCTTTTTACACTCCCTTTCTTCCGGCCATACACCAGCAATGATCTGGCTGGGATCGAACTCGGTGGTGCAATCAAGAACGTCTACGCAATTGCCGCCGGCATATCTCACGGGCTCGGCCTTGGGGATAATGCGGTAGCTGCCCTGGTAACACGTGCTCTTGCTGAAATGAGCCGCCTTGGGACTGCTCTTGGTGGTAAGATCGAGACTTTCGCCGGCTTGTCCGGGGTGGGTGATCTCATAGTTACCTGTTTTTCAGAGCATTCCCGGAATCATCGGGTAGGGCTGGCCCTTGGAAAGGGGCAAACGCTTGAAGAGGCCATCCAATCGCTCGGTATGGTGGCGGAAGGGGTTCCAAATACACTTTCCATCCATGAAGCTGCGCGTAAGGCAGGGGTCCGCACCCCGATTATCGATGCAGTATATTCCATTTTATACGAAAACCAACCTGCGGCCCGGGCCATGCAGGACCTGCTCTCCCGCGATACACGCACCGAGTGCGAATAAGAAATCTCTCTTTTAAATGACTGCTGAAATCACCGAGGTAAAGAAGCCGAATATCATCCGTCGCCTGTATGCTTGGACCGTTTCGTGGGCAGAGCACCCGGCGGGAGCCTGGGCCCTGTTCTTCATTGCATTCGCAGAGTCCTCGTTTTTCCCGATACCGCCGGATATTTTACTCATCGCATTGTGCTTTGGAGCTAAGGATAAGTGGCTGAAATACGCTCTCATCTGCACAGCAGGTTCGGTTTTAGGCGGGATCGCGGGTTGGGGGATTGGCTGGGGTCTCCGCGAGTCGGTTGCGGAACCCTTGATGGCCGTCTTTGACAAAAGCGGGCACACGCAGGAAAAAATCGAGGGATGGTATGATGTATATGGGTTTTGGGGTATCCTCATTGCCGCCATAACGCCGATTCCCTACAAGGTCTTCACCATCTTCTCCGGAATGGCCAACTATAGTCTACCGTTGTTGATCGGAGCTTCGATCATCGGCCGGGGCTTCCGCTTTTTTATTGTGGCTGCATTAATCCGTATCTTCGGGATCCGTGTCCGTCCTTTCGTAGAGAAACACCTGGAATGGTGTTTTGTGATCGGAACACTCTTGCTGATCGGCGGAATCGTGGCGATCAAGTTTCTACGGTAGTCCGTTTCAGTAGCCATTTTCCCCATAGCAGGAGGCTGAAGGTAAGAATGGCGTAGAAGGGCACTTGCCAGAAGAGAGCCTTCGTTAGAGCTGCTCCCGAGGTTCCTTCTGGTAAACTGGCCAACAGTCCGGAAAAGCCCAAGCTGAACGCACCGTAGCCTAGATTGAAGGCTAGGCCTTTCACCGAAAGTACGGTGGCACGCTTCGAAGATTCCGCCTCTCGATTCAGTGATCGGCTCATCGTGAAACCGAGGAAGCTCATGGTCATCATCAACATCATAGAAGGTATCAGGCACCAATATGAATTTGCCGGGACCAAGCCGCTCAAGCCAATGAGCCCAGCTGATGCAATGATTCCGAAATTTGCCAGCGGACTGAATCTTCTGTTCAGCCATGAGGCTATCGTGGGAACGATGATACCTCCCAGGCCTACGGCAGCTCCGATAAAGCCGAATGACCACTCAGGTAGTTCGATCAGGCGATAGTAACTGCTGGTAATTGTCGCAAAGTTCCTGATGACGGAGTCGATGGCTAGGCCGACAATGACAAAAACCCGGGTTTTTGGATTCGAGAAGACCCATTTAGCAGTCTTCATAGTCAATTTTATTGCCCGCTTGCACGCTTTCCAGAAGCTGACGTCATGAACCCTCCTCGGCTCGACCATAGAGAGGGTGATCGCGAGGCAGGCTATTCCTTGTAAGAGCACTAGAGCAATGGGAAGCCGGTGGGCCAATGTGAGCGGAATCTGTAAATTCTCCGGAAGGAAACGATTAAGTATCGATGAATCATACATTAACCCACCGATGATCATGGCTATGACGAACGCAATTGCGCGATAGCGCATAGCCTTGGAAAGAACTTCATCCCATAGATCGTCTTTCTCACCGTCCGGGAGGGAATCATACGCCAAGGCCTCATCAGCACCGCTGGCAGCTGCTTCGGAAAGTCCGGAAAGCAAGCGATTGATAATACAAAGGCCAATCAAGATCCAGCCTCCATCCTTAGGAGCGAAAAGCAGGCAGCCCATTTCCAGAATCATCAGCACTGCTGCTGCCACCAGAAGAGTCTTTCTACCAAGCGTATCTGCTAATGCGCCTGAGGGGACCTCGAAGAAGAAAATCGTGAGCGCCCATACCAGATTCAGTAGAACGTATTGATCCAGGGTGAGCCCAAGATCAAGAAACAGGACCGCGAGTATCGGATAATACGCACGCGCATTATAGAGTGTGGTGAACCAGACGTATTTTGTCGGGTTACCACTGATATCCACATTCTCGCTCATTTGCGGCGAAACCTATACGCCTCACCGCAAAGCGAAACCTCGAAAGCAATTATGCTTGGTTCGGGCCACGGTCGTGGTCCATGCGGAAAGTTTTACCACGCAGCTTGGCATTCCGTGTTTTCTCGATTGCTTGGTCGGCAAGTCCTTCAGGAACATCAACCAGGCAATGTTTCGGGAAAAGGGTGATGCGGCCGAGGCTACCATCAGGAAGTCCGCCTTCGCGATACATCATGCCGACGATATCCTTTGGCATTACGCCCGCACCTTTTCCAAGGGAGAGGAAAAGACGTGTCATGCCACCCTCAACCGGGCCGGCGTCGCGTTTTCCACTGCGCTCGTATGGCTGACCACCACGGTCATCGCCGCCACGGTCACGGCGCTCACGCGGTCCGCGATCTTCACGACCACCACGATCCTCGCGGCCCCGGCGATCGTCACGGTCATCACGACCGTTACGGCGCTCATTTCTAGGGCCATCAGGCTCACGGTCTTCCTGAATTTCAGAACCTTCGCGGCCGCTTGCTTCACGAAGAGTCGTGATAAGTGCTCCGGCGATATCGGTAGGGGTGTGGCCTTGCTCGAGAAGTCGGTCGATATTTTCCTGATAGGAATCAAAGCTTCCTGTCTCGAGGCGTTCCTTGAGTTGTTCGAAAATGAGATCCGCGCGGCGGCCTTCGACCTGCTCCACGGAAGGGATTTTCTCACGTTTGATGACTTGGCGTGTGTAGCGCTCGATCGATTGGAGACGGTAGATTTCACGTCCGAAAACGAAGCTGACAGCTCGGCCGGAGCGTCCGGCACGACCTGTGCGGCCGATACGGTGAACGTAGTCTTCCTGGTCGGTAGGAATGTCGTAGTTGAAAACGATGTCGATCTCTTCGATATCGAGTCCGCGTGCGGCAACGTCAGTTGCTACCAGAAGCTCAACAGAGCCGTCACGGAAGCGTTTCAGCACGCGTTCACGCATTTGCTGGGTAATATCGCCGTGGAGGCGGTCCGCAGCGTAGCCGCGGTTGACGAGTGCCTCTGTGCATTCGTCCACGGAGCGTTTGGTATTGCAGAAAATAATGCCCAGACGCGGTGGGTTCATGTCGAGGATCCGTGAAAGGACTTCAACCTTCGAGCGGTTCCGCACCTCGAAGTAGGATTGATCGATGGTGGAGACGGTTTTCGCCTTCTGCTCGATTTCGATGAGTTCCGGATCGTTGCCGAATTTTTTGATGAAACGGGATACACCCTGATTCATGGTGGCAGAGAAGAACATGATCTGACGCTCCTGCGGGAGGGCGGCGAGAATTTCGTCCATTTCCTCTTTGAAGCCCATGTCCAGCATGCGGTCGGCTTCATCGAGAATTGCCATTTTGATACGGTCTGCTTTGAAAGATCCACGTTTGATGTGGTCTAGAAGGCGGCCTGGTGTGCCGACCACGAGCTGGGCTCCATCGCGGAGGGCACGGAGTTGGCGGTCGATTGGTGCACCACCGTAAACAGGTGTGGCGTGAAGGCCTTTCATCTGTGAGCCGAGGCGATTGACCTCTTCACATACCTGAACCGCGAGTTCGCGGGTCGGGCACAGGATAAGAACCTGTGGGTAGCGTTCGTTAACGTCGATTTTTGTGAGAGCAGGCAGTGCGAAGGCGGCTGTTTTGCCGGATCCAGTCGCGGAAAGGCCGAGAATATCTTTCCCCTCTAGTGCGGGAGGAATGCTTTTTGCCTGAATTGGAGAAGGCTTTTCATAGCCGAGTTTCTCAATCGCGGCGAGCAGGTCCTCGGGCAACCCGAGTTCGGAAAAGGGAGGTGTGTCCATAAAAGAAATCCGCGACTTTCCGCGGGAACGCGGACCATTGCACTGTTTTTAAAAGAATATCAAGCTCCGATTCAGTTTCTAATCGTTCAAACGGTAGTGTCCGGTCATTGGAAAGCTCTGCAGACGGTTCTCTTCGCGGGTGCCACTGCCGATGTTGTGGATCACCAACGGGAGCCCTTTTGAATCGGCCTTATCGCTTACAATCATTATGTGTGGTAGGTTTGGGGGCACAGTGCAAGTCACTATGTCACCCGGTTGGAACTTACTATTTGCAGGGAGCTTCTGATGCTTTCTGGTGAAAAAAGCCATCAGATTGGGCACGCGGCGGTGATCAATATTTTTATCGGTTCCCGAGAGTCCCCATATTTTCGGGTATTTCGAGAAATTGGCTTTCATGTCCTCATGAACGAGCTTTTGAAGGTCCATTTCCAGCCCATCTCGCAATGCACGGATCACCACATCCGTGCAGACTCCGCTTTCACGGGAAATATCTCCTCCCGGATAATCCATGCTCACGTAAGCCGGATCATATTTCACAGTCACTCCGATCTGTTCGCGTGCCGCGCCCACTATTTTTTCCCCGGTTCCGCCGGAGCAGAGACCAAGCGTAAGAAGCCAAAAGAAGAGGAAAATTTTCATTTCCCATTAGAACATAGGAAAACAAAGCTCAAAGCAAGCTCCCCTCAGGGAGAGAGTTTTTCGGTGAAATCTTTCTGGCATCCGTGGATCTTCCAGACAAGCTGGTGGATATGAATTTCGAGTTACTCCATCCCCGCGATCAGATTCAGCTTACCATGGCCCGTATCTACGGGCGGGAAATGACGACTACATCCGGAGGGAATATCTCCGTTCGTGATGAGGATGGTAATATATGGATTTCGCCGGCACGCGTGGACAAAGGGAGTCTTACCCGGAGGGATATTGCGAAGGTTTCCCTAGACGGTGAGCAACTCGAGGGACCCCATCCGCCTTCCTCAGAGTGCCCTTTCCATTTGAGCATCTATCGAGCTCGCCCGGATATCAAAGCGATCATCCATGCCCACCCCAGTGCGCTGGTAAGTTTCAGTATCTGCGGACAAGTACCGGATACCCGCGTTTTTCCGGAGGCCTGGAACGTTTGTGGAAAGGTAGCCTTTGCCCCGTATGCACTGCCCGGGAGTCAGAAACTCGGCGATAACATCGCGGCTGAGTTTGCGAAATCGGACGATACGCTCTGTGTGGTCCTTGAAAATCACGGCGTAGTCGTAGGAGGAGACGCACTTTCAGATGTGTTCAAGCGGTTTGAAACACTCGAGTTCACAGCGAAAACAATCATCCAGGCCAGTAATCTGGGTGACTTCAAAACTATCGATGACGCAGGAATGAGTCTGGCAGAGGCTAGGTTGCCGGATTTACCAACCGCACCGGGAAAGGCTCCGTGCAGTCGTGAGCGGGAACTACGCAAGGAAATCTGTGATTTCATGCATCGCGCCTATGAACACGGCCTGGTCACCAGCACATGGGGGAGTCTATCTGCGCGCATTGATGGAAACTCTTTCCTAATAACTCCATACCGGGTGGACAGGCGTTCCCTTGATATTGAAGACCTGATAGTTGTTCGTGATGGCTGCTGCCCGCCGGGGACTCGTCCAAGTAGAGCGGTACATCTGCATGCGGCGATTTATGCAGCACATCCGGAAATGAACGCGGTCATCAATGCGCTGCCGGTAAGTGCCACAGCTTTCAGTATCAGTAAGGAAGTCCTTGATACCCGCACGATTCCCGAGAGTTATCTTTTCCTGAAAGATGTCCCGAAAATTCCTTTTGAAGATGTGCTGACTGCTCCGGAGAAGGTAGCTCAGGCAATGGGACCGGATAATCCCGTCGCGCTCCTTGATCACAATGGGGCGTTCGTGGCGGGGAAGACGGTTCTAGATGCTTTCGATCGGTTGGAAGTTCTGGAGGCTACCGCGGAAGCTATTATTCAGGCGAAGCCGCTTGGTGCGATCACTCCCATGCAGGACGAGGTTATTGAAGAACTGGTCAGCGCGTTTGGTAGAGTGTAAAAAATATTTGAAATATTTCCACAGAAGATCACTCTACCAACTGCAATGACTTTCCGCCGGTTTACCGCAATCCTACTTGGAGTATTACTTCAGGTATCGGTTTTTGGTGGTATTTCATTCGCAGCTAACACGGATACTGTCCGACATGCCACTACGTGTGGCTGTTGTGATTTAGTTGACCAGTGCCCGTGCGCGAGCTCCACGGATGATCAGAAGCCTCCTCTTCCGGCGATTCCTTCGAGTAAGGACACGAAACCCTCTTTCGTGGATCATTCCGAGCCGGAGGTCACCGGAAACGAGACTCGCGCGGGACCACTCTCCGAGCAAATTTGCTCGGCTTCGTTTAAAGGATTTTCAGGCTACGCCGGAGTTTCTATCTCCGTGTCATACTGCCGCTTTACTATCTGATTGTTAAATCGCGGGCGTATTGCGCCCTCATTCTGTCTGCACGTCTTCGGCGCAGGCTACCTGTAGTTGCAGAAGCTCTTTTTTGAGCCCGACTACCATCGAATTCAGAGAAATTCACTATGAGTTTCTGATTCGTAACTCCTTAACGATCAATTAGTAAAATTATGAAAAATATCATCAAAATCTCTCTCGTCGCTTTTGCGTCAATCTCAGCTATTTCTTGCAATAAAGAAGCAGAATCCACTGTGGAAGTGGAAGCCGCCACTCCGTATCCATTGGAGGTCTGCTCGGTTTCCGGTGAAAAACTTGGCTCCATGGGGGAGCCGGTGGTGAAGAACTACGAAGGACAGGAAGTGAAATTCTGCTGCAAATCCTGTGTCCCAGAATTTGAAGAAAATTCCGCCCAGTATCTTGAGAAAATCGAGACTGCAGCCAAATAGGAATCGAACCCTTGAGGAGCCGGCGTGCGAAAAGCGCGCTGGCTCCACTTACTCCATGAAATTCCAATATCTACCGGAACAGCTTTCTGTTCTGCTGGTCTCCCTCGTGCTCGCATCTTGTGCGGATACCGCGGAGGGCCCGTCTGGAAGCTCGGCTTACAGCGCTTCGGAAATCCCTGCGGAAAAGCTCAGTCCACGGATTTACTCGGTAGGCTCCGGCAGTCCGGATAAACTTGCCGAACTGGCAGCCCAACACAATCCAGCCATTGTAGCACTACGCTATCGGGCGGAACGTATGGAGGCAAAAGTCCCGCAGGAAGCAGCTTTGCCTGATCCCATGGCCAGCATTTCGGGTGGGTCCATGGCGGAAACAGCAGCAGGGCGGGTAGAAGGAATGGTCGGTGCATCGCAGAAAATTCCCTTGCCCGGGAAGCGTAATGCCGCCAGCCGCGCCGCCAGTCATGAAGCTGCTGCCGTCCGTGCAGAGGCGGATGCCATGGCACTGAAGGTCTCCGAACAGGTCAAAAGCGCCTGGTGGGACTATTATCTCGCAGAGCAGACCATCTCATTTACCCGGGAAAATCGCGGACTCCTGTCTTCCATTAAAGAAATCATAGCCACGCGGATAGAAGCCGACTCCGCTGCACAAGCGGATCAGTTACGGATAGATAACGAGATTTCGATACTCGACCGCGACTTGAAAGATCTCGAAAAAGTCAGGTCATCATCGAAAGCACGGATTAATTCCCTGCTGAACCGCCCGGCCGGATCCACGTTGCCATCGCCGCGCGCGCCTTCTATCCCCGCCACTTCCAGCCTGGACAGCCTCATTGCCCGTGCCGAAGCAACCCATCCTGATATCAACGCTGCCGAGCAACGGGTGAGTGCTTTCAACGAACGACTCCGCAAAGCAAAATTGGAGCGTTTCCCCGATCCTACGGTGGGCGTGACATATTCGCCCGTTTCAGGATCCGGACTGGCCGGGAGCTCGAATGGACGTGACCAGGTCTTTGCCACCCTTGGTTTTAACATCCCGCTCTGGCAGGAGCCACGCAGAGCCATGGTCCGCGAGGCCTCCGCCGGTATTGCGGAAACAGAAGCACTTCTCCAGTCCTCACGCGCCGAGATTCGTTACCGCGTGGAAGACGCCTACTTTCGCGCGAAAACCGCCCGTGAAGTCACAGCTCTCTATCAGGATCGTCTCATTCCATCCGCAAAACAGGCAGGGGAGGTGACACTCACCGGTTACTCCTCCGGTGAAAGTTCGTTCACTGATGTCATCGGCACACAGCGCGAGATCCTTACCTACCAACTCCAGCTTATCAAAAGCCGCGCCGAACTCGGCAAAGCAATCGCAACACTAGAAGCCGCCGCTGCCTTATGAAAAAATTTCTTCCTTCCAGGTTTCCCGCTCCACGGAAACTAATCACAATCCTCATCCCGATTTCTCTGTTTGTTTTCGGGTGGTGGTTCGGACTTCCAGCTTCCGAGAAATCCGATTCCACCGCAGGCAATTCCGCTTCGGAGACGGTATGGACCTGCTCCATGCACCCCCAGATCCGCCAGCCGGCGCCCGGGCTTTGCCCGATTTGTGCAATGGACCTGATTCCACTGGAGGGAGGAGAAGCCGGCGGCCTACGCCAGGTTTCTGTAAGCCCGGAGGCTTCCGCGCTGCTGGATCTTCGTGTTTCGCCGGTTGTAGCACTTTCGGAAAATGATCATCACGCGATTTCGGTCTTCGGGCGAATAGCTCACAACGAACGCCTGACCACCTCGATCAGTAGCCGCATCGCCGGTCGTATCGAGAGACTGTTCATCGACTACACGGGAATTCACGTCCACGAGGGAGATCCATTGGCTGAGTTATATTCTCCTGAAATTTACCTCGCGCAGAGGGAGCTCATCGAGGCACGGGATGCGATGACTGTAGGTCCGGCCACGCTCCGGAACACACGTCGCAAAATTTATGAAGCAGCATTGCGAAAGCTGGAATTACTAGAAATTTCACCTCAGGAAATCTCAACGATTCTCACTGCGGAAAATCCATCGGATCGGATTATTATCCGCTCTCCACAATCCGGCCGGGTCACTGCAAAATTGGTTAATCAGGGGGATTATATTAAAACCGGCCAGCAACTGTTCACCATTTCGGATCACTCCACAGTCTGGCTGAATCTCGAAGTCTATGAGGACCAACTCCCATTAATGACCGAAGGGCTGGAGGTCGACTTCACTATCGAAGCTATACCTGGCGAAGTATTTTCGGGGAAAATCGCATATATCGATCACCTCATAGATCCCCTCAAGCGGGTAGCTCAGGTCAGAGTCGATGTTGAGAACCCGGAGGATAAAATGAAACCCGGTATGTTCGCCAGCGCCAAGGTCATGGCCTCATCGATACCACCGGGTATGGGGAGCGAAAATCAGCTGGTGACCATACCGGAATCAGCAATTCTCAGGACCGGGGAGCGTGCCGTTGTCTATGTGCGGGTGCCGGGTGTGGATCCGGTCTTTGAAGGGAGGGAAATCCTGCTGGGGGCAAAGCTTGGTTCGCGACAAATTGTCATGATCGGGCTCGCGGAAGGTGAACTCGTCGTGACCAATGGAGCATTCAAGCTCGACTCCGAACTCCAACTCAAGGCACGGCCATCGATGATGAATCCGGATGCAGGGTTGGTTGAGAAGCCGGCGCATGAGGCACCCGAGGATCTCGCAGGTCAGTGGCAGCCAGTTCTTCGTGCGCTCGGGCGGCTGCAAAGGGCGGGGGAATCCGCAGTCATCGCAGGTGAGATTTCCACTATGAAAATGGCTGTGGAGAAGGTTTCCACCGATACCTTCCAGCCGGAACTTCTGGGACTTTGGACAGAATTTTCAAACCGACTCCGGATCGATCTCCAAAACGCAACAAAACAACTACCTGAGAACCCGACGGGCGCGAAATCGATCGTGCGCCGGTCAGTCGAAGAAGCAGGGCGATACCTCGGGTTACCTTCGGGTGCGATGGCGGTCTCGCCTGTGGATCAAGCCACCGCTGCAAGGCTTCAAATGCTGGTGGAAGCTTACCTTCCTGTTGCCAAGGCTCTTGCCGCCGATGATCCGGGACTAGCTGCCGCAGCTGCGCTCGATTTCAGCGAAGCTGCCGATACAGCAGAGCTCAGGGAGCCGGCCGTACTAATTTCAAATTCCACTGATTTGAAAGTCCAGAGAGCGGCATTCGAAGAGATCAGCAACGAACTTATTTCGCAAATTCGCGCAAACGGTCTAGACCGTATCGGAAACGCCTACGTCATACACTGCCCGATGGTCGGTAGCAACAAGGGCGCGGATTGGCTCTCATCCGTACCGCAGGTTCTCAATCCGTATTACGGTGCCTCAATGCTCGATTGCGGCTCCATCACCGAGACTCTCTCACTCGGGAAGTAGTTAGATACCTGAAAGGAATCCACTGATTTTCGGCGCAAGCCATTTTTTAAATGAACAAGCTCATCCATTTCTGTCTTCACCAGAAGCTTATCGTCTTTCTACTTCTAGCCTTCTTCATTGGCTGGGGGATCCGTGTGGCTCCGTTCGATTGGGATACGGGAAACTATCCCCGGGATCCGGTTTCCGTGGATGCCATCCCGGATCTCGGTGATAACCAGCAAATCGTTTTCACCGAGTGGCAGGGGCGGTCTCCGCAGGATGTGGAGGATCAGATCACTTACCCGATGACGGTTTCGCTGCTCGGTGTGCCGGGGGTAAGGGAGGTTCGCTCTTTCTCGATGTTCGGCGCCTCATACGTCTATCTGATTTTCGAGGAAGATGTGGAGTTCTACTGGAGCCGAAGCAGAATTCTGGAGAAATTAAATTCCCTGCCGTCCAATCTGCTTCCTGCCGATGCCACACCATCGCTCGGTCCTGATGCCACGGGGCTTGGCCAGGTTTTCTGGTATGTGCTGGAAGGGCGCGATCCCGATGGGAAACCGGCCGGTGGATGGGATCTCGACGAATTTCGCTCCATTCAGGATTGGCAGGTGCGCTATTCGCTGCTTTCCGCAGGAGGGGTAGCTGAAGTCGCCTCCATCGGTGGTTTCCAGAAACAATACCAGGTGGATGTGGATCCAGAAAAACTCCGTGCGCAGAATGTTACGCTCGCGCAGGTAACCGATGCTGTCCGGAAATCGAACCAGGAAATCGGTGCCCGGAATCTCGCGGTCAATGGTGTGGAATACTTCCTCCGTGGCACCGGATACATAGAGAAAGTGGAGGATATCAATCAGGCTGTCGTCGCTGTGCGTGGAAATACTCCTATCCTTGTGAAGCATGTGGCGGAAGTGACCCTCGGCCCCGCGATACGCCGTGGCGCACTGGATGTGAATGGTGCCGATGCTGTCGGCGGCGTAGTTGTGGCCCGCTACGGGGCAAATCCGCTGGAAGCCATTCGGAATACAAAGCAGCGCATCTCCGACCTAGAAAATGCCCTGCCAGTGAAGGCTCTCATCGACTGGGAAAAAACTACCGAATCTGAGGTCCTGGACTTCGCTGGGCGGAAGAATATAGAGAACCCGCTCGATCCCATATCCGCGGCCTCCTGGCTGGAGTTTACGAAATCCAATGACCGCAGCGCCTGGCCTAGTTGGCTCACTACCTCGCAGGTCACCATTGTGCCGTTTTACGACCGCTCCGGGCTGATCAATGAAACGCTAAATACCCTCGATGAGGCACTCTATCAGCAGGTTCTGGTCACCATCATCGTGGTGGTGGTCATGGTGCTGCATCTACGTACCAGTATCCTGATTTCCGCCATGCTCCCGCTGGCCGTTCTCATCACGTTCATCAGCATGAAACTCGCCGGCGTGGATGCGAATATCGTCGCCCTTTCAGGCATCGCGATTGCCATTGGAACGGTGGTCGATGTGGGAATTGTCCTCACGGAAAATATTCTCAGGCATCTGGATGAAGCCCCGGAGGACGAGCCGCGCTCTGCTGTGATTTACCGTGCGGTCACCGAAGTCGCGAGTGCGGTCACCACATCCGTTGCCACGACAGTCGTGAGCTTTCTACCCGTGTTCACAATGGTCGGTGAGGCTGGCCGCCTATTTCGGCCGTTGGCATATACAAAATCCTTCGCCCTGATCGCCTCGATCATCGTGGCTCTGACCATTATCCCGCCGGTTGCGCATCTGCTCTTCGGCGTTCTCCCCGGCTGGGTGAAAAACCGCCGCACGCTTTCCGCTGCCTTGCTCGCCATTGCCGGGCTCTTTGCCTTCGCATTCTCACTTTGGCTTGGCATCGGGCTGATCGCGCTGGCTCTCGGGATTCTCACACCTCTGTTCGTTTCCGGGAAATCTCTCCGGATCGGTATTGTTGCGGTGAATTTCATCGTGGCATTTCTCATCGCCTGCCTTCTGGCTATCGATTGGATGCCGCTCGGGCATGATCGCTCGGATTTCTTTAATTTGATTTTTGTGATCTTAGCGGTCGGTGGTCTGCTCGGGATTTTCCGCATTTTTGAAATGACCTACGGAAGCATCCTCAAATGGTGCCTGAATCACAAAGCACTTTTCCTTTCCGCTCCGCTGCTCCTTCTGATCTCCGCGCTCTGCATCTGGCTTGGGTTTCCGCGGGTCTTCTCTTTCATTCCTGACACATTCGGGAAAGGAGTCACCGAGACCCGCCTTTGGGTGGATGCCTCGCAGAAATTCCCGGGGCTTGGCCGCGAATTCCGTCCTGCACTCGACGAAGGCTCATTTCTCTATATGCCCACCGTTGCTCCACACGCATCGATCGATGAGGCACGGGAAGCGCTGCGCATCACAGATGCTGCCATTCATGCTATCCCTGAAGTAAGCCAGGTGGTCGGGAAAATCGGACGTGCGGAAACTCCCCTGGATCCCGCGCCGATCTCCATGATCGAGACGGTCATCAACTACGTTTCCGAATATAAATCCGACAGCAAAGGACGCATTCTGAAATTCAGAACCCGTGAAAACGGCGAGTTTTCCTACGATGGAGAGGGAAACCTTATCGTGGACAAGGACGGCGTCCCATTCCGCCAATGGAGACCACATATTCAATCGCCCGCGGATATCTGGGCCGAGATTGAAACTGCCACACGTATACCGGGCATCACGGGAGCACCAAAGCTGCAACCCATCGAAACCCGTCTGGTAATGCTACGCACCGGGATGCGCGCTCCAATGGGCCTGAAAATCAAAGGTGAATCCCTCGAAGAAATCGAAAACTTCGGATTGGAAGTGGAAAGGCATTTGCGAAGCGGAGAAATCCCCGGTCTCTCCACCAGCACCGTCAATGCCGATCGTATTGTGGGGAAACCCTACCTGGAAATCGTGCCGGACAGGGCGGCGGCATCCCGCTACGGGCTAAATATCGCGGATGTCCACGAAACGATTCAAACGGCCATTGGAGGGAAAATGGTCACGACAACGATCGAGGGGCGGGAGCGGTTCATGGTTCAGGTCCGCTTCACCCGAGAGGACCGCGATACGCTGGAAGCGCTCGAAGATGTTTTGGTGGACTCCAGGGAAGGGGCCCAGATCCCGCTCTCCCAGCTAGCGGATATCCGCTATGTCCGCGGTCCGCAAATGATCAAGGCTGAGGATACTTTCCTCACAGGCTACGTCACCTTCGGCTCGGAGCCCGGCACAGCGGAAGTGGATGTGGTGGAGGCGGCAAGAGACTACCTGTTGAAGATGGAAGGGGAGGGGAAACTTATCCGCCCGGAGGGAATCCGTTATGACTTTGCCGGGAACTATGAAGCCGCCCTCGAATTTGACCGCACCCTCATGATCATGCTTCCGCTCTGCCTTGGAGTCATTTTCGTACTGCTTTACCTGGATAGCAAATCCGTGAGCACCACACTCATTGTCTTTACCGGAGTCGCAGTTGCATGGGCCGGTGGCTTTCTCATGCTCTGGCTTTACGGAAGGCCGGGTTTCCTCGATTTCGAGGTATTCGGCCATCACGTCGGGGATCTGTTCAATACGGGTCCGGTGAATCTCTCTACCGCAGTTTGGGTAGGCTTCCTCGCCCTATTTGGTATCGCCACCGATGACGGCGTCGTCATTTCCACCTACCTCCGACAGAAATTCGAAGAGCTGAAACCCACGAGCACAGCTGAAATCCGGGAGGCAACTCTCGAGGCCGGCCTCCGTCGTGTCCGCCCCTGCCTGATGACTACCGCCACCACCTTGCTGGCACTTTTACCAGTTCTCACCAGCACCGGCCGCGGCTCCGATCTCATGGTCCCCATGGCCGTCCCCATCTTCGGTGGTATGTTTATCGAACTCATGACCATGTTCGTCGTCCCCGTCCTCTTCTGCCTTGTGAAAGAAATCTCACAAAAATTTTCCCATGAAAAATAAACAACAACACGACTGCTGCAAAAACCACGATCACAAGATCGACCCCGCCGAGACCAAAGCGCGTCCCGATCAGTGGACGTGCCCGATGGACCCAGAGGTGATTTCCGATAAACCCGGAGACTGCCCCAAGTGCGGCATGGCGTTGGAGCAAGTCCCAGCCATCCCCGGACAAACTCTCTACACCTGCCCGATGCATCCGGAAGTCATCGAGGACGCCCCCGGCGATTGCCCGAAATGCGGCATGCCCCTGGAGCCGATGTCACCGGTCGATGGCGACGAACACTCCCAAGCGGAAATCCGTTCCCTGACCCGGAAATTCTGGATTGCCGCCGCCCTCACCCTTCCCGTTCTCCTTCTCGCCATGGGCGGCATGATTCCCGGACTGAATCTCCACAACGCCATCCCACGCTCCATCTCGAAATGGATCGAATTCATCCTCGCCACTCCAGTCGTCTTCTGGGCGGGCGGCATTTTCTTCGTGAAAGGCTGGCGCTCCATCACCGCCCGCAGCCTGAACATGTTTACCCTCATCATGATCGGCGTCGGCGCGGCATGGCTCTACAGCACCGTGGCGGTATTCATTCCACAGATCTTCCCTGATACATTCCGCATGGATGGCGAGGTCGGCCTCTACTTCGAAGCCGCCGCCGTCATCACCGTGCTCGTCCTACTCGGACAATTGTTAGAAGCCCGCGCCCGCAGCCGCACCGGCCAGGCAATCCAATCCTTGCTTGGCCTCGCCGCAAAAACCGCCCACCGCCTCACCGAAGGCGAGGAAGAAGAAGTCCCCATCGAGCACATCAAAAAAGGCGACCTGCTCCGCGTCCGTCCCGGCGAAAAGATCCCCATAGACGGCAGCATCACCGAGGGCAGCAGCCACATTGATGAATCCATGATCACCGGCGAGCCGGTTCCCGTCACCAAACAAACCGGCGACAAGGTCATCGGCGCCACCGTGAATCAAACCGGCTCCTTCGTCATGAAAGCCGAAAAAATCGGCAGCGAAACCCTGCTTTCCCAGATCGTCACCATGGTCTCCGAGGCACAACGCAGCCGCGCGCCCATTCAGAAAATGGCCGACACCATCGCTTCGTTCTTCGTCCCTATCGTTCTGGCTGCATCCGTCGCTACCTTCATCATCTGGTCGATCTGGGGCCCCGATCCCGCGATGGCCTTCGCCATGGTCAACGCCGTCGCCGTCCTCATCATCGCCTGCCCCTGCGCCCTCGGCCTCGCTACCCCCATGTCCATCATGGTCGGAGTCGGCCAGGCGGCGGAAAAAGGCATCCTCATCAAAAATGCCGAGGCCATCGAGACTGCCGAAAAAGTCACCGTCCTCATCACCGACAAAACCGGCACCCTCACCGCAGGCAAACCCGCCGTCACCGACATGATCGTCATCGAAGGAGCCGACATGGACGCCCTCCTCGGCGATGCCGCCGCCCTCGAAGAAAGCTCCGAGCACCCCCTCGCCCGAGCCATCGTCAACGCTGCGAAGGACGAAAAACTCCAGATCCCCGAAAGCACCGATTTCCAATCCACCACCGGCGGCGGGGTCAGCGGAACCATCTCCGGGAAAACTATACGTGTCGGGAAAAAGTCATTCCTCGAAGACTCCGGCATCACCTTTACCAAAGACCTCGAAACCGAAGCCACCCGCCTCCAGAGCGAAGCGAAAACCATCGTCTGGATCGCCCGCGACAAGCAGGCCGAGGGCATCCTCGCCATCTCCGATCCCATCAAGGAATCCAGCGCCGCCGCCATCAAAGTCCTCCACGAACAGGGCATCCGCATCATCATGGCCACCGGTGACAACATCCACACCGCCGAAGCAGTAGGCAAAAAACTCGGCATCGATGAGATCCACGCCGGCCTCAGCCCCGCCGACAAAATCCAACTCGTCCGCGATCTGAAAGCCAAAGGCGAAGTCGTCGCCATGGCCGGCGACGGCATCAATGACGCGCCCGCCCTCGCCGAAGCCCAGGTCGGCATCGCCATGGGCACCGGCACCGATGTCGCCATCGAAAGCGCCGCCATCACCCTCGTAAAAGGCAACCTCGACGGCATCGCCAAAGCCATAGCCCTCAGCCGTGGGGTCATGAAAAACATCCGCCAGAACCTCTTCTTCGCTTTCGCCTACAACGCCATCGGCATCCCCATCGCCGCCGGCATCCTCTACCCGATCACCGGCACTCTTCTTAGCCCGATGATCGCCGGAGCCGCCATGAGCTTCAGCTCTCTCTCCGTCATCCTCAACGCCCTCAGACTCCGCAAAACCCTCTGAAAAACCCACCGATTATGAAAATCATCATCCTGACCCTGACATTTCTAACAACTTTTGTTTCCGCGAAAGTCGTCGAATACAACCTCACCATCGCCAACCAGGAGGTGAACATCACCGGTAAAGCAGTAAAAGGCATGACCATCAACGGCGGCATCCCCGGTCCCGTCCTGCGTTTCACCGAAGGCGATACCGCCGTGATTCATGTCACCAATGAGATGACCATGCCGACCTCCGTCCACTGGCACGGGTTGTTGCTTCCCAATAACATGGACGGAGTTCCATTCGTCACCTATCCGCCGATCAAACCCGGCACCACCTTCACCTACCGTTTCCCCATCCGCCAGACCGGCACCTACTGGTATCACTCGCATTCCGGGATGCAGGAGCAGCGCGGGGTTTTCGGCTCCATGGTCATACTTCCGAGGGAAAGATCCCATGGAGAGGATCGAGACCACGTCGTCCTGCTATCTGACTGGACGAACAAAAATCCCATGGAAATCCTCCGCAACCTGCGCCGAGGTTCCGAGTTTTTCGGAGTCGAAAAGAGAACCGCGCAAAGCGTGCTCGGAGCGGTGAAGACAGGAAAACTCAGCGAATATTTCCAGCGCGAAGCCATGCGCATGCCTGCGATGGATCTCGCCGATGTCGCTTACGATGCCTTCCTCGTTAACGGAAAACCCGAGGAAACCCTCAACGCCAATCCAGACGAAACCGTCCGACTGCGCGTGATCGATGGCTCGGCCAGCACCTTTTTTCACCTCAGCTACGCAGGCGGCCCCATGACAATCGTCTCGGCGGATGGACAGGCAGTGGAGCCTTTGAAAATGACGAAACCCATACTCATGGGAGTCGCCGAAACCTACGACGTGCTGGTCAAAGTCCCCGAAAACGGTGCCTATGAGTTCCGCGCGACCGCCCACGACGGCTCCGGACACAGCTCGCTCTGGATCGGATCGGGTGATCGCAAACCAGTGGCCGATCTACCCAAACCATTTGTCTATGACACCATGATGGGCTTCAACTGGAAGAACGCCTTTGCCCTCACTCCAGCTGGAACCATGGGCATGCCGGATCGCGATGTGGATGCCGGAAAATTCGATAAGCCGGGCATGAACATGGGCGGTATGGACATGCCCATGGGCGAAATGGATCACGGAAAAACCATGAAGATGCATATGGCGATGGAAGGCATGGATCACTCAGGGATGAAGATGGACGAGATGGAAATGTCGGAAATGGATCACTCGGAGATGAAAAAGCCGAAGATGGATCATTCGAAAATGAGGGGAATGAAAGACATGCCCTCCATGCCGGAGATGAACAAAGACAAGGGAGTGAAGCACAACCCGCCAGTCTGGTATGATTTCCTTCTCCGGGAGGATGCAGCAAAGTCACCCATGCTTGCCACAGACTCCATGATGTCAGAGCAGCGCCCGTTTCCACCTTACAAGAAACTCCGAGCCATCAAGGATACCTCGTTTCCCTCCAGCGCGCCACGACGTGACTTCCGCCTCACCCTCGATGGCGACATGAACCGCTACGTCTGGATGATCAACAACAAGCCGATCAAGCCAGAGGACGACATCATCATCCGCGAAGGGGAAGTCATCCGTTTCATCATGATCAACCGCACCATGATGCACCACCCGATGCACCTTCACGGCCATTTCTTCCGCGTCATCAACGGCCAAGGGAAACGCTCACCGCTCAAGCACACAGTCGATGTCGCACCGATGACCACCACCGTCATCGAGTTTATGGCGGATGAGCCGGGCGATTGGTTTTTCCACTGCCACTTGCTCTACCACATGATGAGCGGCATGGCCCGCGTGGTGGAATACGAAAGCTTCACCGTGGACGCGGAAACAGAAGCCGTCCGTGAGGAAATCTATGTGGAGAACAATCCATGGTTCTTCTATGGATTCGCGGATGTGCTCAGCAATGAGACCCAAGGAACAATCACCTTTTCTGATCCTCAGAACATCCTCATGCTGAACTGGGAAGCCGGCTGGGATGGAGTCGAAGGCACGGAATGGGAAACAGATCTTACCTACGGCCGCTACTTCAACCGCTTCACCACCGTCTTTGCCGGGGTTTACGCGGAAGGAATGAATTCCACCCGCGAGGACGAGCGTCTCATCGCTGGTATCCGCTATCTGCTTCCCGGAAATTTCATGTCTCAGGCATGGATCGATGATGACGGCGAAGCGCGTTTCGCGCTCGAGCGCGAACTCATGATCACCCCGCGCCTTGGGATTTTCGGAGAGGTGGAATACGACACTATGGAAGACTGGTCCTACCAAGCCGGGCTCTCATATATCCTGACTCAATATGTCTCCGCCACTGCGCTTTGGGATACCACATACGGAGTGGGTGCTGGGTTTACCCTCAGATTTTGAACCGGTGGCCACACCGTCGCCTTGGGCCGTCTTGGCCTAAGATTTGCAATTGATGCAGGGGACGCTACGCCAGTGTCGACAAATGTTTAAAAATTGTAGGCCTGTTTCTACCCAAGCTTGCGTTTTGCAATATTTACCAACTTAAAATTATGAAACACAAATCCGCAACAATCTACCGTATGGTCACCCCGAAGCATCTATGCCCTTGGGGGATCAAAGCCTTCGATCTGCTGAAGAGAAATGGCTACAATATAGAAGACAAGCACCTGGAAACGAAGGATGCGAACAAGGCCTATAAAGAGGAAAACGGCTACGACGAGACTCCACAGATCTTTGTGGAAGGCGAGAGGATTGGTGGTTATGACCAGCTCCGCGAGCATCTTGGGCTAGGCCCGGATCCGAAGGAAGGGAAAACCTACCAGCCGGTATTGGCTGTGTTCGCCGTTACATTTCTCATGGCTATCACAACCACGTGGGCGCTGCAGGGCTCACTTGATCTTGTTCGCATCATCGAGCTGTTTATAGCTTTCAGCATGTGTGTGCTTGGCATCCTGAAAATCCAGGACCTCATGTCGTTTGCTACCGGATTCGTTCAATATGATCTCGTGGCCCGCCGCTACGTTCCGTATTCGTATGTTTACCCATTTGTGGAGGCTGGCGCAGGGATCCTGATGATCGCCGGACTGTTTACCTGGATCGCGGCGCCTGCTGCGCTGATAGTCAGCACTATCGGTGCTGTTTCTGTGATCAAGGCTGTTTATATCGAAAAACGGGACCTGAACTGTGCCTGTGTTGGGGGGGGAAGTGAGGTGCCTCTTGGGTTTATCTCACTTACTGAAAACCTCATGATGATGGCGATATCCGTCTGGATGCTGCTGAAAGCCTGAGTGAAGATTCCAAAAATATCCTAACTAACACAAGTTACTTGCATTAGGTGTTAATGCGAATAACTTGCGTTTATGAAATTTGAAAGCAATCTGCCTCCTGTAGTAGGTTCGCAAAGATCCACGGCGTTACTTCGAGATCTAGCCGCTGCCTTCACCCAGCAAATGTTTTTCTGGGGTATGGATGCATCGGTTTCGTCGGGAAACCTGTTCCAGAAAAGTGGTTTTCAGAAATCACCTTCGTTGGGACTTAAGGGGACCAGTTGCTATTCTCTACCTTGGCAGGGAGGATCTATTTTTCTGCATGGATCCTGCGTGGGATGGCTCCCGGGCGCCGGAAGTCCCGGCCTTATGTTCATCCGGAACACTGGTAAATGCTTTCTTTGGCAAGGCTTGGAACCGCCGATTCCAGGTAAATGGCCAAAGGAACTGATTTCCAGTGTGGATTTGTTTGAGGATATTCTGGTCCTCACTCCATTTCTCGAATGGTGGCTGGAACACGAGGCTTGGGTATCTGCCGAAATGGGAAGCGCTTATCGCACGAATTGCTACCGCAGTTACAAATCCCTTTCCAAATCCAAACCTTGGTTAACTCCGGAAAACTCGGTTGCCTGGCTTCACTTGCTCCTCGAAAATCCGGGAAAGGTATCCCGAGCGAAGAATTTCAGCCGTCAGGTATCTGCATGAGTGGTTCCCAAAATACGCCACCTATCCGCCGGCAAATCAGCGGCACCGCCAACGATCCCGGCCTCGCCACAGACTTGGGACTCCATTCCGAAATTCCCATCGAAGTCCCGGAGATCGAAGACGCCAACCGCGAGAATTCCCGCATCCTCAAGCGGCTCCTTGTCATCGTGGGCGAGCACGAGCGCTCCGCCCACCGCCTCGGAATCGAGCTCTCAAACACGGATATGAAATCAGTGATCGAGGCGCTACGCCAGCATGCACTCAAAGGCACAATACCTACTTTTCCGCACCCGGAAGAAGTCCGGCAATACGTGTTGGAAACTCTCTTCGCAGAGTTCGTCGAGGAGCCCAGCAACATCCTCTACACCACTCGTACCGGTGAGGACACCATGCGTTACCACGCTATGAAACCTGTCTTCTGGATCGAGTCCCTCGACCTGCTGGAAACAACCATTACCGAATAATTTATGCACACCTTCCCGAATTATAACCATTGGCGGAACGCCATAACCGGCGCCTGCGGACTCACTCTCACTGCCTCATACTGCCGTGAGCGTATCGCCGCCCTTGGAGACTCCACAAATTCAAGCACCAGATCCTTCGAGGAAACATACGGTGAGTCTTACCTCGCCCAAGTCATCTCCTGGTTCCAGGAAGCAGAAAGAGAGGCCCGTAAATGATCACTGCTCCTGAAAATATAAGGCCTCTGCCGCTTACCAAGCCGCTACTTCTTCTCACCGGGTTTCTTGGAGCAGGGAAAACAACATTTCTCCGTAAACTTCTCACCGCTCTCAAGCCATGGCAGGTAAACGCCGATGTTATTCTCAATGATTACGAAAATGCTCACATCGATGCAGAGACATTACGAGATACCGCTGCGTCCGTAGAGGCCATAGCCGCCTCGTGTGCCTGCTGCGAGGGGCTGGAATTCCTTGTGGATCTCTCAATTTCCGCGAATGCCTCCCGCAACGATATTCTACTCGTCGAGGTCAACGGAACTGCTGATCCCATACCTCTTCTTGAATCCTTTATACTCTTGGAAAGTAAACTCCGCCGCAATCCCCGCTGGCAGGTTTGCGTGATTGATGCCCGTAACCTCGGGAACCGTGGAGCCTATCGCTCACTAGAAGAGCTCCAGCTGGAGACCGCCAGTCACTTCCACCTGAGTCATGCGGATGGTATTTCCAAAATTGAGCGAAATCACCTCTACGAGAGGATCCGGGCGATCAACCCTACTGCCAGCGAGATTACACCCGAGCGAATGGCGGAGGAACTAGCCAAGGCCGCGAGCCGTGATATGCGTCTGCTTCTGGACCGCAAGCCACCTCAGCGGGATCGACTCTTTTCACCTATACCTAGCAAAGGTCGCGCTACAGCCCACCAGTTCACCGGCTGCCAGATACTTCTTCCTGATCGCTTGAGTCGCAGCTCCATCTGGTCATGGCTCGCCGCTCTTCCACCTAGCGTGATACGCGCCAAAGCACTTGCCACTGTCGATGGGGAGCCGGGTATCCGCAGGCTCTTCGAGCGAGTGGGTGTCGAAATCATGGGCGATCCGTTTGAGGTTCCCATCAGCCCTCGCGTCCCGGCCTCCGCCATCCTCATCGGCCCGGACCTCGATCCGGACGAGCTTCTGGAAATCACCCGCCGCGAGTTGGGAGAAGAGTGCCATCTGCCCGACTGAATTCCTGAATGCCGGACACCCGGACCTCATGTTCCACGGCACTCTATGTGGAAATTTCTAGCTCCTATAAATTCGTTCTCTCATGACAACAACTACTTCCAAGCTCCCCGTCACCGTCCTCTCCGGCTTTCTCGGAGCAGGGAAAACCACTCTTCTTAATCACATACTGCGCAACCGGGAAGGCAAGCGCGTCGCAGTCATCGTCAATGACATGAGCGAGGTAAACATCGATGCCGCGCTCGTCCGCAATGGCGATGCTTCACTTTCGCATACCGAGGAAAAAATGGTCGAGATGTCCAACGGTTGCATCTGCTGCACACTCCGCGAAGACCTTTTGGTAGAAGTGGGCAAGCTCGCCAAGGAAGGTCGGTTTGACCACCTCCTCATCGAGTCCACCGGCGTTTCCGAACCCATGCCCGTCGCCGAGACTTTCACCTTCGAGGACGAGGACGGAAAATCCCTCGGCGACATCGCGGGAATTGATACCATGGTCACCGTGGTGGATGCCTACAATTTCCTCCGCGACTTCACCGCTGTGGATAAACTCAAGGATCGCGGCGAATCAATCGGCGAAGAAGACGAGCGCACCATAGTAGATCTTCTCAGCGATCAGATCGACTTCGCAAACGTTATTTTGCTCAACAAAACCGACCTAGTTAGCGAAGAACAACGCCACACCATCCATGGGATGATTCGTGCGCTCAATCCGCAGGCGAAAATCTACGACACCGTGGATTCCGAAATTCCACTCGATGCCGTCTTGGGAACAGGTCTCTACGATCAGAAGCTCGCCGAGCAACACAAAGGCTGGCTGGACTCACTTATCGAGCACACCCCTGAAACGGAGGAATACGGCATTTCAAACTTTGTCTACCGTAGTCGCATTCCATTCCATCCGCAGCGGCTCTTCGAAGTTTTCCAGCAGGAATGGCCCGGCGTAATTCGTTCCAAAGGTATTTTCTGGCTCGCCACCCGTCTCAAATACGCCGGCTACTGGTCGCAGGCCGGAGCCATCGGCAAGCACCAATGCGCCGCCCATTTCTGGGCTGCGGTTTCAAAGAAACAATGGCCGGAAGAAACCAGCGATATCGAAGCGGTCTGGGAAGAGCCCAATGGCGATTGCCGTCAGGAAATCGTCCTCATCGGCACCGGTATGGATCAGGATGTCTTGATAGAAATGTTCCAGTTCGCGCTACTTACCCCGGAGGAATTCAATTCTCCGCAGAAAAAGTGGAAAAAAGCATTCAAAGACCCATTTCCCAAATGGAGCATGGGACTTCTCGGATAAAATAGAAAAACTTCAAAGAGCGGCCCAAACAGGGGAACGCTCTTATTTTTTCTCGATACCCAGTTCTTTCAGTAGCAAAAGATCCAGTTCGGCCTCACTTGGCTTCACTGATTCCGAGTCGCCAAGCTTGATGATCTGCAACTGTTTCGATGTTTTCCCGATCGCGAGGAAAACATCCTTCCCGCCGGGTAAACCGGAATACATGGTCGCTTCCACTTTCCCGAAAAAACGCCCGTCACCACCTTCGCTCGTCATCATCTCTCCGGCTTCTGTTGTGTAGCCTGAAAAATTCGCGCTGATTGCGGTTTCGATATATTGCTGGATTTCCGGAGCGGTCATGAACTGATTTTTCAAAACAACGCCTTCTACACAAGAATCAAGATTCGCTTGCTTCGGGGAGTGTGGATATTCAGCAATTTCCACACTTCACCATATAACAAAAAAAACGCATGACCCCGAATGATCGGGATCATGCGTTTTTGAAAAGTCTGAATCTGACTAGCGTCGACGGTAGCCTACAAGACCCGCGATCGATCCAATCATAACAAGCAGGGTGCTGGAAGGCTCGGGAATAGCGACACCTGTGATACCGAAGCCTGCATTGTCGATGAAATTACCGGAAGCCACGAGGCCTGAACCCGTGCTCACTGCTTCGTAGCTGAAGCGGTAGGTTCCACCTGCAATAGCAGTCGCAATATCCACACCCTGGTAGAGGGCGAAGCCATTGAACTCATTGGAATCATTGATATTATCAGTCGTTACGGTGCGAGAGAAAAGGACAGTGTCTGTTGCGTCATATGTCCCGTTGGCACCTAGATCAGTGATGGAAAAAGTCATCACATCATTCAATCTATCCGGATTTATGACAGTAGATGGATCGTTGTATCCACGTCCTCTGTGTAAGAATGTGTAATCAATTAAGCCACCTTCGGTGAAAGTGACGTCCTGAAAGAGTGTTGAAACTTGGGTCGCGTTGATTTCTGCGAAATAGTCGCCTCCGTCAGTGGCAGTAGTGGTGCCGTTCGCTGAGTTAACGCCACGGAAGCCATCACCCCAGATCTCAATTTTACCGTCTGAGGCAGTTGTTTGCCAACCGGGAACGTTGGTCGAGAACTGTTGGCCGCCAATTGCAGGACGTCCTGTGTAATCACTCTCGAAATCTCCGTTAATCAAGAGGTTCTGAGCTGAAGCGACTCCGCAAAGTAGAGCCATTGCGGAGAGGGCGGAGGTAATTACCTTATTTTTCGAGGCACCAGGCATAGGTGTGCCAACGTATTGAAATATCATACTTCGGGGGGGGTGGGGGGTGAGGGGGACAGAGGTGGACCCAACAGATTGTCAGACCACTTCCAACTTCAATGAACCTGATCCAATGTGAACTAACAAGAATTTTCTTGGGAATTTGATAGCTAACCAATCCGACCTATCGGGAGGTCTCGAATATGAACCAGCATCCATTTCTTGTTTCCGGGGGCTTCAGTCGGTAGCAGCCAGACAGGTTTCTTCCCGGGGAAGTAGGGATTCAATGGAATCCCGGTAAGCAATAAATTGCGGTCTAACCTCCTGCAAATACAGGCCTGAATCCAGCTTCTGTTAGGATGCGTTTCACTTCATCCCGTTTGTCACCCTGGATCTCGATGTTGCCGTCTTTCACTGTGCCACCGACACCGCAGGCTTTTTGTATCTTTTTCGCAAGATCCTGTTTTTCGGCCAAGGTTATGCCGGTAAAGTTTTTGGCTACTGTGACTCCTTTTCCTCCGCGATGTGCGGTTTGGCGGGTGATGTCGACACGGCCACGGTTTGTGTTTTTCTGCCCACGTTTCGAGGTTTTGATCGGAACCACTGGAGCTGCCGATTCGGGGCCGGACGGTAAATCTCCCAGTGCATCCAAAGCACCGAATGCATTGGGCTGCTGCTGCTCCGCAGCTTTTTGTTTCTGCCTGCTCATGGGAACCATTCAAGGGAGGATCAGGTAAACCTCACGCTTAATCGTGCTGAATATTTCCTTCCTTGCAGCAGGGAGGCCTGGCAGGTGATCCTGCGGGCATCTTGAACGATTCCCCACATCCAGCTCTAGGCATAGATTACGGCGATTCCCGTATCGGTATCGCCGCAACCGACGATTTCGGCATCATGGCTCATCCCGTTGCTACGGTTCCAACAGGTTCTGCGGATCCGATTCAGGAAATTTTGAAAATCGTCGCCGGCAGGAAATCGAAGACACTCATTGTTGGCTTACCGCTGCGGCTGGATGGTTCCGAAGGGGATTCCGCCAAGAAGGTCAGAGTTTTTGCCAAGAAGCTCGCAGCCGCTATTCCAGGGTTGCCGATGTTTTTCGTGGATGAGACCTATACCACTGCGGACGCATCGGAAAAACTCCGGGCAGCAGGGCGGAAGGCGCATCAGCAGAAGGGCGTGATAGATCAGGCAGCTGCCGTTGAAATTCTGAATCGCTGGATGGAGGAGAGTTTATGAGAATGAAGCTGACCATAGCCTACGACGGTAGACCTTACCTCGGCTGGCAATCCCAGACAGGCGGAAATACAGTGCAGGACCTAATAAACGGTGCGCTGGCGGAAGTAGCAAAAGAGCCTATACGTATACAAGGCTCTGGCCGCACTGACACGGGAGTGCATGCGCTAGGTCAAATTGCACATTTCGATCCACCAGCTGGATCTTCGATGAATCCTTACAACTGGGTCCCAGCTCTCAATACGAAGCTTCCGGCGACGATCCGTATCATGGAATGCGAGGAAGTTTCCGCTGACTTTCACAGCCGCTTTTCCGCTGCAGGAAAAAAGTATTTCTACGATGTCTGCACGGATCCTGTGCTGCCTCCCCTCAAGTCCGGTTTGGCCTGGCATCTGCCGCGGTTACTTGATGCGGATGTGTTGCAGCAAGCGCTGCGACTATTCGAAGGGAGACATGATTTCCATGCCTTCGCCGCCTACCGCGGAAACGAGCAGGAGGATACCGATTATGTCCGGGAGGTTTTCTCAGCGGAGTTGGAAACACTGGCGGATGGCTATCGCTTGAAATTTCATGGGGATGGATTTCTTTACAAGATGGTGAGGATGCTTGCTGGATCTTCGATCAAGGCTGCCCAAGGACGCTTACGGCTTGATGATCTGGAGAGGCTCTTGGATCAGCCGGAAGGTTTGCCGCATGGCAAGGCTCCGCTCTGCGCTCCTCCTGATGGCCTATTTCTGGAGCAGGTGATTTATCCGGCGGGTTGAAAGATCTTTCCCGAGCCATTGATCTCTATGAAAGGCAATCATTTGGTCATCTTTGATGCTGCGGGGACGTTGTTCGATACGGCGGAACCAGTGGAGGCTGTCTACTCCCGGTGTTTTCTGAAATACGGTTTTGAAATTCCGGAGCGGATCTGGAAGTCGGCTTTCAGGTCTGCCTTCTCGGACACTCCTGCCCCGGATTATACGGGCTACACTGATGGAAACTCGGTGGAGAGACAGTGGTGGATGGATGTCGTATTCCATGCAGCTGCTGCAGTGGGAGTTACCTGTAGGGCGGATACGAAAGCCAAAATTTTCGAGGAGCTATTTTCACATTATGAGAAAGGAGATGCATGGAGGCTCTTCGGGGACACCATCCCTGCTTTGGATTTTTACAGAGAATCAGGAGCAAGGTTGGCGATCGCCTCGAATTTTGACTCCAGGCTCCATCGGGTGATCGATGATCTCGGTGTGAGTGGGTATTTTGAATTTGTCCTGACATCCGGGGATGTTCTCGCAAGAAAGCCGTCTCCCGTGATTATCGAGAAATTACTGGAAATTTCCGGTGTGGACCGGGCGCAATGTTGCCTGATTGGTGATTCTACGGGGGCCGATGGCGGTGCGGCTGCGGCTGCCGGAATACAGTTTTACCTGATAGACCGGCCATCCAAAACCCTGGCGGATGTGGAAATGCATTTTTCTTAAAGTTTTAGCGAAAATGAGCTTGCCAATCTCGGGGGTTCCACACTAGGTTTCCGCCCCGCCGCGAGAGTGGCACCCAACGCGCAGATAGCTCAGTTGGTAGAGCAGTTGGCTTTTAACCAATTGGTCCTGGGTTCGAGTCCCAGTCTGCGTACCATTCTTTTAATCCGCTTAGTCTTAATGGCTAAGCGGATTTTTTGTATCCGGAATTTCCGAATTGGTAACATAGTGGTAACAGTTGATTACGTCCGGTTAGATTTTCTTTCACACGGGCACTTGGTCCAGAGAAAGTCGTGCCGAGAAATACCCAGAGCCAATCGGCGCAGAAGGGATCTGTGCTGAAAAGTACTCCAGATTTCTGCGGCTGTTTCTGGAGAAGGATTTGGGAATGAGAATTTGCCAAGAATTGTTTCAGGATCTGCCAAGATGGCTTCGGTGATTAATGGAAGGGTTTGAGGTGGGGGAGTCGACGCTTCTGGAAACCGCTGGAGAGCTCTCGTTTCCCTGATCTACGGAGGATGTTTCTAAGCTGGTTTCTTGGAAACATCGGTAGAATATAGGATAAGGAGATCTAGTTTCCATTCGTTTCGGTTTTGGTTTCCATTCGTTTCTCGTTTCCCGCTCTAAGGGGAAGAAACAGGAAACGGTATTATTAGACTGGGAGATAGCGGCCATTGCGGATCTTCATTTTCCCTTCCTCATCAGCTTTACGTGCCCATTTGGAGATTGTGCTTTTTGCCTTTCCAAGTTCTTGCGCGATATCAGTTGCGGAAGCCATTCCACCCTGAACGAGATCGAGCATTTGGCTTCGAGGATCAATTGTTGCGGTAGTGATCATCATCTCGCCTTCTCCTTGTTTTATTGTCCACGCTAAGGCCGGGACGTCGGAAGCCGTGCAATTCCTTTGCTTAGTGAAGCGGGTTTTGAACTCATGACCTTCTTCCTGGCCAGTATCGGACTCCTCTAGACTGAGAATCCAGTGAGCCATGTCTTCTCGCCTGCTTGTCCCTCGAATATTGCCGTTTCTTCCGGCATGACAAACAAGGATAACTGCGATTCCGTCACGGCGGAGTTCTAGCAACCAAGGCGATACCTGTTCCCACGAATCGCTTTCGTTCTCATTCAGTCCCTTGAAGGCAGTTGAGAGATTGTCGAGAATGAGGACGTCGATTTCCTCTGCCAGACAGTGTTCTTTGAGAGCGTTCTGTTGGATGGGGTCGGCAAGATTGAGGGAGAGCTTGTCCTCTGACTTTGTGAAGACAACCTCATGACTGAGGAGGTGGAACTGGTCATTTCTGATCGCGAGTTGTTGGCATCTTTTTTGAAGATCGTAGAGATTCATTTCAGAGTCCAAATAAAGAACGTTTTTACCGACTGAAGCTTCCCAATGGTTTCCAAGTTTTCCGCCTTCGGTAAGGACTTTGGAGATCATGAGACTAAGCCAGCTTTTGCCGACTCCACGGGGGGCAAAGACGATCCCATAATCACCTGCCCGAAAGAAAGGAGAGAGCAGTGTTTCCCGCTCGGGGATCTTCATATCTTGCAAAGCAGATCCGGAAACTGTGGAGAATTTGAAGAGTGCGGTATGTGGATTTCCCTGAGTAATTCCCGCCTCTGCCATTTCCTTGGCGAGAGCTTGCTCGGCTTTTGTTGAAGGGTTGGAAGGTTTCATGATGTGGTGTGGTCGAGGTAAAGGAGGGTTGCTGGAAGTTGGGTTTTCTCATGAATGCAGCCTGGCATCCTGAGGGGTGCGGCTGCGCATGAGTTGAGGAGGCCGGTGTCGATTCGGAAACCGGGGGCGAGGATGCGGATTGCGGCTAGGGCTTTGGGTGGTGGTCGATCAAACCAGAGGTGCAGGCTTTTGTTCCCGGTATCGATGACGGCGCGGAGGTGGAGTCCTAGCTCCTTCACGCAATATCTAGCCAAGGCGTAGCTTAGAGCTTTGTTCTGATCTCGTTCGCCGGCGTTGGTTGGCTTCTTTTCAATGAGGTCGTCACTTTCGATGATGATGAATGGTGAAGCTGCTAGGCAGTCCTTGGAGCGATGGAAGGAATCGGTAAGGAAGTGACCGGCGGCTATTCGGGGAGGCAGGGAGGCTTGCTTTAGCCAATTGCTAGTGCACTTGAAGTTCTTCCGGTGTCGTTCCTGTCCGGTATCGTAGGGTTCACCCATCCAAAGAATTACTTCCGGTGGGAAAAGGGTATTTAGAAACGCTGACGGCGACTCCTCGGGCGTGTCAGTCCATATCGGGGAACTGTGCCAGAGATCAGCCCTCCAATCTTTAGAGAGATACGCTTCGAGCTTCTTTGTTAGAGTTTTTCGTTGATGAGCGGTGAGCGTCTTTTGCTCATCTTCCTCCTCCGCCTTCGCTAGAGCTTGGCGTTTTGCCTCCTGCCTATGCTGTGCCCATTTTCTTCGTTCTTGTTGAGAGAGAGGAAGTGAATGCTCCAGGTCGATGCCAACAGCTTGTGCGCTTGATTTGATCGCTTCGAAGCTTCGCGGATCTAATTCCGAGATCTTGGCATGGAGATCGATGAGGCTTCCCCCCATCCCGCATGAGAAACACTTGAAGAGCCAGGTGCCTTTCCTTGCATCGGCGGTGAAAGAAGGGGTTTTGTCCTCATGGAGAGGACAGTGGAGTGTAAGGCTCAAGCCACGTCTATGAGTGATACGTTCACCGTGGTAACGTTCGAGGTCAGGAAGTGAATCCTTAATTTGTATGAGCTTGCGCTCATGGTCTTGGGTGCTAACCTTCTGTTGTCGGCGATCAAAACGACTTTTAGAAGGAGCCACCTGGAAAGGTGGCTTTTTCATTACTCAGTTTCCTCCTTTGGTTGCTGCTCTTTCGGAAGGAAGCTCTCGATGTATGCCTCAATTGATTGAGCATCGAAGAGCCGGGTGGCGCGGGACATCCCAGGCTCGGTTAGGGAGACGCTGCGGATCTTGCCTTGCTTCTGAAGTTGCCAGAGTTTGGTTCTGCTAATCCCGTAGGTGGCTACTGCTTTCTTGTCGCGAAGCCAGAGGGCGGTGACTGTTTGTTGCGTATGTTCGTTCATGACAAGCAACTATGAACACCTTCGTTCTAAGAGATACGACCTGAGGATTCGGCAGTTTACTAAACTGCCGAAATTAAAGGGTTTGCTTCACGGATTTCACCAAGGACTGGAATTCGTTCCACTCAATTTCTGGTAATTTTGATGCTCTGGGGTCCTCGAAGATCAATTTTGGATGGTCACCTTTTGTTCCTCTTTTTCCGCCAAGAATCTTTAAAATAGCTGCCGGACCTGTGGCTTTTTTCGATTCCTTGAGCGGCGAAATAATTTCAAGAAGTAGTAAGTGCCACTGGCTTTTCCCTCTGCCGGGAGGGTTGACTAGAGATGCTTTTGCCAGGTCCTCGACACGCCCATCTCCATAAACTTCAAAGAGGGCGGAACGTCTGCCGAAATCGATAGCGCTTTGGATAATATTCCAGAAACTGTCTTTCTTGTCTGCGTTAGAAAGCCATCCCATCTCTTCATCCATTCCCATGGGTATATACATCGCTAAATCGAAAGCTTCAGCGGCTTGTGCGAGCAATAGCTCGTGCTCATTCAATTGAGTAATTTCCAGGTTATCCTTGAGTGAGCGAGCCCATGATAATTTATGCTTAATTTGCTCTTCTACTGACCTGGGCGGCGTCTCTTTACTCACTTGAACAATAGTCGGGTGAAGCGCGGTTGCCATCACGAGTGATCTTGGTGGATGCCATCGTCCGCCAATACTGACCATGACCGTCTCTACTTTGGGAAGATCTCCGGGGTCATCGGTGGAATGAGACAAAATCTTTGTTTCTGTCTCAGCGAATGACCACCCTCTCTTGATAAGGCGAGGCGCTTGATGAGATTTCCTAACCTCGTTTTCAACCAAGATAAGTAGCCTTTTTTCATGATAATCAAGAAGGTCGGCCCAATTCTTTTGGAATGCAGGAGTGAGATTGGCTTCTGGGGTTAGCGTTTTAACCCATAAGGCAAGACTACAGTATTCAGTATCAAGTAGTTCTAATCTCTCGATTTGTCCTTTGGTTTTCATGGGGATTCAACCTTGAGTTAAGCTAGTTCGAAATGGTGCCGAGACGACGGGCCTTTCTACAATTTCGTCGTGGGTATTCAGAATTGAGGTGATGAATAATCGATTTGACGAGAGACGTTTACTGTTTTACCAGTCCCTTGCGCTCAGGGAGATCGAAGTCCAACGTTTACGTCGGATATTGATGTAGGTCTTCATGAGTGCTTTTTATTTGTTACTGGGCTTGAACAGCCAATGGCGGTAGGGGTCGGTCCATCGGTCGTGCGGGTAGTTTTTGTAGTGTTTCCCATTTTTAGGGTCGTAGTTCCTGACTCCTTTTTGGGCTACGATTTGGGAGATTTCGGCGTAAATGTGTTTGTAGAGTTTCTCCTTTGCGATGGTTCGTTTGCCTCGGATGCGCTTGCCGGGAGGCTTGATGAGGTGCATGTCATTGAGACGAAACGCCATCGCTCCCAGGACGATATCGACGCATTGGAGTAGAATGTAGTCTTTCGAGTCAATTTCGGAGATCGCTTGAGGTTCGACAAGGATTCCACTTTCACGAAGCTCGCCAGTTTGGTTTAGGCGACAGAGGTATTCCTTGAATGATTGAATTTGAGTCTTGGTGTCGGGAAGGCGGTCGAGGAAGAGTCGGAGGCGAAAAGGCGTGGTTTCGGTAGGGCGGGAGGTGAAGCCGAAGGAGTGCTTGATAAATTGGTAATAGAGTCGGAGATAGCGTTCATTCTTTGGGACGAGTCCACGGGTATATTCATTCCGGTTATTCCGAAACATAACGCGCATTTTTACGCGGCCTTCTCTCATTTCGGTGAAGAAGGCGGAAGTGATCTCCTTATAAGAATCCAAGTCCTGCGCGGTGACTTTTTGCCATTTCAATTCATTGCCCTGGAAGCCAAGAGCATTCTTGTAATCGATAAGCCGAGTTCTGACTCCTTCGTATTCTGGTTGAGGAACCAAGGCTCCTCCGTAGAAGTTGGAGAAGAGAGATCCATCCTGAACCGATTCGTCGGCAAAGAGATAGTATTGGTCGAAGTGATCCATCACGTAATCAAAAAGAGTCCTGTTGTGAAGTGCTGTGCACAGTCGGCTACTTTCGCTCATTGAGAGCGGGAAGGCCGGCGACGATGGTGTTGGTTTGGATGGACACGTGGGCGACGCTTAGGAGAAGGTCTAGGATGTAGCGGGGGTTGTCGTGTTCGCGGCACCAGTCGTTGGGGTCGTTTTTGATGCCACTGGTTTTGTCAATTTTGACTTGGTAGCGGTCGAGGAGCCAGTCGAGGGCGGACTTGCCGTTGACGATGTAGTTGTGGGCGTCCTCGGGGATGTTGGAGATGGTGATGTTGGCGTTGTAGATGATGCGGGTTTTGTCGAAGCGGTGGCCGTTGGCTTTTTGCTCCGGGGTGGGGCGGGCGTAGGTCATCTTCTTGACGCGGTAGAGGTCGAAGGGTTCGAGAGCGAGTTCGTCGCCTTCGACGGCGATGCCGGGATGGGGCGGAACGGTCTCGTAGTTGAGGTGGAGTTCGGCGAGGTCGCGTCCGGCTTGGGTGAAGGCTTGGTAGTCGGCGGCTTCCGTGGTGAGCGGGATGCGGGGGAGCATCTTCTTGAGGTCGGCGGCGAAGCGCTCGCGGTATTCCGGGCTGTGGAGGATGCCGTAGACGTAGTAGAAGATGTCTTCCTTGGTGACCTTCTTTCCGTAGGCCTCGCAGAAGGTGGCGAGGATGGCGTCGGAGATGGCGGACTTGCGGCGGTAGCCGTCGATAATTTCGGCTTCGGGGTCGTCGGTGGAGAGGTCGAGTTCGCCGGCGCTCGCCTCGACTTTCTCGTAAAGGTAGAGCGGGAAACATTGGCCTCCTGAAATCGTGTGGAGGTTCGGAAGAACGTTCATGCTGAAAACGCAGAAGGGGACAGTCTCTCCAACCCCTGGAACGGAAAGGACAAGGTTCTCGTGTTTAATGGTGGGGAAAAGTCTCTCTTTGTAGCGGTGATTAAAATGACGGTCATAGTATAGTTTTTGCCGGGAGAACGGACGATACAGTGATGTGCCTAACTTGTTGTCCGAGTAGCTGCATTTACTATCTTGGCAGAGCTTTGAAATCAGTGAGCCTGTCCACTTGATTTGTTTGTCGTCGGATACGATGCGTTTTTTAGCTTCATCTGCTGGTTTGGTTGCGGCTCTGCATTCAGAAGCGTGTTGCTCCACCTGTTCGTTGTAGAAAGCAATCGTGGCTTTCATGCGTTCTGCTAGTTTGGGTTTCGAATAGCTGTAGACCCAAGCATCGCGGTTTGTCTGCACTCCATTTTGGCGGTCGAGGAAGGTCGTGAGTTCGCCGTCCTCCTCCGCATTGAGTGGAATAAAAGTCTCAAAAGCAGGGTCTCGTTGGTTGATCCAATCGTGTTCGGCGTTGGGTTTGATGGTTTTCCACTTTTTGGAGTCGTGGCGGTGGAGTCCGTTGAGGGATTCGAGGCTGCGGAAGATTTCGAGTTTTTCCTCGCGGGAGAGGTAGTTGCCGATGTCGTGGTAGTGGATTTGAGCAGGTGCAGATTTGGCAGGGTTTTTGACGAGAAGGGAAATGGCAACAGGTGTGCGGGAGCCCTGGCCGAAGACTTTCCCCCCTTCCTGACGGGAAAGTTCGCCAGAGGTGCGTTGGTTTCCCCGCGCATTAAAGATGTAGAGCGTTGTGAACTCCTCACCTAGACAAGCACGGAGGCCATCGCAGACGTTTGAGTCGATGAAGGAGCCGTTAGTGACGAAGGCGACGATGCCGTTGTCGCCGATGCGGTCGGAGGCCCAGCGGATGGCGCGGATGTATGAGTCGTAGAGGGAGTTTTTATTGGTGGCAGTAGAGCGGGCGGCGTAGGTGGCTTCGATACGGGAGTCGAGGGCAGGATAGGGGACGGGGTTGTCGTTGACGGAGTAGGGTGGGTTACTCATGACGACTCGGATGGGGGCGGCTTTTTGGCGGGCGACTCGTTTGTTGTTTTTGGGGAAGAAGGATTCGTCGGCGTTTTGCTGGCCGTCGTGAGGTTCGGCGAGTTGGAAGGTGTCGGTGAGGACGATGCCGTCGAAGGGCTGATAACTAGTTTCGTAATCTACGGGATCGCTGATGAGTACCCCATGCTTCACCGCTTCATCTAGTTCACTGTCATAATACTTGGATTTCGCCTCGCTCTGGAGTGCATGGTAGGTTTCCTCGATATTGACGGCTGCGATGTAGTAGGCGAGGAGGACGATCTCGTTGGCGTGGAGTTCGTTTTGGTATTTGTGGGCGAGATCCTGAGGTTTGATGAGGCCGGATTGGAGGAGGCGGACGATGAAGGTGCCGGTGCCGGTGAAGGGGTCGATGACGTGGACGTCTTTGTCAGAGATGGAGGTCTTGAACTCTTGCTGGAGGATGTCTTCGACGGAGTGGATGATGAAATCGACGATCTCGACGGGGGTGTAAACGATGCCGAGACGCTTGGACATTTTCGCGAAGGCGGTAGCGAAGAATTTGTCGTAGAGTTCGAGGATGACTTTTTGTTTTCCTTCAGCGTTATCGATGCCAGCGGCGCGGGTGCGGACGGAGTGGTAGAATTGATCGAGTTCTCTGGTTTCCTTTTCGAGAGCCTGGTCGTTGAGAGCTTCGAGGATGCCTTCCATGGCTTGGGAGACGGGGTTGTGTTTTGAGAATTGGGATTCCTCGAAGAGGGCGTCGAAGACGGGGCGGGTGATGAGGTGCTGGGAGAGCATCTCGATGGCTTCCTCTCGGGTGATGGCGGGGTTAATGTTTTGGTGGAGGCCGTTGAGGAATTTGGCGAAGGCGACGGCGTGGTGGGATTGTCCTTCGTCGAGAAGGGTGGTGATGCGCTCGATGTGGCGGCGGGCGATCTCGGCGACGTTGGTGGCCCATTTTTCCCAGTAGCGGCGTTCACCGCATTTTTTGACGATGCGGGCGTAGAGGGCGTCTTTCCATTCGCCGAGTTGAGAGAAGAAGGGGAAGGGCGTGGTCTCGGCTACCTTGCCCTTTTTGTCTTTGCCAGAAACGGCGGTATCGCCGGCGTCATTGGGATCGGTACCGCCAATGCCGATGATGCCGATTTGGGGCGGGGCTTTCTTGTTGAGTTCGATTTGATTGATGACGGCATTGAAGCGGTCATCGTGGGAGCGGAGAGCTTGGAGGACTTGCCAGACGATGGCGTATTTTTTGTTATCCTTGAGGGCTTCCTCGGGGGTGACGCCGGCGGGTATGCCGATGGGGAGGATGATGTAGCCGTATTGCTTGCCGGGGGCCTTGCGCATGACTCGACCGACGGATTGGACGACATCGACGACGGAGTTGCGCGGGTTGAGGAACATGACGGAGTCGAGGCCGGGAACGTCGACGCCTTCGGAGAGGCAACGGGCATTGGAGAGAATGCGGCATTGATTGGCGGGTTGGGCTTCCTTGAGCCAGTCGAGCTTGTGGCCTCGGGTGATAGCGTTCATGCCGCCATCGACGTGGTCGAGTTCGACCTTGAGGAGGTTTTCTTCCTCGGGGTGGTCGGCTTGGTAGTTCTCGACGAGTTCGGCAAAGTATTGGCAGAAGGCCTTGGAGTCCTTGATGGAGCGTGAGAAGGCGACGGCGGTGCGCATGGGGGCGAGGTCGCCATAGAGCTCGGCTTCGTCGGTAGTGGTATGGTCGAGTTTTTTGGAGAGGCCATTCCAACACCCGGTGATGCGGACGGCGTCGTCGAGATCGAGTTCGTTGTCGGAATCGGTGATAAGGGATTGGAAGGTCTTGGAGGCGTAAGATTCATCGACGGCGAGGACGAGGACCTTGTAGTCGGTGAGAAGATCTTTCTCGACGGCTTCGCCAAAGCCAAGGCGGTAGAGTTCCGGGCCGAAAGTGTCTTCGTCGCCCATGTCGGCGAGGGTGGCGTCGGCTTCGGCGGCTTTGACCTTGGTTTCATCGCCAAAGACCTTGGGGGTGGCGGTCATGTAGAGGCGCTTGGTGGCGCGGATGTAGTCGGCGTCGTGGATCTTGACGAAGTGGGATTCGTCGCCATCGGCAAGGGTGACGCCGGTGGTGCGGTGGGCTTCATCGCAGATGACGAGATCGAAGTCGGGGAGCCCGGCCTTTTGGGCATCGCTGACGGAGGCGATGGAGTGGTAGGTCGAAAAGACTACGGTGGTGCCGTGGTTGGCCTTGGATTGCTTTCGGCGTTTGATCTTACCTTGAAGGGCGTTGTATTGGTGAAGGAGGGATTTGGTATTGGTGGTGGCGGGGAAGGCGAGATCGGAAATGGATATGTCGGTGTTGTCTGCGTCCTGTTCGTTACGCCGACCGATTTGGGAGTCTGAGCAGACGGCTAGGGCGTGGATGGGCTTTTGGGAGAAGGCGGTCCACTCGCGGAGGGTTTGTGCAAGGAGGGCGAGGGATGGAACAAGGAAGAGGACATGACCGCCCATGGCTACTTCTTCGACGATGGCGAGGGAGGTGTAGGTCTTGCCGGTGCCGCAAGCCATGATGAGCTGGCCACGGTCGGGGCACCCTTCTGCCATTAAGTCGTTCTTCACTGCCTCGATAGCGGGAATTTGGTGCGCTCTTGGAGAACGATTCTTCTGAAGCTTTAGCTTGTTAAGGGAATCGGCAGTGAAAGAGGACCAGTCGACGGGAGAATTATCGAGGTCCTGGACCCTGAGGCGTTGAATAGGTTTTGTCTGATCCTTTAGGGTGGCCTCGACGTTGCGTCCCCATTTGTCGGTTGTTGAGACAATGATACCTGAAGAGAATAGCTTCTTGCCGAGGGCGGAAACGAAGGAATCGATGTCACCTTTGACTAGCTGATGGGTCGGCTCGTAAAATTTACACTGAATGCCAACGAATTCTCCGGTGGCTTCTTCTTCGGCAACAATGTCGATGCCTATGTCCCCGGTCTCTCCTTTGCGGGGCCATTCGTTGAACATCCAGACGTTCGAAAAGCGTTCGGAATATTGGGGGTCAAGTTCTAGGTATCGGCAAATCAGACGTTCAAAGCGGTCGCCAAGATCACGGTTGTTGAGGGAATCGTCTCGGAATTCTGCGAGGATGTCGTGGATAGAAACTTGATCAGGCATGGGCGATGAATAGTGAAAATCATCTGTCACGATATGGAAATGACAATTGGTGTTCGATAGGGTTCCGAAGAGTGTAATCCGGTGCAGAGGTATCTTTGCAAAAATAGTGCAAATGTTCAGATAAGATCAGATAAGATCAGTTTGAGAGAGTTGGCAGGTGGTCCAAGATGAGTGTTGGCCAGTGTTAGGATCTAGTCCAAGGCTCTGCTTTTGACTACTTCTTAGGACAATCCTCTGATCTCCGTAGATTTTTGCTAGGACATGTCGCCAAGTTACGCGACATTAGGCCCGTATTCGTCAGGACTTTAGGCGGAGTTTGATCGAACCAATCAACGCCCTCGGCTTCAGTAGGGAGATTGCGGGAGCGTCGATGAAGAACCTTCTCTTTTTGGGTGCTGGATATTTCAAGGGGGACCCCGCCTTGTTCGTTGTTGCATGGCTATCTAATTGCATCGCATTTTGGATACTTCCGAGAAAATAACTCGAACATGAAATCGATCCCAACCAAGACCAGCAGCGCATCTTCGAAATCCCCTAAGTCAAAAAGCGCATTCTCGACTCCACTGGCACCCCCACACATTCACCTGGTCTTCTCGCTGCACCCCGCGACGTTAAAACAGTTAGAGGATTCAAAGCCTAAGGTTACTCCGTCACACAACTTAACATTCGACCAAATGCTGGCCTGATTTCTGGCTTTGTTTAGCGACAGTGGACCTACGCTTCTGCTCTTCACGCCAGCTCATGAATGGACGTGTTCAGTAACACGCGCTACCCAGGGCTCATCTCTCTTTGATTCCTTCTTAGGATTGGCAGCACCTTGGCTCGGTTCGGAGTAACTAGCCCTACTTGACAATAGGGATACAAGCGAACAGGCCAAAAACTACTAGGAAACGCCTTTGAGGCTTGGGATAAGATCGACTCCGGCTCGAAGGGTAGAGAGTTCCTGATGGGTATATTTCTGGTGAGTCTCGCTTTCACTGTGCCCTGTCATTTTCATGCGCACTTCTTCGGGGACATTTGCTTTGGCGAGCGCACTGGTGAAGGTATGTCGAAGACTATGGAAGGATTTTTCGGCACTTTCACGGGGAGCTCCTTTGCTGACTTCGCGAGTAATATTCCGGGAGATATTCGAATTGTTCATAATTTCTCTAAATTGAGCAGAGAGACCTTTCCTGCCACCTGATTCAATTTTCGCCAACGACGGGAAGAGAGGCGCAGTCGCAAAAGGAGAGGGCGGGTTCCTTTCGAAGAAAGCTAGGAGTTCGGCATGGAGTGGAACTTCGATGGTTCGCTTCTTCCTATCCGTTTTCTTCGGCATGAGGTGGATGACACTTCGTGCGAGATCGATATTTCCGGAGGTGAGATTGGATGCGTCAGCGAGGCGTAGGCCGGCGAAGGCTCCTAAGAGAATCACTCCACGCCATTCTTGAGATGGTGCGGCAGCCAATAGGCGACCGACTTCTTCGGCGGTGAAGGGGACTCTCGTGGTAGAATCGCTTTCGGTGACTTGCTTCACCGAAGTGGCCGGGTTCTGGAGGATTAGGGATGCTTTCACTGCGTCGCCGAAGATTGAGCGTAGGCATTTGAGTTTGTGGTTCGCGGTCTTTCCGGTTCGTCCTTCTGCGACGATGGAGTCGCGAAACCTTCGAATGTCCGAGGCGGAGATTGTTTCGAGATGGCTACCGGCACGACTTCCCAGGAAGGCTATGAAGTGATTGATAACCGATTTGTAGAAGGCAACGGTGGTTGGTTTTGTAGTGGCCACCTTTTCTTTCAGCCACTCTTTCATCCATTCTTCACATGTGCTTTCACTAAGATTGCCTTCGCCGGCGGCCTCCATGATTTCTCCGATGATCCTACGTGCGTGGGCTGGGTTTAACCTTCCTTTAAGTGCCAATTCGCCGGCTTCTCTAACTTTCCCCAAAATAGCCTCTGCTTTTTCATCACTCGCTCCTGCTTCCTTCAGTGCATCTCGTTCCAATTGATTGGCGACCATCATGGCCTCCTTTTTTGTCGTGTGGCCGGTGGATTTTTTGATCTGTTTGGTGCCTCCGTCTGAAGTAGGTATTCTATAAAAAGCGTAGTACTTAGAGGAAGTTTTGCCGTCGGGCTGCTTTATGCGGTGAACGGTAGCCATCTCTGAAAAGTAGTAACATAGTGGTAACAGTCAATAGAGTTCTATGGTGTTCGATGGGATGTGATGTCCTTATAAAATAAGGATTTGTTGTCCCGTTAGGTTTTGGTTGAATCTTGGAATTGAATCCTGGGTTCGAGTCCCAGTCTGCGTACTTCTACCTTTCCGTCTTATTTTTACAACCTCAGGGTCTCAACTTCCCTGAGGTTTTTTGTGTCATAGCGGTCAGGTCTGGCAAGTATCTGCTACGATATCCATGGTATCTATTTCGTTAGATCAGTTTTATCTATGTATCTGCTTAATTGTCCGGTGTCTTTGAAGTTCAGGTTTACCGTTTTACTATTGAAACCAAGGCCTAAATGAGGATGATCCGAGTACATGATAACGCCTCCTTTCATGAATGTTCATTTCCGTGGTCTATGTAAGTATGTGATGTGGGGAGGTGCTCTCGCTCATGTTGGACTTTCCAATGTGGACGCTGCCACTACTTCGATCGAATATTCCGCAAGTCAGATTTCGCAGCCATATCTGAATTCCACTACAGTCTCCGTTACTCAAATGCAGTATGGCCTTCGGATTTATTCGCTTGGCTCTCAGGGAGCTAATTCATCGAGTAATCCTGCGGGCACAGGTGGCTCGGCTTCGAATCTTTCTAGCGTGGGAAACGCCGCTGAAGTTACTTTGAACTCTTATAGTGGAGGGCAGGCCAGAGCTGTATTTTATGAATCAAACGGCGGGGGTGGCGGCAATTACACGAATACCAATGGCGACCATAATTCCGGATCTGGAGGATCAGGCGGGAATATCACCGGAAGCAATACCGGTGATATCCGAGGCAGTGGAAGCTTTTCCAATGGATTGTATTTACTTCATGCGGAAAGTATTGGGGGGGTGGGCGGTTCGTCTACGTCCAAGAATCCCACCCACACTGATGGTGGATATTCGGGTAAGAATGCCTACGGTGGTAATGGCGGCTACGGAAATTCCATTAGTCTCACCAATTCGGGCGAGATATCTCTTGCCGGTGGGACCAATGTCACGGGAGATGGATATTTCCGCGGGATTCAAGGGATTTCCCACGGTGGTGATGGTGGGACCGGAAGGGTGGGTGGCATAGGCGGGTATGCGAGCGACGTTAATATTTTTAATTACGGCAAGATCGATATGACCTTGAGGTCGGTGACCGGCGATCAGATTTCCGGTGTTGTGGGTATCAGGGCAGAATCCACCGGAGGAACAGGCCAAGACTCCTACAAGCAATATAAGAATGGCGGGAATGGTGGAAATGCCGGGTCGGTGACGATCGCCTCCAGCGAGATTGATATCGATATCGTTGGCGAAAATGTGAACTACACCGCTGCTGGAATAGCTGCGTATACAACAGGTGGAGACGGCGGAAAGGCTTGGAACGGAGGCTCCGACGGGAACAACTACGCGGGAGCCGGTGGGTCCGCTGGATCTATCACGATAGGCGTCCAGGAAAACCTCACATTCAGTGGTAGCGGGGCTGTAGGAGTTATTGCCGAATCCAAGGGCGGAAAAGGCGGCGATGGCACTGATAACGAAAAAAGCTATTCCGGCGCTGGGGGGGACTCCGGTGAAGTATATATTGTCGTTCAAGACGGAGCAGATTTGACAATGTCTGGAAATAATTCGCCGGGAATTTTCACATTGTCCGCCAGCGGTTCTGGTGGGACCACGCCGACAAGTTCACAGGACGCCGGAGGAACGGCTGGTGCGGGTGGAAATGGAGGGAGAACCGGAGGGGTCGTTGTAGATATAGATGGAGGTTCTACTCTTTCGACGAGTGGCGCGAATTCGATCGGTATTTTCGCGGTGTCGGAGGGCGGCAGTGGCGGAGCCGGTGGCGAGCTGAGCACAAATGGAGATGCATTTGGAGACGGGGCAGGAAAGGGCGGAGTGGGCTCTGCCGGGGGAGAGGTGACTATTACCCTTGCCGATAACTCAAGCCTGCGGACCGCAGGGAAGAGCAGCGCTGGAGTTGCGGCGATTTCGTCAGGTGGAAATGGCGGAGCAGGCGGCAAATACAAGGGAATTGGCGGCGGAGAAGGTGCAAACGGAGGTAACGGAGGAAATGGCGGAAGCGTGACTGTAGATCTTGGAAGTGGAGCAAACGTAGAGACCGGTGGCGATTATTCGCATGCGATCATTGCCGCCAGTTTGAGTGGGAACGGTGGAGCAGGTGGTGACGAAAACGCGACGGTGGCCGGCTCCAGTGGTGCTGGCGGACGTGGTGGAGACACCGGCAAGGTGTTGATCAATAACCATGGTTTTATCCAGACGCATGGAGATGGTTCCTTTGGTATTCTTGCACAGGGATTCTCAGGCGGCGGAGGTGGTTCCGGTGATGGATCTTCGGTTTTTAAGACTGGTATTGATCAGGCTGGACTGAGTGGCTCGGTGGGTTTTGTGGAAGTCCTGAACTATGGAGTGGTTAATACACTTGGGGACAATTCCTATGGTTTGTTGGCTCAGTCGGTCTCAGGATCGGGCGGAGTTGGCGGTAGTTCGGAGCTGGGAATTGCTTCACTGGGGGGCGATGGCGCGTATGGAACCGACGGTGGAGCAGTTGAGCTCGATCACAATGGAAGTATAACAACAGCGGGAGATGGCTCCCACGGTGCACTGTTGCATACCGTTGGCGGAGGAGGTGGTGACGCTGGCTCGGCAGCAGGTCTGGTTTCGATTGGCGGAAGTGGCTCAGGCGGTGGTAACGGGGGGGCGATCATTGTGGATCTTTATGGTTCTGAAATTACCACGACCGGCAGTTTGGCAAGTGGATTGCTCGCTCAATCCATCGGCGGTGGCGGCGGCAATGGCGGCGATGCCACCGCTGCGGGACCGGGTGCTGCGCTTTCGATTGGGGGTACTGCCGGCGGCGGAGGGAACGGCGGCGACGTCTCCTTGCTGAGTAGTGCACGTATTTCTACCGGTGGGGGAGTAGTGACGGTGCCGGACCAGGATAATCCCGGGGAGACTAACACCATCGCGACGGGTTCAAAATCGGCTGGTATACTTCTTCAATCAGTCGGAGGCGGAGGTGGTAATGGCGGATCAGCCTACGCGCTTTCAGTTGGTCCCGGACTGAGTTCGGCCGCAGCAGTTGGAGGAAGCGGTGGAGATGGCGGAGACGGGGGAAATGTCACTCTAACCACGGAAGGTGGATCCATACATACCGGGCAGTATGATCTTTCGAAACTGACTACTGCGAATACTTTGCCTACCGATTCATTCGGGATTGTTGCTCAATCAATCGGCGGCGGCGGAGGTAGTGGGGGTTCCTCCTTTGCTGAGGCTCTCGCAATCGCGGTTACAATTCCGGGGACTGACACCCCGATTGCAGCCACAGCAGCTTTTTCCACAGGCGGTAGCGGCGGCAAGGGAGGAAGCGGCGGCAGGTCCGCTGGGAGTGATACAGGAGTGGTCGTGAATCTTACGAAAGGCACACAGGTTATGACCGAAGGCCAGGGGTCGCACGGCGTCCTCGCACAAGGTGTGGGAGGCGGGGGCGGACTCGGTGGAGACTCTTCTGCTTTTGCCGCGACACTCGGATACGGTTTTGCAGCGGAAGAGGGGCCAACTGTTTCACTCGCTATTGAATCTACCCTCGGCGCGAAAGGTGGCGATGGGGGTAGGGGAGGTGACGTTCAAGTAAATGTGGGCGAAAACTCTGGGAACGGAGCTACAATTCTTACGCTCGGAGACTTTTCCAACGGTGTGACGGCGCAGTCTATCGGTGGCGGTGGTGGCAATGCCGGATTGGGTAGCGGAACTACTGAAAATTATGGTGGATCGAAGTCGGTGAGCGCGAGTATCGGGCTCGGTGCGAGCGGTGGAACAGGCGGTGACGGTTCGCTGGCCGAGATCAATCTGAAGGAAGGAAGTGATGTAACGACCTACGGGGATGGGTCAAACGGGCTTTTGGTGCAGTCAATTGGTGGGGGGGGCGGAACATCCCAGGGTGGCACGCTGAGTCTGGGGACATCGTTTTCAGTAAAAGCAGGAAAAATCACCGAGGGAAGCTCCGACTCCAAAGTCGGCTTCAAGGGGGATCTGGGCGTTTCTCTAGGTGCAACCGGCGGTGCTGGAGGAGGAGGTGCTGCCGCGAACGCACTTGTAGCTGGAAAAATCACGACCCATGGAAATGACTCCACAGGCATACTGGTCCAATCGATCGGAGGCGGGGGCGGCGTGGCTGGAGCAGCCGGAGCTTTCGCGTCACCTGATGCGCCCTGGACACCTTCAGGGGAAAATTTCATCCGGGCGAAGAAGATCTATAACAAGGATATAGCGGTGAAGGTGGACCTTGATTTCTCTGCGGATCTTTCTTTGGGGTCGCTGAATTCCGGCGCTTCCGGAGGTGGAGGTAATGCGGTGTTTGATGATTTGGGTGGAGCTGAAGTGGATACAAGTGGTGACTGGTCGTCCGGAATCCTTGTGCAGTCTATCGGCAACGGTGGCGGTAAGGCTGGAAGTGCTGTAGCGACTGGACAAGGAGCCTCAAACCAAATCGACCTACGTCTAGGAGGCAACAGTTCGGGAACCAACGATACACCGGGCGCCTATTCCAGCGGGGGGCTAGCTGAAGCCTTTGTGGAGGGAACTCTTATCCGAAGCGGAATAGAAAACGGTTATTCTTCATTTGGCCTCGTGGTTCAGAGCATAGGCGGGGGAGGTGGTCTTGCTGCTGATAATTCGGATTCTGCAATAGGTAGTATCGCGGTGGGCAACGGCGGTGAGACTCTGACGGACCAAAACGGGAAAGTGTCAGGCGATGGAGGTGATTCCTTTCTTTCAGGTACTGCGGAAATTCAGACGTCCGGTATTGGCGGCCATGCGGTTGTCCTTCAATCGATCGGTGGCGGCGGAGGAATTGGTGGCGCTGGCACGAGTAGTGAAAATGCTTTTGCCAGCTCAATTGAGCTCGCTGTGGGCGGAAATGCCTATTCGTCCGGATCCGGTTCGGACGTGACGATTGATTCACCCTCAGTCCTCACCTTGCGAACAAACAATGACCATGCCTACGGAATCCTGGCGCAGAGTATCGGTGGTGGTGGTGGGCTCGGAGCGGTGGTTGATCCGAGGTATGTTTCCATAGCAGGCACGCAATCCGCGACAGGCGGAACCAACCGGAGTCGAGGCGGAAACCTTTCGCTGAGCCTTGGAGCGAGTAAAATCACTACATCCGGTTTGAATTCGCACGGCGTTGTTGCCCAAAGTATTGGCGGCGGAGGTGGTATTGCCGGATATTCATCAACTGGCAATTTCAGCGTATCAAACCCAAGTGCTGGCTACGGATATGGAGATGCTGGAAATGTTGCCATCGCGCTCAATCCGGAGGGAACAATCACCACAACAGGTGCGCGGGCCCACGGAATTTTAGCCCAGAGCATTGCGGGCGGAGGCGGAATTGTAAATGGAGTTGCCGGTAGGTCTAACAAGGATGGTTCCGGATACGCAGGAAGAATTTCTATCACAGTAGATGGGCAAATCTCAGTGTCAGGTGAAGGCTCATACGGAGTTTTCGCACAACAGGATGCGCCACAATTCAATGGCCAGGCGAATGCGAATATCACCGTGGGGGGAAGTGTTGTTTCGGCAGATACCGCAATCGTGATCGAATCCGAAAATGGGCAGGTTATAACAGATGCCGGTGGTCTCATAAGTGGGCCGATTGCGGTTCAGAGGGTTGGTGAAAGCGCTTATACGCTCAATATTATCAACAGCGGCACTATCAGTGGGTCTATTCTCGGCGATAACGATTGGGTTAGCGGAACCGGCACCCAGACTACGGCGATGGTGAACACCGGCGAATTTATTGCCGGTCCTTCGGTGCAAGCCAGTGTCTTAAATAGGGGGCTGTTCAGGGTACGCGAGTTAACCCTTATGGAAGGGCCGCTTGTTCAGGAAGATGGCGGGACGCTGATTTCCCACGCCGATTTCTCTCCGGAAGCTGACGTAAGGCTCATTGTGGATGACGATGCCGACCTCGATGGGAAATTAAATATTGCGGGGCAAAACGTCACCGGTATCCGTGAGGTGGAAGTGCTGAGAGTGAACGGTGACTTCATTAACTCGCTGGAGATCGATGAAAACTCCGCGGTGTTGTTTGATTATACTCTCAGGCATGGTGAAGACCGTATTCTGGTTTCCGCGGATGCGGATTTCACGCCGGATGAATTTGATTTATCTAAAAATGCCGTGGCTGTGGGTAATTACCTTCAGAATGGGTTTTACGCCGAGGGTGCCGATAGTATCGCGAGCCTGTTTGATGCGCTGGAGGCGCTTGCGGTTAATGAAGCCGATTACCAAGATGGTCTGCATCAGCTTACTCCGGGGGCTGGATTGGGATTTGCTTCCCGGGAAATGTGGGCGCAGCTTGCATTTGCCAATACAGCACTGGGTGAAAAGGTGCTTCGGGGGGATTCGGCCCGACCTGTTGAAGTGCAATCGCTCTGGGCCAAAACCTCCGGCAGTTCGTTTGACGGGGATTCCTACGATTCAGATAGCTACAGCACATTGATCGGGGGACAATACGAGTATACCCCGAATTTCTTCATCGGGGGAGCATTCGGTTTCCGTGCTGATCAATTGGAGGCGCACGATGGCTCTGTTTCCGGTGAAGGTGACACTGTTTTGGGAGCGCTGACTGCAAAATACGAGCCTGGTGACTGGAGCTTCGCGGTTGCTCTGAGCGGGAGTTTCAGCGGAAATGACGCGACCCGGCGTATCCGTATTCCCGGGCACGAGACGCAGATGGATATTTCACCGGATGTCGCCTCTGTAGGAATCCTGGGGCAGTTCGGTTACACGTTCCACAACGAATGGGGATATGTGCGGCCGATGCTTAGTGCGGGTATCATTCATGTGAATGCGGAGGGCTACACTGAAGGAGGCGCGAGCAATCTACGTTTGCTGGTAGATGATGCGAGCCAGACGGCGCTGGTGGTAACGCCGGGTGTGGAAGCGGGTATCCGCAGCGATCTTTCAAATGGAATGACAGTCCGGAGCTATGTTTCCGGTGGTCTGAGCTTCTCGACAGTGGATGAGTGGGAACAGCAATCGCACTTTTCCGGCGGGCCTAGGAATATTGGGGCATTCAATACCGCATTGCCGCAGGATGATGTGGTTCTGAGGATTACAACCGGTTGCCAGCTACAGTTTACCGAGGTGCTGAGTGGATATATCCAATATGAAGGAGAATTCTCCGACAGTATCTCCAATAACGGCGGAGGAATCGGAATAGTTATGGAGTTTTAATTTCTGCAAGTTTGATAGCTGCAGGAAAAAGGCCGCGCTATTTCGCGCGGCCTTTTTTGATTCAGAGTATGGGAGTAGATTTTACTGCTCAATGTAAATGCTGGCTGCATTGATGAGCATGTTCTCGGCGTTTGATTGCTCAGTGACAGTCCCGGTGACGGTGGCGGTGCTCAGTTCCTTAAGGTTTCCGAGCCCTTTGATGGATGATTTCAGGGGGGTGCCCGACTCGTCCACAATTTGAACGGTGACGATGTTTTGTTTGATCACATCCGGATCATCACAGCAGGTGTCCCACGGACTGGCGCAGTTATCGCCCGGATGTAGATCGCAGGAGGTGAGCTTGGTTGGATCGCCCATGATCATGATGGCACGGCCGTCCATGAAAACGTTGTGGCTGCCGATTACCTTGCCGGTGAAGGTCACTTCATCACCGGGTTTTGCGTTCTCGCGGAGTTCGGAAATCTGAGTGGATTCGGCTGGTTTTTCCTCGGAAAGGTAAGCGGTGAGCTGATCGTTCGAGGTTTCGGAGGAGACCGTTTCGTTCTCTTTCTCCTTAGAGCAGGAGGTGATGGTTAGGAGGGCGGCCAGTGGTAGCAGTTTGTTTATTTTCATGGTGTTTGATTGTTTTAATTTCAGCTGGAGCGAAGTGCCTTAGGCAGAGATGGAAGGAGGCAGCGTATGGCGGGTGGCAGGGTGCCGAGGGAGCCGAGAAGAATACCTGCGAGTAGGCCTGTGAAGATAACAGGCGGAGTGAGGGTTAGCGTGAAGGTGCCTACGGAAAATGGAACCGTGCGGCCATCGAGCAGGAAAAAGGCGACGATAAATGCCAGCAATGTGCCGGTAAGTGTGGCCAGCAGGCTTTCCTGGATCAGGGAGACGAGAAGTGCGAGACGGGTGTAGCCAATGGACTGAAGGGTGGCCATTTCCTTGATACGGGCGGCAAAGGCTGCATAAAGGGTATTGAGGCCGCCGAAAACGGCTCCCGCTGCAACCAGTGCGGCAGTAACCCAGGTCATAATTTTTATGGGTCCGTAGAACATGCTCAGCTTCTCATAATAGTGGTCCTCGCGGATTGCGGAGAGCTCTAGGTCATTCCGTTGGAAGGTGAATAGGTCGACTTCATCGATGTTTTCGGAATCCAGGCGGAGGGTGACGGATGAGAGGGTTTCGCGCTGGGTTAGGGTTGCGAGGTCGTTTCGATCGAACCAGATTTCGGACTCAAGAACGGTGCCGGGCGCTGTAAAAATTCCGGAGATGCGAAGTTCTGAATTGCCGAATGAAATCGACTTTCCAATGGCCAGCTCTCCTTCCTTCACTCCGAGATTACGGTGTGCGAGGGCGCCGACCATGACTTCGCCCGGTCCGGGGAATTGACCGTCCAGCAGTCGGACGGATGTATGGACCAAGAGCGCTTTCTCCGAAACTCCACGCAGGAGTGCCTGATGCTCTTTGCCAGATCCCGTCCGGATGGGTGCCTGATAGGAAATTTCCCCTGATATCGCGGTAACTCCCAGCTGGGATTCTATCCCGCTGATCGAGGTGGCCGCCGAGGACTCCGCATCGATTTGGACCTCGGATCTTTCGATGGATTCCTCTGAACCCTTGCCTACGAGAATGACATTTCTGGGTGATCCGGAAGCGGAGAGGACGCTGTCCATTCCCTGGTTCAGAGCTACGGCGGCGATGATTAGTAGAACTACGAGCGCAGAGCCGCCGACAGTCTGGGCAAGCCGTGAGGGATCGCGGAAAAGGTTTCTAAGTGCGTATGAAAAAGGGAGCATGATTCAGGCGTTGAGGGATTGCACAAGAGGGCGGGAGGTGGCTTTCCAAGCGGGGTAGAGCGAGGCGAGGAGACCCAGGGCCATGGCGACGGTGAGGCCGGTAATGGTGACTGTTGCAGAGGGTTTTAGTGCGAGAGTTAGGCCTTCGTTACCTAGGGTAAATGCTTTGAAATGGAAAAAGGCGACCGCACCGATGACTCCGGCCAAGCCACCTATCAGCCCCAGGAGGAGACCCTCGTAAACGACCATTATACCGATGGAGAGCCGTGAAAAACCGAGCGTTTGGAAGATGGCGGTTTCCTTCACACGGCCACGGACGATGAGAAGCACCGCGTTGGCCACAAGGCCCAGCACAGCCATCACTGCTCCAAGGCCCAGCCATCGGGTAAAGCTGATAAGCTCGATCATTTGCTTGGCGGTTTCAGCGAAAAAGGCCTTTTCGGGGCGGGTGCTTGTGGGTTGCTGATCGGCGCGGAACGTTTCATCGATTTTATCAGCCACGGCCTGCAGTTGCTCCGAGTCTGTGACTTTTACGTTGAACTGGGTAACGATTCCCAGTCCGATTCTGGATGCCTGCTGGAGGAAGGGGAGATGAACGTAAGCGACGTTTTCGTCCTGGGGAGTATCCGAGGAGATGATCCCGGCGACGGTGACATTGACGCCGACAGCTTCGAATTTATCCCCGGGAGATAGACCGCGGCGGGTCGCGAGATGCTGTCCTACGAGGGCAGCATCGGTGCGTTTCATAAAGTCTTCGTAGGAGCCCTCGATGACGTTGATCTCGGGATTGTAATCCTTGAGTGTTTCCGGAGGAACGCCACGGAAAGTGATGACGTCGAGGGAGGCTCCGCAGTTGTTTACTGCGATCTGGATGGGGATGACTTCGCTGACACCCGGGATGCGCTTGATGGTGGACAGGTAGTGTTCCGGGAGCCTGGAAGTGGATGGGCAGAAGCGGTTTTCACGGTAGACGACCAGCGTTGTATCATCCGCATTTCCTTTGGTGGCGACGGAGAGTGAGTGCTGCATCGTCTGCACGGCTGCATAAAGAAACATCCCGGCGGCGACTCCCAGAATGGTGAGAAGTGAGCGCAGCTTGTTCCTGCTGAGATTCTTGATAGCTAGGGTGAAAAGTTTCATGGCTGGGTGAGTAGGTGGCCTTCCGAGACGAAACGGCCTTTCTCCAACTGGAGGGAGCGGTGGGCGGATGCCGAGGCTTTTGGATCGTGCGTGACCATCACGATGGTTTTTCCGTGCTCCGCGGCCAGTTTGTTCAGGAGATTCAAAATGGAATCAGCGGATTCGCGGTCGAGATCTCCGGTTGGCTCATCGGCTACGAGGAGCTCGGGGTCGTGAACAATGGCGCGGGCGATGGCTACGCGCTGCTCTTGCCCGCCGGAGAGCTCGGAAGGACGGTGATCCGCACGATCTGCGAGCCCGACGAGGCCTAGTGCTGCGGTGATTTTCTTTTTGCGCTCCGCCTTGGTCCAGTTTCCAAGGAGGAGAGGAAGCTCGATATTTTCGTAGGCCGAGAGGATCGGGACGAGATGGTAGAGCTGGAAAATATAACCTACATGGACCGCGCGCCACTTTGTGAGCTGTGATCGGGAGAGTTTCGCGATGTCTTTTCCGTCGATGATAATTTCCCCCGAAGTGGGGGTATCGATCCCAGCGATGAGATTGAGAAGGGTTGTTTTCCCTGAACCGGACGGACCCATGAGCGAGAGAAATTCGGCACGTGGAACGTCGAGTGAGAGGTTTTCGAGAGGTTTGATCGTGGTCTTACCTTTGGTGAAAGCCTTGGTGACAGATTTAATTGAGATGAGTGGTTTCATGCTAGAAAGGCTATTTGGAAGTGGTGGTTTTGATGCGGGTGCCTTCTGAAAGGCTTTCGTGTGGTGGAAGGATGACGGATTCACCCGAGCGCAGGCCCTCAAGGACCAAGCGGTGTGCGTCTTTTGTTTCGGTCCCCAGCTTGATCGTTCGTTTTTCTGCGGTGGAATCTGGCGAGACGACCCAGACCGTTGATTCGCCAATCAAGGCATTTTCCGGAACGTAGATTGAGAGTCTGCCTGAACTTGTTTCACCTGAGGTTTGCGTAGTTTCGGTGTCGAAAAATTTCGCACGGACCAGCATGTCGGGGCGGAGCCGCGGATCCGGTGAATTGATGTGGACCTTGGCTTGGAGGGTGTTTCGCTGCAGATCTGCCTGGCCACTGATGCGGGTGACTGTGCCGGTGAAGGTCTTGTCGGGCAGGATATCGGAAACGATGTCGACGGATTGGCCGACGGAGAGTACGGATGCCTCGTTTAACGGGACATCGATGCGGGCCTGGAGTTTTTCAGGATCGTAGAGCTCAACGATGACGGCTGAAGTAGGAGAGTCCATATTCAGCATGCGCTTCATGCCCGGAGCCGCGTGAAGGCGAAGAACGGTGCCGTCTACGGGAGAGCTGATTTTCGTGCGATCCAAGGCGAGTTTTGCTCGGTCGAACTCAGTGGCGATTTCGAAAAGGACAGCAGTCATCATCTCCTTCTCCAACTTGTTTTGGCTAAGTTTCGCATTGAGCCGGGTGATCTCGGATTTTGCCTCTTCGAGCAGCGCGTTATCACGCAAGACGCCGAGCCGAGCCCGGATGATTTCTTGTTCTGAGACGGAACCTTTCTTGAGACGATCCAGGCGGGATGATCGGTCACGTGCCTGTTCCAGCTGGGCTTGGAGAGCTTCTACCTTTCGCTCTGCGGCGGTGATTTCCGCCTGAATTAATGGGTAGGAAGCGCAGTGGGCGGCGATTCTTGCTCCCTGGGTGGAAAATTTTCGCTCAGCAGCATCGTGGTCGAGTTGGGCGTCATCGGGGATGAGAGTCGCTACCAGATCTCCAGCTTTAACCGATTGACCTTCGAGTGCGTAGACTTCCTTTACGACTCCATTGGTCAGAGTAGGCACTGAAATGGTATATGGATCCGGCTCCACCCAACCAGAAGCCTGGAAAAGAAGTTTTCCTTTTACCGAGATGTCGGTTTTCGGCTCTTTTGCCAGGGATTCGCCGGCGCGGATAGTGATTACCGGCGCAGTCCGCACTTCGGTGGCGGGGAGCATGCGTTCCCCGAAAAGGGTGGCGATAATGATAACAAAGCCGAGTAGAAGGGCTACCGGAAGGAGCCACGCCAAGGAGCGTTTCGGCTTTTTAGTGGTAGTTCCTTTGATTTGCGCAGGGGGTGAGGTTGATGTCAGGTCTTCCAGAGACATGTTTGAATGGATTGTTTGATTTGATTGCTGGGGAGAAGGGATGCTGAAGACCCTTCGAAATTAGACGTGCAGGTACGGAGAGACGCTGCGAGGTGTAATGCGGCTAGGAAAAGTCCCGCTAGGTGGGGCTTCCTTGCCGGTGCAAATCAAATGCGGAAGACGGAGTGCCGGACAAACAGCGGTACTTGGGGAGGCATGGTTATGGGCAGATGGATACTGCCGACATCATGCAAGGTGGAGCTACGAATCGGGCTCCTGAAAAATAAATCCCCGGAAGTGATCGGGAAATAAGGGACAGAACAAAGCTGTTTTAGAAGAACATCCGATTGAGAGCTGGTGATGTAATCCTCAATGTCGATGGATACATCCACCAGGCAATTGTCCTCTTGCTTGGCTTCGGATTTACCTCCGCTATGTTTACACGGACTGATTTCCGGGGTGGCATCACATCCGCAATCGTCGACCAGAATAGTCTCCTGACAGAGGCAATAGTTGATACTTGCCCGGGAGGTGGCAGTCACCACCATCATCAGGCAAAGCAAGGCCGCAGCTATGGATTTCAGTATCGTCAACTGCGGGTAAGATGGAGAGATTCGGAAAAAATTCCAGAACCTTGTGAATTTTGTTCGAGATCGAGGAGGATGGTTTTGATGTGCAGCCCTCCGGCATAACCAACGAGTTTTCCACTTTTGCCTATGACACGGTGGCAGGGAATGAAGATAGACAGGGGGTTACGGCCATTTGCCGCACCTATTGCGCGAACTGCTTTCTTATTGCCGATGATTTCCGCTATATCGGTGTAGGTGGCTGTTTTTCCGTAGGGGACAGTCCGGAGCGCATTCCAGACGGAGAGCTGAAATGGGGTGCCCAGAGGGGAAAGCGGGATCTCGAATTCAGTCCGTTCCCCCGCGAAGTATTCGTTTAGCTCTGCAATAGCTTGTTGGAGAATAGGGTTTGCCGTTGCTTCAACCCAATCGGCCAAGGGTGCGGTCTGTTGATTCACATGGTCCACCGCGATTAGGGCTTCGCCGGTTGCGCGGAGGCGAAGTTTCCCGATCGGGGTGGATAGAAGTTGAAAATCCATGAGGACTGACTGGTAAGCTTAGAGCTTACTCGATGATTGCCAGGAGGTCATCGGAGGCTACCTGTGTGCCTTTCTTTGTTACGATTTCCTTGATGACGCCATCTTTCTGTGCGGAGACGGTGGTGAGCATTTTCATGGCCTCGATGATAATGATCTTGTCACCTTCCTTGACCTCTTGGCCGATGGTTACCGCTACTTCTGTGACCATGCCCGGGAGAGGAGCACAGATTTGGGTAGGGTCGCTCGGATCGCCTTTTCGTTTTCCGGAAACTGAAGAATCAGCAATGGATTTGTCCATGACGATGGACTCACGAGGCATGCCGTTAAGCTCGTAGAAGAGTGTGCGCTGTCCTTCCTGATCAGCTTCACCTATGGAAATGAGCTTGATGATAAGGATTTTACCCGGATCGATTTCGACTTCGATTTCCTCACCAATCTGAAGGCCGTAGAAAAAGGCAGGGGATGGGAGTTTGCTGAGATCGTCATACTGTTTCCGTGAGGCTTTGAAGTCTGCAAAGACCTGCGGATACATGAGGTGTGAGTAAAGATCGTTGTCGGTGGCAGGGCGCCCTAGTTTTTTGGAGATCTCTTCCTTGGTAACATCGAGATCGACTGGCTCGGCAAGTTCGCCGGGACGTTTCGTGGTGATCTTGTGTTTGTTGCCGAGAACGACTCGTTGCACATCGGCAGGCCAGCCGCCATCTGGTTGGCCGAGGCCACCGGAGAGCATATCGATTACGGATTCCGGGAAATCGAGTGAGCCGGGTTTGATCTTGGTGACGTCCGCAGCTTTGATGCCACGGGTGACGAGGAACATGCACATGTCGCCGACCACTTTTGAGGAAGGAGTAACCTTGATGATATCTCCGAAGAGCATGTTGACCTCTGCGTATGTGCGGGCGATTTCGCGCCAGCGGTGGCCGAGACCCATGGAGTTGGCTTGCTCACGAAGGTTGGTGTATTGGCCGCCGGGCATTTCGTGTTCGTAGACTTCCGCGGTGCCGGAGCGCGGAGCGGAATCGAAAGGCTTGTAGTAGGTGAGGACGTGTTCCCAGTAGTCGGAAATCTCGTTGAGCGAGTCGAAATCGAGGCCCGGATCGCGATCTGTGCGGGAAAGTGCGGCGCAGACGGAGTTCAGGTTCGGCTGTGAGGTGGAGCCCGACATCGAGGAGATTGCGAGATCCACGATGTCCACGCCCGCGCGGTTGGCGGCCATAACCGATGCGGCATTGAGGCCGGAGGTGTCATGGGTGTGGAAGTGGATCGGGATGCCGATTTCCTGCTTGAGCGCGTGAACGAGGTTGTAGGCGGCCTGTGGTTTGCAGAGGCCGGCCATGTCCTTGATGGCGAGGATGTGCGCGCCCATTTTCTCTAGTTCCTTCGCCTTTGAGATGTAGTAGTTGAGATCGTATTTCGTGCGGGTCGGGTTGAGGAGATCTCCGGAGTAGCAGATTGCCGCTTCGCAAAGGGATTTCCCGTTTTCGCGAACCGCTTCCATGGCGACCTTCATGTTTGGAAGGTAGTTCAGGGAATCGAATATCCGGAAGATATCCATGCCAGAATCAGCCGCGTGATTTACAAAACCAGCTACTACGTTGTCCGGGTAGTTCGAATAACCAACGGCGTTAGAGCCGCGGAAGAGCATTTGGAAAAGTATGTTCGGGACTTTTTCCCGGAGCTGGGCGAGACGCTCCCACGGGCACTCGTTGAGGAACCGCATGGATGTATCGAAGGTGGCACCGCCCCACATTTCCATGGAGAAGAGTTCGGGAGTCTTAGTGGCGTAGGACTCCGCGATACGCAGCATATCGTGTGTGCGCATACGGGTGGCCAGCAGTGACTGGTGGGCATCACGCAGGGTGGTATCGGTGATAAGCAGGCGTTCCTCGCCTAGGATCCACTTGGAAAAACCTTCAGGTCCGAGTTCCTGGAGAAGCTTGCGGGTAGAGGGAACAGTCGCAGAGCGCTCACCGGATGGTGGTAGAACAGCCGGCGGGAACATGTTGTCCGGACGGTAGTTTTTGGTGTGAGGATTTCCGTTTACGGTAATTTCCGAAAGGTAGGCGAGGGTGCGTGTTGCGCGGTCGCGGCGTTTGGAGAATTTGAACAGGTCCGTGGCGGTATCGATGAGCTTGGTATGAGCTTGGCCGGCGCGGAATGTTTTATCCGCGATGACGTTTTCGAGGAACGGGATGTTTGTTTTGACCCCGCGGATACGGAACTCGCGGAGTGCGCGGTCCATGCGTTGGCAGGCCATCGGGAAACTGCTGCCCATGGCGGTGAGTTTCACCAGCATGGAATCGTAGTATGGTGTGACAACGGAACCTGCGTCACCGGAGGCTGCGTCGAGGCGGATGCCAAAGCCAGCTGCGGAGCGGTAGTTGAGGATACGCCCGTAGTCCGGAGCGAAATTTTTCTCAGGATCTTCGGTGGTGATACGGCACTGGATTGCGAAGCCGTTGCAGGGGATCTCTTCCTGGGAAGGGATGGCGATTTCTTCTCCGTGGAGAGGTTTTCCTGCAGCTACGAGGATCTGTGAACGAACGAGATCGATGCCGGTGACACATTCGGTGACGGTATGCTCCACCTGGATACGAGGGTTCATTTCGATGAAGAACCAGTCGTTCTGGTCCATGTCGTAGAGGAACTCGACGGTGCCGGCGTTATCGTAGCTGATGCCTTTCGCCAGTTTTACAGCGGCGTCGCAGAGTTGTTTGCGGACCACTGGGTCGAGGTGCATGGCGGGTGCTACTTCGACTACTTTCTGGTAGCGGCGCTGGACCGAGCAATCACGCTCGTAAAGGTGGACGACGTTGCCCTCGCGGTCTCCGAGGATCTGGACCTCGATATGTTTCGCGCGCTTGATGTAGCGCTCGAGGAAAACGGCTGGGTTACCGAATGCGTTTTCCGCTTCCGCACGAGCTTCGGCAAGCATGGCTTGCAACTCGGATGGTTTCTCAACAATACGCATGCCGCGTCCGCCGCCGCCGAAGGCAGCTTTGATGATGAGTGGGAATCCGATTTCGTGGGCGATGGTGAGTGCCTCGTCAGCATCGGTGATCGGGTCTTCTGTGCCGGGCAGGACCGGGACATCGAAACGTTTGGCGAGCGCACGGGCAGCTGTTTTATCGCCCATGTTATCGAGAAGTTCAGGGGAGGGGCCAATGAAGGTGATGCCTTCACGGGCACAGGCGCGGGCGAATGCCGGATTTTCCGAAAGGAAGCCGTAACCCGGGTGGATCATGGTTACGCCTTTTGCTTTGGCGATCCTGACGATGTTCTCGTAGTCGAGGTAAGCGCCCACCGGTCCCTTCGAGGAGTCCAGCTGGTAAGCTTCGTCCGCTTTGAAGCGGTGTATGGAGAATCTATCTTCCTCGGCGAAAATTGAGACCGTGCGGAGGCCTAGCTCGGTGGCTGCGCGGAAGATGCGGATGGCGATTTCGCCACGGTTAGCTGCGAGGATTTTTCCAGGTTTTTGGGAGTCTGAGGCCATGCCGAATTGTTAGGCATACTAATGGGTTGGGCAAGAATGGGATTTTCTAATTTACAGTGGAGACTTGGAGTGACTGAAAAGTTATCTTTTGTGGTCTTATGTCTAATGGTAATAAGACAGTTTGGCCAATGCTGGGAGCTATTCGTATTAGTTAGGACTTGATCCTGTCGCTGGTGAGAGGGGGAGTTTTCCAGATTTGATCATTGTGGCGGGTCCTGTTTCTTCCGGGGTGTATTCTTTCGAGTTTGTGAGCAGGATTTTGTCCAAAGCTATTCCGTCTTCTCTCATCGAAACCTGGATTTTATGGAGTCCGGCACTGGGCACTTCGATGGTCAGTATGCCGGGAACTCCAGCGTGCTTTTGCTCGGTGCGTTGGGCGGATCTCCAGTGCCATTTGTTTTTCACAACGGTTTGCCAGCGCTTGGCGGTATCGGGCCACGTGCCGTTGATGCCAAAGTGGAGGCCATTGTCCTCGGATGTGGTGGAGTAGACCCGCGCCCAGATGTGATAAGTCCCGGGAGTGTTGAAGTGGACCTTGTAGGTAAGCACTGCGACTTCACCGGGATTCTCTGTGAAATTCTCACCCTTCACCATCTTGTCGCTGTGAGTGCGCCGGGTGTCCGGTAAAATTTCCAGGTAAGCCGCACCTGATGAATCTGCGGTGCACGGAGGATCGCCATCGGGAAGAATTTCAAGGGCGATTTCAGCGGTGGTAAGATACCACGCGCGTTTCTCGGAATTTTCCTGTTTGTAAAAATGCTCTGCCTCAAATGAGACGACACCGTCCTTTTCTTCAAAAATGAGATCAGATGGAACAATGCTTTCGGTGAGTTCTGCCGCGGGGAGAACTGAGTGAGCTATGGTTGCTATTAGAATAAGGCGCATTTTTCGGGAATGGGTTTTGGCGTCCTGACGGGAAGTTTCGTGAAAATTGATCAGTCAGCATTTTCAATGATCCAAATATCAGATTTTGAAAGGCACTGGTAGAAAAGAAGAGAGCGGCAGGGTGAGTATAACGATGAACCCCAAAGCCCTCTTTCATTCTACTCTGTATCTCGCTGCCATCCTTCCTGTAGGTTTATCAGCGACTAGCTAGGATCCCGGCTATCGATCCAGATGGTCACGGGCCCGTCGTTGACGAGGGATACCTTCATATCCGCGCCGAAAATTCCGCGTGGGACTTCTTCGCCGACGGTCAGGCTCAGTTTCGAGCAAAACTTCTCATACAGGGGTTCTGAAATTCGTGGCGGCGCCGCTTCGAGAAAGGAGGGGCGATTGCCCTTACGGGTGGAGGCGTGGAGGGTGAACTGGCTTACGACTAGTATTTTCCCGCCGGTATCCAAAAGGGACTCGTTCATTTTTCCTCCCTCGTCTTCGAAAATTCTCATGTTGGTAATTTTACCAATCAGCCATCCGATATCCGTCTCGTCATCGGCATTTTCTATCCCCAGCAATACCAGCAGGCCACGATCAATGGAGGATATCATTTTGCCATCCACTTCCACGCTGGCCGAAGAAACTCGCTGTAGCAGTGCTCTCATGGCGGGAAGTTGAAGGTTGTTCACATTTTTTCCAATGAATCTCTCGTTTTGATTTCGTGTGATTGACTGTTTCTGTGTGATTTTAGAGAACGTGAGCCACTCATGGCCGAATCACTCAAAAATGCTCCGCAGAACCTGTTTTCAAAGAAAGGGAACGAAGAACAGGGCGATTCCAGCGACGTAACACGAGCGCTTCCGCATGCGGTGGGGCCGGAGAAATCGTTGCTTTCGACGATGCTTCAGGATCCGCAGGAGTATATGGCGCATGCGATCGAGGAGAAGCTGACGGCCTCCCATTTCTATCTGCCGAACCACTCTACCTTGTTCGGGTTTCTCCTGGAGATGTTCGAAAACGGTAGCGAGGTGGAGTTGGTTTCCCTTGTTCAGCGATTGCTCGACAGGGGACTTCTGGAGCGGGTAGGCGGCCCCGGATACCTTACAGAGCTTTACACCTACGCTCCAAGCCCGGGGCATTTCAGGCATCACCTTTCTCATGTGAAGGACAAGTTTGTTCTTCGTTCGATCATCCGCACGGCGAACGAGGCGGTGGCGCAGGCATATGAGACTCCGGACGAGGTCCCCGAGCTTCTGGACTCAGTGGAGCAGTCGATTCTCGCGATCCGTGAAAGTGCTGAGACGACCGAAGCGCAGACGATGAAGCAGACTGTCGAGGAGGTGATGAGAAACTTCCAGATGTTGCTTTCCAAAGAGCGGCAATCTCTGGGGATCTCGACGGGATTCGAGGAGCTGGATAAAAAATCAGGTGGCTTGAAGCCCGGAGAGATGTTCGTCATCGCTGCGCGTCCATCGATGGGAAAAACCTCTTTCATGATGAATATCGTGGAAAATATCTGCCTGGACCAAGGCAAGCCGACGATGGTGTTCTCGTGCGAGATGAGCTCGGCGCAGCTGGTTCAGCGTTTGCTTTTCGCCCGCGCGAAGTTTGCGGTATCGAGGCTTTCCCGTGGATATACTCCGGTGAAAAAAGAGCTGGAAAGGGTGAGAAATGCTTCGGTGCAGATTGTTGAGTCCAAGCTGTTTATCGATGATACCGCGGGTATTTCCATCAATGAGCTACGGGCGAAGGCCAGGCGGAAGAAGAAGGATGAAGATATCCAATTCATCGCAATCGATTACCTCCAGCTGATGAAATCCCGGACAAAGCAGGCGGAGAACTCCCGTGAACGCGAGATTGCGGAAATTTCCGGAGGTATCAAGGCACTGGCGAAGGAGTTGAGTATCCCGATCCTGATTCTGGCACAGCTGAACAGGGGACCTGAGGGCAGGACCGGTAAATCGCTGGGTGTGCCCCGGATGTCCGACCTTCGTGAATCCGGATCGATCGAGCAGGACGCCGACCTTGTCGGCCTCCTGTATCGTAATAAATACTATGCGGAAAACGAGGAGGAGCGGGCTGCGCTCGAAGGTAAGGCGGAACTGGTTCTCGCGAAGAACCGGAACGGCGAAACCGGCGGCATTCCGCTAACCTTCGTCGAAGATTTGATGCGTTTCGAGACCGGCCCTCCTGCAGAGGAGATGGAATAAGCCTGATTTTAGTGGATTCTTCCGCCTTGCGTGGAATGGATGTGCCGCCTAGCCTGCGCGCCCCGCAGCGGCTTTATGAAATCTGTGACTATTTATGATACGACTTTGCGTGATGGAACGCAGGGCGAGGGCTTTCAACTTTCTGGTTTGGACAAGTTGCGGATTGCCAAGCGGCTTGATGCCTTTGGTGTGGATTACATCGAGGGCGGCTGGCCCGGATCCAACCCAAAGGACGTGGAGTTTTTCCGTGAAGCGAAGTCATTGGGACTGAAGCATGCGAAGCTTGCGGCGTTCGGGTCCACACGTCGTGCGAACACGGCGGTGGAAGATGATCCACAGGTGAAGCTTTTGCTGGAGGCGGAAACACCGGTGGTGACAATTTTCGGGAAGAGCTGGGAGTTGCAGGTTACCCAGATCCTGCGGACGACAGTGGAGGAGAATCAGGCGATGATCCGTGATACCGTGGCTTTCCTGGCGAAGCACGGGCGTGAGGTGATCTATGATGCGGAGCATTTTTTCGATGGCTACAAGGACGGCGCGGAGCATGCGCTGGCTACCTTGAAGGCAGCTGCCGATGGTGGCGCCGCTTGTCTCGTTCTATGCGATACCAATGGCGGAACTCTGCCGCACGAGATCGAGGAGATCTGTAAAGCGGTTCGCGAGCATATCCCCGGCACTGCAATTGGCATCCACACCCACAATGATTGTGAACTGGGAGTAGCGAATGCAGTAGCGGCCGTGCGCGGTGGTGCGAGCCAGATCCAGGGCACAATCAATGGCTACGGTGAGCGCACTGGAAATTGTAATCTGACCTCTGTGATGCCGATTCTTCAACTGAAGATGGGGATCGAAGTGGTGCCAAATATGGCGGAGCTGAGAAGTCTTTCCTACTTCGTGGACGATGTTTCCAATAATCCAAACTTCGCAAGGGCACCGTTTATCGGTCGCACGGCTTTTGCACACAAAGGTGGAATGCATGTGAACGCGGTTCAGAAGCTTGCACGGAGTTATGAGCACATCCCGCCGGCCAGTGTGGGCAACGAGCAGGCGATCCTTGTCTCCGAACTCAGCGGGCAATCAAATATTCTGCTGAAGGCCGAGCAGATGGGAATTCCTCTCGAAAAAGGATCCCCGGAGGTGGCTGCAATTCTCGGGAAAATCAAAAGTCTGGAGAACGAAGGCTATTCCTTCGAGGCAGCAGGTGGCTCCCTGGAGCTTCTGATGCTTCGAGAGCTTGGGAATTACAAGAGGCCGTTCGAGGCGAATGAGTATCATACCAGTTTCCGGCAGTATCGCGACGGACATCCGCCGGTTTGTGAAGCGACGGTAAAGGTCACCGTAAACGATGAGAAGGAGCTGACTGTTGCTGAAGGTAATGGAGTCGTGAACGCTCTGGATATCGCTTTGCGCAAGGCAGTGTTACCATTTTATCCGGAGATCGCAGAAGTCTCGCTGGTGGATTACAAGGTGCGGATACTGGATGGTCATGATGCTACAGCGGCAAAAACCCGCGTGCTGATTTCCTCAGGTCACGCGGGTGATACATGGAGCACGGTGGGTGTCTCCGAGAATATCATCGAAGCGAGTTGGATCGCCCTTGTGGATGGTATCGATTTGTTTCTGCAGAGGAGGAAATAATCTCCTTCCAATCAGAAGTTTCCGAAGTGGGCCCTAGAGAGAGTCTCCGTCGTCCTTTCCTTTCTTCAAGCGGGTGGTCGGATCGTCCTTCCACATGAAAAGGGCTTTCACGACATCCTTGAATTCACTTTTGGAGTGGTGTTCACGTTGGATCTGGATGTTTTCACGGTTTACCGCATCGGTCTGGTTATCGGGGTTGCGGACTTCGTCCTGGGCTGGATCCTTTTCCGGTTCCGGATTGCTGTAGTCTACCGCATACGGGTTTTCGGGAGCCATCCGGGATTCGATGTTGTGGAGGAAATTGCCTACATCCTTATGGATTTTTTCGACATGGTCGCAGAGTTTCATTGTCTGCACGGCGAGGGTTTTCGCGTCTGATGCTAGGTCGGTAGCAGTTGATCGCTCGGCTACTTTCAGTGAGAGATCGCGCACGTTTTTGCTGAGTTCCACCCAAGAAGTGGCGAGATCCTCGTCGATATCATTAAAGCTGTTGTTCAGTGTGTTGCTCATAATGGTAAATATGAACGGTTCGGGGAATTTCGCAAATGATGATGTTATTCTTGGGTCGATGTGAAAATCCGGAGTTTTCTCATGGGGAGAAAATGCAGTGATACGAATTATTCGACTTGGAAAATATAACAAAAAAAAGAGCCACCGCCGTGATGGCGATGGCTCTAGTGAAGTAGCAGTGGTCTAATTTTAGACAGGTGTGCCGTTCTTGATGATTTCGATGAACGACTGAGGCTCAAGAGCCGCGCCGCCGATGAGTGCGCCATCAATGTCGGGGCAAGCCATGAGTTCTGCTGCGTTGGCAGGTTTCACGGAGCCGCCGTATTGGATACGGATCTTGGCAGCAGGGTCGGTGCCGTAGAGATCGGCAATTACGGAGCGGACGAATGCGTGTGCGTCCTGTGCTTGCTCGGAAGATGCTGTAACGCCCGTGCCGATTGCCCATACAGGCTCATAAGCGATAACGATGTCGGAGAGGTCCTTCTCGGAGATGTCCTTGAGGCCTTCTGTGATCTGGGTGCGGAGAACTTCTTCGAGTTTCCCTGCTTCGCGTTCTTCCAATGTCTCCCCGATGCAGAAGATCGGTTTGAGGTTTGTCTCACGTGCCTTCTTGATCTTGGCGTTGATGATGGCATCGGTTTCACCGAAAATGGCGCGACGCTCGCTGTGGCCGAGGATGACGTAGTGAACGTAGAATTCACGGAGCATCATGACACTGACTTCGCCGGTGTAGGCGCCGGAATCGAACTGTGAGCAGTTCTGTGCGGCGATCTGGATGGCGTGTGCGTTATCAACAGGATTTGACTCGTGAAGAAGTGTCGCAAGTTTCGGCAGAGAGATGAATGGCGGGGCGATAACGATATCAGCCGGGAGGTTCAGGCCCTGTGTTTTGGAAAGGAATGATTTGATGAAGTCCTCTGTTTCGGAGGCCCCTTTGTTCATCTTCCAGTTGGCGGCGAATATTGGTTTACGTGACATGATTTCGTATGACGGGTGTTTGGAGAGTTTATTCGGCAGTGTTTACGCTTCGCTGAGAGCTGCGACACCGGGAAGAGTTTTACCTTCGAGAAGCTCGAGGGATGCACCACCTCCTGTGGAGATGAAGGTCATTTTATCGTCGAGGCCGAATTTATTGACGGCGGTGACGGAGTCTCCTCCGCCGACGATGGTGGTTGCGTCTGAGTCAGCCATGGCTTGGGCGACTGCTTTAGTGCCGATGGCAAAGTTTTCGATTTCAAAGACGCCGACAGGGCCGTTCCAGATGATTGTCTTTGCCTTGGCGATTTCAGCGACGAATTCCTTCACCGCGGTGTCACCGATATCGATTCCTTCCCAACCTGCTTCTACTTTGCCGCCTTCACCGAAGGTGCCGGAAAGTTTGGTGGCTGCGCCTTCCTTGAATTCCTGGGTGATTCGGGTATCGGCAGGAAGCAGGAAATCGATTCCCTTCTCCTTGGCCATTGCCAGAATTTCGAGGGCTAGATCGAGCTTGTCCGCTTCCACTCTGGAGTCGCCGACCTCGAAGCCCTGTGCTTTGCGGAAGGTATTGGCCATCGCACCGCCGATGAGAAATGCATCGGCCTTTTCCATGAGTGCGGAGATAACCTGAATTTTATCGGAAACCTTGGAGCCGCCCATGATTACAAGGAAAGGACGTTCCGGGTTCTCAAGTTTCACCTCAAGGTATTCGAGCTCGCTCTCGATGAGGAAGCCCATGGCTGCGAGCGGAATAAATTTTGTGACGCCTTCTGTGGAGGCGTGGGCGCGGTGGGCTGTGCCGAATGCGTCGTTGACGAAGATTTGTGCGTTTCCTGCGAGGCTTTTAGCGAATTCAGGGTCATTTGCTTCCTCTTCGGAGTGATAGCGGGTGTTTTCCAGAACGAGGACCTGGCCGGGCTGGAGAGCTGCTCTCATTTCCGCTGCTTCAGCGCCGATGCAGTCCGGAGCGAGCGCCACTTCACTTCCGAGGATTTCTCCAAGGCGCTTAGCAACAGGAGCCAAGGTGTATTTAGGATTCGCTTCACCATTCGGGCGGCCCATGTGTGAGCAGAGAACGAGCTTCGCACCTTTTTCAAGGAGGTATTTGATGGAAGGGATGGCCGCGGTGATGCGGGTATCATCGGTGATTTCGCCTTCCGAAAGAGGGACATTAAAATCGACACGCATAAGGACCTCTTTTGAAGAGACGTCGAGATCACGGATAGTTAGCTTAGCCATGAACGGCGTGATGCACTAGGAGTGCCAAGGTGTCAAGGAACGGCTAATTCGAAGAAGGCTTAAGGCTTAAATTTTATGATGCCAATTATCTGGAATTGCAAATCCGGCAGGAAGACAATAGAAACTGGGGAAAATAGCGCGGAGCGACCCTTGACGAATCCTGACGAATTACTGGCAGAATATTTAGCCGAGCATGTGACCAAACGGCATCGCAAGAGGGCTATGCGTGAGGATTTGCGCAGGCGGATTGATATAAATAAGGGGGACTCCGGAAATGTGGTTAAAGAGGTAAGCGCCTATCTGGAAGATAAACCGATGGTGCGTGTGGTTGCCGTATACTCTGCTCTGCCGGGCGAGGCGGACTTGAGCACCCTTGTGTCACGGGGAGGGAAAATTTGGGTTTTTCCCAAGGTGGTGGGTGAAGATCTATATTTTTTCCAGGTGCTGAATTTAAAAGAAGATTTGGAATTCGGGGCATTCGGGATTCTTGAGCCGAAGGAGGGTTTGAGGGAATATGATGCGTCCCAGATCGATCTGTTTTTATGTCCCGGACTCGGCTTCGATGTGCGTGGTGGCAGAATAGGCCGTGGGCGTGGATTTTACGATCGAGTGCTCAGCAAGGCTCGTGCGGGAGCTTTGAAGGTGGGGGTTTGCTTTGGATTCCAGCTGGTGGAGGATGTGGCTACCGAGCCCCACGATATACGGATGAATTGTGTTATCGCAGGATAGAGGATAGAGGATGGTGGATGGGAATATGGTGTTTTACGCTCTTGCGGTGAGGAAGAAGAGTTCTAGCATCTGCTACCTATGAAAAATTCATTCCTTTTAGCGGCAGCCCTGGTTTTTGCAGTTCCTGCTACGGTTTCCGCCCATTGCCAGGTTCCATGCGGAATCTACGACGATGATAACGTGATCCAATCGATGCACACGGATTGGGTGACCATCGAGAAGGCCAGCAAGCAGATCATCGAACTTTCCAAGGATCCTGCCGCCAATGCTCATCAGCTGACACGCTGGATTATGAACAAGGAGAGCCACTGCCAGGATCTACAAGAGAAAATTCTTAACTACTTCCTGGCACAGCGTCTGGCACTTCCCGAAGACGATGCGGCGAAAGAGGCTTACACGAAGAAATTGACTCTCTGCCACGAAATCATCGTGACGACGATGAAGTGCAAGCAATCAACGGATGCGGCAAATGTGGATAAACTCCACGATCTCTTGCATACTTTCCAAGGTGAGTTCGGCTCGAAAGAATAATCCTACCCCGTGATTTCCGGGAAATAATTGTCCGGAAGCGTTTCCTTTTTGACGGAGCATCTGCAATAGCGCAATGCTCCGTCATGCTTTTCCCACTTAGGACTTTTGGTGCTGGTTTGCTCGGTTTTGTATTCCTCAGCTCTTGTGCTACCCAGCCAGTGGAAGAGGTGGTGGATAAGCCGGCTGAGAAGATTGTGCCGGAAAGTAAGCCGGTTGAGATCGCACCCTCATTGAAGAAGAAAGGTAGCTCTACCGGGATCGGCGTGGATGAGTTTTTTCTGCTCCAGCAATCGGGTGATGCGCTGATTTATGATGTGAGGACGCCGTATTTCTACAATATCGACCACATTGATGGGGCGATCAACTGGCCACACACGAGCTATGATGAACAGGTTCAGGAGCGTGACCTGGAGATTCAGAAGGCAATGAACGATAACAAGAAGATCGTGCTGTATTGCTTCAACATCGGCTGTGCTGAGGCGCGCAATGTGGCGCGGAAGCTGGCACGTCGGGACTATGACGTATACGTTCTGACCATGGGAATTGATTCCTGGAGAAATGCAGGACTGCCGCTGGTGGATGGAGCAGGGCAGCCCACCCAGTAACCGGGCGGCGGGTAGGATTCTCAAGGAATGAACAGCTCTACCCGGTGAGCCGGGTCACTGTTTGACTGGGTCTGTTCAGGCGTATTTTTCGTGGAACTCTTTGTAGACCTTCGGTGAAATTTCCGATGGCTTGATTTCCGAGCGACCGCCCCAGAATACGTTCGTGTAGGAGACCGGAATGCCGGCTTCCTTGAGATGTTTGTCGATGGCTGCCTTGTGCTCGAGAACCTTTGGTTTCTCTGTGCCGTGCATCACGCCCATGATGTTGACGTCTCCGAACTGCGGGCCACCTTCGCGCCAGTAGGCGTGGGTCATGCAGTAATGGCGGCCGACTTCACCACCGGCTTCCATTTCACGGCCTTTCGGCACCGCCCAATGGAAGAGACCATTGAAGCGGGTGACGCGTTCGCCGGTGCTGGAAGGTTTCACGTGCTCGAGGAAGGTGGAGAAGCGGCCAACAACTTTCTTATCGTTGAGCGATTCTGCAACCTCGCAGAAGCGGTCGAGGGAGACTCCCGCGTTTTCCGCACGTTTGTCCCATGGATTCGCGCAGATTTCATCTACCGTGAGCTCTTCCTTTAACTCCAGAAGGATTGTCCATTCTTCGTCAGTAAGATCGGCCGGGACTGTGGTCATCATCACTGCCGGTTCCGGGGATTTTTCGCCCGGAAGCATGGTTTTGCGGCGGACATGACCTACTCCGAGCGCGAAAACGCCATTGGCCGGCATGAGAAGGTATTCGGTGGCGCCGGTGAGTTCGAGAAGCTTGGTGGCGTGGAAATCAAGTGATTCGCCAACCGGGACCTTGAGTGTGGTCCATAGACGGTAATCGGATCCGGAGACTTCACGGTCGGTGGAGCGGATGACGACGTGGCCTGAAAATGGATCATCCTTCGCCATGAAATCGAAGGTGGCGTTGAGTTTCTCCTCAGGGACCTTCCAGGCAACGAGTGCTCCGTGGGCAAGCTTGGTGGCTAGCATGGTCTGGCGGACGCGGCGGATGATGCCGGACTCCAGCATGGCGCGGATCCGCTCTATAACCGTCTCAAGCGGAACTCCTGATTTCTCGGCGATGAGTTGGAACGGCTCGCGTTGGAAGCCTGAGATGAGGTCTTCGGAAACGGCGAGGATTTTTGCGTTGGTAGGATCTGATACGGATGTGGGGATCTCTGAGGTCATTGTCGTGATGATATGCGGGGATTTTCCAAGGTCCAAGCTAGATTGGTATTTGCGGAGATTTTCGGAAGAAGTGCAAAGTCGCGGGGTGGTCGGCTTTCTTGTCAGTCCAGGATTTTTTCGAGGTAGGCCAAGGCCTCTTCCCGAGTATTGAGGCGTTTTTCGAGCTGCTCGGTTTGGATTTCATCAAGAATCTCTTTAAACCGAGGGCTTGGCGGAACTCCTTTTTTTATGAGGTCGTGCCCGCTGACGAGAGGAGGCGGGATGAGAGGTTCACGGGCGAATTCCTCCGCCTTTCCATTGAGGAAGGTGTAATTGTCGGTAAATCCGTTCGATGAAGCGCAATCGACTCGGTGAAGTTCCATTTCCTGATCAAATGTGGGAACAGACATGAAGCGTTTTAGTTTTGCCTCCCGCATTTGCTGGACGTTCATGAACTGCATGTGGCGGGAAACCATGTGGGCGGCATCGCGGATGACCACATTGGGGTATTTCAGACGGGAGAGAATTTCTTCCGCCATTTCCGCTCCGAGCGAGTCGTGACCGTTGAATCGTATGCGTCCGTCCGGATCCACTGTCTGGGTGGGTGGTTTCGCGATATCGTGGAGCAATGTGGCAAGGCAAAGGGTGAGCGAGGCATCCGGATCGAGCATTTCCAGCATGATGCAGGTGTGCGTGTAGACATCGCCCTCGGGGTGCCATTGGGGAGGTTGCTCGCAACCGATAAGGGGAATAGCTTCAGGGAGAAAATATTGGATAAGACCCGTTTCGACCAGTAGTTCGATGCCGAAGCGGCGGTTCGGATGGGTAATGATTTTGGAAAACTCGTCACGGATACGTTCCATGGAAATTTTGCCGAGGAGATGGCTGTTTCCGCGGATGGCGGCAAGGGTCTCCGATTCCAGCGGGAAGCCGAGGGTGGTGGAGAAACGCACCGCGCGGAGGAGGCGGAGGGCATCTTCCTGAAAGCGGGAAGCGGGGTTGCCGATGGCACGGAGAGTTCTCGTTTCAAGATCCGGAAGGCCGTTCACGTAGTCAATGACTTCACCGGATTCGGGGTCCTCGAAAAGACCATTTATAGTGAAATCCCTACGCTGCGCGTCATTTTCCGGGGTCGAAAATGTGACGGAATCCGGTCGGCGGCCATCCTTGTAGGAGCCATCTGTCCGGAATGTTGCGATCTCAATGTAATATCCCTCGTGTTTTGTGATGATGACTCCGAAATGGGCGCCCACTTCATTTGAACGTGGGAACAGTTTGAGAATTTCCGCCGGGGTGGCGGAGGTAGCTATATCATAGTCTTTCGGCTCCAGTCCTAGGAGTTTGTCGCGCACGCAGCCGCCTGCGAAATAGGCGATGTGCCCGGCATTTCCAAGGAGACGGGCAAGATGCTTGGCGGCAATGCGCTGGGACATTCTGGAGCTTGGGTGATGATGTGGGGTCGCTGTCGATCAACGGCCCGAAGCTGGATCATGAACCGGCCGGATCCGTTGGACGGCTTGGCGGAGCCTTGATGAATGCCGGGCGTGGACCGGTTCCTGCATCTCCGTTCGCGGCTTGGGCACGGATGGCTCCAGCAATGGCTTTGGCAAGTTTTGCACGGTGGGAAGCGGAATTGATTTGAGCGGCTTCGGCCGGATTGCTCATGTATCCGCCTTCGAGGAGGACGCACGGAATGGATGGATTCCGGGTGAGGCGCAGGCGGCGGCGGACTTGGCCGGCGTTTGAGCTATATGGCGCTACAGATTTCATTGCCTGCTGGCAGCGTGTGGCGAGGCCGTGTGAATCGACGCGCCACCAATAGGTTTCCGGGCCACGGCGGGAAGTGGAGCCGGCATTGAAGTGGAGGCTCACGAGGATGGCATCGGGATACTTGTTCGCGAAGACGACCCGGTCATCGAGATCTATGAATCGATCGTCGGAACGCATCATGACTGTCCGGAAGGTTCCGCTGAGCTCTGACTGGAGGCGCTTCGCGAGATCCAGATTGGCTGCCTTTTCAGTCTGGCCGGAGTAGCGGCTTACCGCACCGGAATCCTTACCTCCGTGGCCGGCGTCAATAATAACAGTGCTGAAGCCTTTCGGGCCGGGGCGGTCTCCCCAGTAATCCGCTCCCAGGTTAGCAGATGAGCCGGACGGTGAGGGTCCGCTGACTGGTGAACAGGCCGGGAGTATGGCGAGAATTGCAAGGAATGGCAGGAAGCGCATGGATGTTCCTAACTGGTGAAAATTGATTTTGAAAGGAATCTAAGCGCTCTGCGTGCAATTTTTCAGCATGGAACAAAGAACTGCTAGGAGCGGTTTTCTGGGAGGTTCTCAACTTTCCTGAAGAAGGTTTCGAAGTCGCCGTTGGAGTCCTCGAGCAGTTTCTTGAATTTCGATATATCTCGGTTGTAGGTGACTAGAGCGAGTAGGTGCGCGTTGGTAAGATCCTGTTTCAGCCAGTCTTCAAGGGGTTTCCCGCCCCAGCGTTTTTGAAGGTCGCGGGCGCGGGTTTTGAGTTTTCCGAGAATGTGCTGTTTCTGCTTCCGCATCGCTACCGGTGGGAGATCAGAGGCGTATAATTTTGTTAGTTGGGCGCGGGTGATGTCGATCTGATCGTAGAACTCGCGACGGCGGATGAGACGTTGCTCGTAATCGGCGAGTGCATCGTGGCGATTTCTGGATTTCAGCCAGCGGCGGATTCCTTCTTCTGCGACGGTATTGGCAAGGGATTCGTTGAAGGTGGTATCGTCATCGACGAAGATACGGCGATGGGTGAGCTCGTGGAAGATGGTCTCCGCGAAGTCGATTTCCGGATAGTCGATAAAGGTGTTGAGCAGCGGATCATGGAAGACGCCAAGCGTGGAGTAGGCATCCGTGCCGCCGAGGTGGACTTCGAGATTTTCTTTGCTGCGGAGCTTGTCCGCATAAGCTTCGGCGTCAGTTTCACTAAAATAGCCTCGATAATCGAGCTCTCCTACGAAGAGGTAGTTCCAAGTTTTTGGCTCCAGGGAAAATTCGGGAGCGGCGTGGAGGACGAATACGACGTGGTCACGCTTGAGATCGGCATAACGGTGGTAGGCGGAGTGCCCGGGGAGAGCCAATTCCCTGGTGGCAAAAGTGCAAATTTCCTCTGCGAGAATCAGTTTCCTGCGGAGTGATTCATCGGAATCTGCGGAAGCGATGATTTCCTTGTTGGGCTTAGACTTGGTAAGGATTTCGAGCTGGCCGGAGGCTCCCTGGGAATAGAAGTGCAGCGTTTCGCAGCCTGAGGTGAAAAGTATCAGAAGTAGAGTCAGGCAGCGCATTTCAAGGGCTACCATATGTCGGTGGTGACGTAGCGCAAGGAAGTGATGGACTGCGGGAGGCGAAGTGTGGATTGTTTTTCCGTGATCGGAAATTTGCTGGATGAGGCTGTGCGGAAGCGGGATGAAATTCTCCGGGAGGAGACTAGTGCCTTGCGATTGGTGGATGGAGCCGGAGATGGGGTATTGGGTTTCGCTTTGGAGGAGTTTGCCGGAAAGTGGCTGGCAATGACTCCCGGCGGAGAGATCCAAACGGAAATCAAGGATTGGCTGAAAGCTAGCGGTAGAAGCGTTTATTGGAAAAGATTGGACCAACACCAGAAGGATTCTCCGATGCACCTGTATGGACCGGCGGTGAATGGGGCGTTCCCGGTTCTTGAGAACGGGCTCCGCTACGAGGTGTCGTTCGAAAGCGGGTATTCCCAAGGGATATTTCTCGATCAGCGGTTGAACCGCGCAGAAGTGGGCGAGAGGGCAGAGAAGGGGAAAAAGGTTCTGAACCTTTTCTCATATACAGGTGGCTTTTCCGTGGCCGCCGCATTGGGAGGTGCGGAGACGACTACGCTGGACCTGTCTGCTGTCTATTTGGAATGGGCCAAAAGGAACTTCGAGCTGAATGGATTGGATCCCTCCGAACATCATTTCTGCAAAGGGGACGCATTTCATTGGCTCAAAAGGTTCGCCCGCCAAGGAAGGCGTTTCGACGGCATCGTAATTGATCCCCCAACGTTTTCCCGAGACGAAAAAGGAAAGGTTTTCCGGGTGGAGAGAGACTTTGGAGAACTTGCCACACTCGCGGCCAAAGTTCTCAATCGTGACGGGTGGATGCTGTGCTGCACCAATTACCGAAAAATCAGCCTGCCCGATTTTATGAGGATGGTTTCCCAGCCGCGGATGGAATGCAGCGGCAGGGACATGCCAATGGATTTCCCGGAAGAGGATTATCTGAAGTCTGTTTGGGTTGAGTAGCCTGAACTCATGTTCTTCTGCCGCTGAAAAACGACATTAGAGCAATAACAAGGAAGACGACGAAGAGGATCTGAGCGATCCAGGATAACGTTCCCGCCAAGCCAGTGAAGCCGAATATAGCGGCCACTACGGCGATGATGAGGAATATGATGGTGTATTGTAACATTTGAGTTTTTGGGGATCAGATACCTTCTGCGGCTTGCATATTGATTCCTTTGCTAAGCCAAGAGCCGGTGGCAATTTTCGAGAGACATTTGTCCAGATACGAGGATCGGCTCAGCATATCATCGAACATCTCGGCAATATCGCTCTTCTTGAGTTGTCTTGCGATGGATTTGGCGGTGCCGAAACCTGCGATTTCATAGTGGGCAATCCGTTGCGCGGCGGCGATGAGTGCAGCATCTTTAACGGCTCCGGATTCGAATTCCTGCGTGGTATCCTTTGCCTCGCGGAGCAAGCCGGCCATAGCCTCGCATTTAATTCCATTTGGGTTGATATCGAGGAGGCTGCATATCTCTTCGAGATCGGCGATATTCTCACGCGCTTTGACGGAGATGCTCTCCATGAGTTCGTGAAGCGCTGAGTTGTCGACAGCGCGATCCATTTTTCCAAGGAAGGCTGAAAACTCCGTTTCAGCATCATAAAGGTCCCTTGATTGCTCCTTCAGTAGGTCGAGTAAAGTGAATGAATTTTTTGAGTTGTCAGGCATGTCCAAATATAAAGTTCTACCATTTTGATGATAGCGTGGCATGTGCCAGTGGAAGTTTGGCTGTGTTCGATCCCTTTGTTTACGGGTGATGAATGGCTGAGCTGTCCCTCCGGTTACATTCAATGTTCCTAATTCTGTTGCACTTTGCAGGTTGCAGAAATACCAATTCAGGTGATCTGCAATGGATCAGCACGATTTTATGAATAAACGATCAAAGAACGGGCAACATTCGGATACGCGGGTTCTTACGATACTGCTGGCGAGTGCTGGCATTATTATTCTGGGCTGCCTGGTGCTGAACGGATTCACCTGGTCGCGCCTGAAGCGAAACACCGACCGCCAAATTTTTGCTTTTGATAGATTGGCCCAATATTCGGCGGTGCTCTCCACTTTGCAGGATATCGAGCTGGGGCAGAGAGGATTTGTGATCAGTGGGAGAGAAAGCCAGCGCGAGCTTTTTGAGGACTCACGTCAGCGGTATGCCAAGGAGTGGGCACAGCTGGTGTTGCTGGAAACAGTAGATGGGCAGCAGCCGGAAGACCTCGCTGAGTTACGCAAGGCTTCCGATGAGTTAGTGAAATCCTCTATCCAGATAGTTTTCCTGAGACAGAAGGAGGGTCATGAGCAGGCGATTATCGAGTTTACCGAGAAGCGTCCCAGGTGGCTGATGCGCACGGTCAGAGATCTCTATAGGGACCGGCAGAAAACCCTGGAACGGGAGATCAGAAAATACAGTGAGGCTTCCGAGAAAGATTTTGGTGCTGGCCTGGCCACTTCCATGGCCATGGGCATGCTGGCGCTGGGAATCGGTGCGATTTCTCTATTCTTGCTAAGAAGAGTGTTCAAGGAGGTGAAGCGCTCCGAGCGGTATGCGCTGAGTATGTTGCGCTCCGAGGAGGAGAGGCGGCAGAAGGATGTTTTCCTCGCGATGATGAGCCACGAGATCCGCACACCTCTCAATGCGATCATTGGCTTCAGCCAGCTGGCGCAGAAGGAGGAAATGAGCGACAAAGGGCAACGTTATGTTGATTCCATCCTCAGTGGTGGCCATTCGCTGCTGCTTCTGATTAATGATATTCTAGACCTGTCAAAACTAGAGGCCGGACGTATGGAACTGAAACAGGAGCCTACGGAATTACGCGAAATGCTAAAATTCATGGAGCGCCTTTTCATGGAAAGCGCCGGGGCCAAGGGTGTCTCCTTTACCTTGGAATATTCTGAAGATCTACCACCGGCCCTGATTCTCGATTCGATACGACTGCGGCAGGTTCTGATGAATCTTATCGGAAATGCGGTGAAATTCACCCAATCCGGTGATGTTCGCGTGAAGGTAGTGGGCGAGCGGGAGCAGGAGAATTCCAGCCAGTGGCAACTACACATCGAAATAATCGATACCGGGCCGGGAATCTGCGATGAAGACTTGATCCATATTTTCGAGCCTTTCTATCAGAGTGAGACCGGCAGAGGCGGAACGGGCCTTGGCTTGAGCATCGTCTATCGATTTGTGAAACTGATGGGAGGGATGATCGATGTAGAGAGCAGGCTGGGTGAGGGGACCAAGTTTATCGTTAAGCTGAATCGATTGGGAGTGAGCGCTCGGATTACCCCGGAAAAAGGGATTTCGGAAACTCCGACGGACTTCAATAATCTGGCTGCCTCAAAAATTCTGGCGGTGGACGACAATGAAACGAACCGCCTGCTGATCACAGAGACCTTCGAGGAAACGCACCACGAGGTGATGACCGCGAACGATGGTGAAATGGCCGTCGAGCTCGTTAAATCGTGGAAGCCGGATCTAGTCCTGATGGATCTGCGGATGCCTGTGAAAGACGGGCCTACTGCTGCCGAGGAAATCAAGTCGAGCGAAGAATATAGCCTGATACCGATTATTGCAGTGACTGCCGGCAGCTTGCCGGGAACAGGCGATTCACCACTGACCGGGGGGTGCTTCGATGGTGCACTACGCAAGCCATTTACAAGGGAGGAAATCTATGAGGCTCTGGCTCTCTTCCTGAAGCCTGCATCAGCTGTGGATGAGGTTCCGGAAGACTCTATGATCCAAGAAGAAGATCAGTTGGTAAGTGAAGAACTTCTGAATGCCTTGGAAACCCTTCTGATTGAGCGGTGGCCGGATGTTAAGGCCGGGATGACGGTATCCGAGGTAACTGAATTCTACGAGGAGCTTGACGCGCTTTCCCGTGATGAAGCGTGCCGGCGTCTTACGCTTTACTCGGGTAAGCTAAAAGGCGCCGTTGAGAGTTTTTCTTTTGGCGAAATGGAGCGAGTATTAAACCGGTTTCCGGATCTGGTCTCGGAGCTCAAGGAATCCCTTCAATAATTTTCAATGCCTCACCGTAGAAATAAAAAGCCTTCAATCCTTATGGTCGATGACCATGAGGAAAATCTCCGCGTATTAGCCTCGATTCTGATGCCGCATGGCTACGATCTTATCCCGGCAAATTGCGGAGCACAGGTATTCGAGCGGCTGAAAAACCGTGTGCCGGATCTGATACTTCTGGATGTGATTCTTCCGGACATCAACGGAGTGGAAATCTGTCGGAAACTGAAGCAGGTAAGCGATTATGTGGATATCCCTGTAGTTTTCCTATCTGCGGCGGATGATAAAGAATTGGTCGTAGAGGCATTGGAAAGTGGGGGAGTGGACTACATCGCGAAGCCGTTCAACCAAGCGGAGCTTCTCACACGCGTGAGGACACACATCGCCTTGAAGCAAGCACGTGACGAACTGGAGCTGCTGGCTGCTGACAAGGATCAGCTGCTGCGGGTGATGGCGCACGATTTCAAAAATCAGATCAGCGGAGTATTGATGAGCTCGAAGCTTCTTTTGGAACGCGAGGAATGCCAGTCACTTCCCGATCGGTCGCTGAAACTTATCAAAAATGTTGCTGAATCCAGTGAGAGAATGATGGGCTTCATGAAGTCATTCCTGGCAAACCAGGGGACTAGCAAGCAGACGATAGATGTAAGGCCGGTGGATGGGGAAGAGATTCTCTCGATGGTAATCGAGAATGTGGAGTCGAGTGCACTGATGAAGCAGACTGAGATTATACGTGGTGAAGGGGTAGTGGGGCGGCGGATTCTTGCTGACGGAAATGCTTGCCGGCAGGTCTTTGAAAACCTTATCGAGAATGCGGTGAAGTTTTGTCCGCGCGGTTCCCGGGTGGAGGTTTCATCGCGTGTGGTAGCAAATAACAGGATTGAGGTGGTGATCGCTGATAACGGCCCTGGATTTACGGTAGAGGATCAGAAAAAAATGTTCCGTAAATATTCCAAGCTAAGCACCAGACCAAGTGGCGGTGAACCAAGCACGGGATTGGGTTTATACATCGTCAAGAGCCTCATGGAAGGAATGGGGGGCGGGATCCGTCTCGAGGGGAAAAAAGAGGGTGCGGCGTTTATTTTGAATTTTCGCGCTCAGGAACTTGCAGAATGCGCGAGCGAGTGAATCAATTGATATGGATATTTTAGTAGTCGATGATGATATGGCGATCCGCGAGGCGGCGGTTCAGCTAATTGAGGATGCCGATCATTATGCGGAGGGTGCGGAAGACTCTGCGCTGGCGATGGATGCGCTGAAGTCCACCAATTTCGATGCGGTTCTTCTAGACCTGTATTTGGCTGCCGAAAACGGGCTGGATGTGCTGGAGAAAATCAAGGCGAAGTATCCGAGGATTTCCGTAGTGATGATCACAGGTATGGGATCGATCCCGGATGCGGTGAAAGCAACCCAGCTGGGGGCATTGGATTTTTTGGAGAAGCCCTTTTCCAGAGAGCAGTTTGCGCTGATTCTGCAAAGGATCAAAAGACATCGTGTCCTTGAGGAAAAAGTTGAGGAGCTCACCGAGGAAATCTCCAATACCCAGCCTACAGCCCGATATACCTCCCGCTCGAAGGTTATGCAGGACTCCCTGGATATTCTTTTTCGTGCGGCGGCCTCTTCCGCATCCATGCTCCTTCTTGGAGAGAGCGGGACTGGTAAAAGCATGGTCGCGAAGGAAATTCACGCGCGGAGCTCACGGAAGAACAAGCCGTTCGTCACTGTGAACTGTCCGGCCTTGAGCAAGGAACTTCTGGAAAGTGAGCTTTTCGGACACGTGAAGGGTGCCTTCACTGGTGCGATCAGGGATACACGGGGAAAGGTGCACGCTGCGAATGGCGGGACACTGTTTCTGGACGAGATTGGAGAGCTTCCAAAGGAACTGCAACCTAAGCTACTGCGCCTTCTGCAAGACTGGGAGTATGAGCGTGTCGGTGAGACGAAAACGCAAACGGCTGACGTCCGCGTCATCGCTGCAACGAACCGGGACCTCGAAGAAGAGGTAAGGAACGGAGAGTTCAGGGAAGATCTTCTTTTCCGATTGAATGTTATTTCAGTGGAACTCCCACCGCTCCGTCAGCGGAGCGAGGATTTGGTGACGTTTGCCGAGAAATTCCTGGAATTTTTCGCTAAGCAATACCGTCGGGATGTGAAGAAATTCAGCAAAAAGGCGATCGAGACCATCCAACGATATCCGTGGCCGGGAAATCTTCGTGAGATGAGAAACGCCATCGAACGAGCCGTGATCCTGGTTCGTGGAGACGAAATCGAGCCGGAGGACTTACCTAATTCCAACGTCAAGATAGCCGGGAAGAACGAAGAAGCCGACGGGCCATGGATCGGTGGAGAATTTACGATGGATGAGATTGAGCAGCACCACATGGAAAGGGTATTGGAAACCACATCCACACTTTCACGCGCTGCCGAGATCCTCGGCATAAACGAGGCCACACTTTACCGTAAGCGGAAGCGCCTTGGTATGAAGTAGTGAGCGTTTCGGTTGGCTGGTTACAAAGTGAACGAGCCAACTGGGATAAAACCGAAGTCCTATCCTTTCAGGGAAACCAGTTCATCCGTATGGATGGTCTGGCGTGCTCTGTAGAGTGCCACGATGATCGCCAGCCCGACTGCAACCTCGGCGGCTGCTACTGTGATTACGAAAAACACGAGCATTTGGCCGTCGTAGTCAGGAAGGCCATTTTCAGCTACCCTGAACCTGGAGAAGGCAACGAGGGAGAGGTTTGCCGCGCTGAGCATTAGCTCCAGGCACATGAAGACGACGATGATGTTCCGGCGGAGCACTACACCAGCAAGGCCGATGGAGAACAATAGTCCGGATACGAGGAGGTAGTCGTTAAGGGATGGCATAAAATTCAGATTTGAAAGTTCAACGGTTGCTCCGCGTTAGCTGGTCTGGCGCTTGGAAAGAACCACGACACCAACGGTGGATACCAGAAGGAGGACACCGAGAATCTGTAGCGGAAGGTTATACTCGGTGAAAAGCGTATGGCCGATCAAATGGATATCCGGCAGGCTGCCGGTGCTGAGAGCTTCGGTGATTTTTGTCCCTTCTCCAAACTCGCCTGTTGCGGCAACTGCAGCGAGTGTTTCCTTATCTAGAGGAGGTGCTGTCTGGAAGGGAAGTTTATGGGAAAGAACCCCAACAAGTTGAATGAAGAATGCGCCGACCAGAACCAATCCTGCAGCAAGCGGAGCAAAGCTATCAGCCCGTTTCTGCTCATCCTTTAGATCAAGAAGCATGATGATGAAGAGGAACAGCACCATGATCGCGCCGGAGTAGACCAGAATCTGGATCACGCCGACAAAGAAGGCGGAGAGTCCGATGAAGAGTGCAGCCAGGCCCACGAAAGAGGTGACCATGGCAAGTGCGCTAGAGACAGGGTTGCGAAAGGCTATAACAGCACATGCACCAATGAGCATGACGGTTGAAAAGAGCCAGAAAAGATAAGTAGGCATGAATCTGTGAATTCTAAATTTTGAATCTCTGGAGGAGTTACTTCAGCTCGTTCCACTTATTGACGAGCCCGACGCGGACGCCGCCGATTTCGTAGAGCTTGTCCTTATCGTGGACCATGTCTTTGCGATTGGTCCCGGTGATCAGGTAGTCCTTACGGAGATAAATAGCCTGTTCCGGACAAACTTCCTCGCACATGCCGCAGTAGATGCAGCGGATCATATCGATCTCGAATTCCTTCGGGCGTTTCTCAACTTTTGCCCACGGATCATCGCTAGGGATTTCGCCCGGATTGATCTTGATTGCCTTTGGCGGGCAAATGAATTCGCAGAGTTGGCAGGAAACGCAGCGTTCACGGCCTTGCTCATCGGTCACGAGGGTAGGTGCACCCCGGTAATATTCCGGCATGTGGTCATCCCAGCGCTGTTCCGGAAACTGCATGGTCACGCCGAGGCCGGAGGACGCCAGTGATTTTGCACCTGCTGATTTGCCACGCAGCGATTTGATCGCGTGGGTCATGGTGAGGAAGAAGCCTTTGAAGAGAGCTCCGAAGTAGATTTTTTCTCCGGCGTCTAGTTTTGGGCGGGTAAGCTTGATGGTGGGCATTGGAAGAAAGGGAAGGCGGTTGCTTAGGCGCGAAGGACTTTGGAAGGAGGTTCTGAAATTTTGGCTACCCAGACCACAGCTGCGGTAACGGCGACCAAAAGAAGGAAACCTACGCCGATAATAACTGCGGTGAGCTCAGGTGCGGCGATAATCAGTGCTGCCAGGAAAACGTTGATGAGTGCTGCTTCGAAAAAGATGACCCAGCCTAGTTTCATCAGTTGATCGTAGCGGAAACGTGGGACGGTCCAGCGAACGAGAATGAAGAAGAGGATGAAGGCCAGAAGCTTCGTAAGAAATATGCCTACGTGGATGAAGCCGCCGATCTGGAAGTCACCAATGGAGAAGTCCATGATGTATTGATCGAGTGTGAATCCAGCGGACCAGCCACCGAGGAACAGGGTGACAATGAGTGCGGAGCCAATGACCATTGCCGCGTATTCACCCATGAAGAACATAGCGAATTTCATCGAGGAGTATTCGGTATGGTAACCGCCGACAAGTTCGGTCTCACACTCCGGAAGGTCGAAGGGCATACGGTTGGTTTCAGCGAAGATGGAGATGGTAAAGATGAAGAAGGCGATAATCGCCGGGATCAGGAAGAGTGTTGTCTGGAGACTTGGGAGGGAAAGTTGACCATCTGTCCAGAAAGGGAGTAGGAGCCATCCGTTGTTGGCCTGCTCCATTACGATATTGTTGAGATTCAGGTCTCCGTAGAAAAGGAGAACCGGGACGACGGAGAGGCCAAGGCAGATTTCATATGAAATCATCTGGGCTGTGGAACGAACTCCGCCGATGAACGGGAATTTCGAGTTCGATGCCCATCCCGCGATGGTGATTCCGTAAACTGTAAGCGAGGAGATGGCGAAAACGAAGAGTGGGCCGACATCAATATCCGCGATCACGAGTTTCTCGGTGCGCCCGAAGAGAGTGACATCCGGGCCGAAGGGAACCACGCAGACGGTGATTAGAGCCGGGACAACCGTTAGGGCTGGTGCCAGCCAGTAGAAGCCTTTGCGGACATGTTCAGGGGTGAAATCTTCCTTGAGGAAGAGCTTTAGACCATCGGCGATCGGCTGAATAAGCCCAAAGAAGTGAAAGTCTTTCTTGAAGCCGAGAAGCGTCAAAGGGATGCCGACCCGGTTTGGACCAACACGGTCCTGGATGATCGCCGAGAAGCGCCGTTCGAAGTAAACGGAAAGCGGAACGAGCGGAAGCACGGTCAGGAAGGTGAAGCCGACGATCTTAAGGATGATGATCGATATGTTGAGGATAATTTCCTGCATATTTTCTATGAGTAAAAGGTGGGGAAATAGAGTATCTAACCGTTGATGAGGCCGGCGGCGGCACGCGCGCGCTCATTTTCGAGGAGTGGGATTTTGTAATCGGTCTCTGTAATAACCGTGCCCTGATCTCCGATTTTGGAAAGTGAGAGACCATCGAATGCAGGAACGCTTTCCGCGATAGCTTTGAAAATTTCTTCAATCATGAAGATTTCGGCTTTTTCACCTGTGAAAGCAGCGACCAGATCCCGGAGGATTTCCCAATCGTCGTGGGCTTGGCCGAGAGGCTCGATCGCGCGGTTCAGACGTTGGAGGCGACCGGTGAGGTTGACCATTGATCCGCGTTTCTCTGCGAAGGACGCTCCCGGAAGAACGATATCCGCGTGATTGGCGGTCGGGTTGGCCAAGATGGTGGTTTGGAGAAGGAAATCGAGTTTCTCAAGATCATCGGCAGTGAATTCCGCATCGGTGATGAGATCTTCTCCAAAAACCAGTAGTGCTTTGATTTCACCGTTTTGAACGGATTTGCGGATCGAGGCTAGCTGGTCGTATGGATCGATTGTGTCGAGAACCAGTTTCGCACCTGTCGTGTTAGGATTGCGATCCGCGGCGATGAGTAATTCGTCTGCTTCGCCTTTTCTCGGAACCAGGGTCAGGTTTGGTGTTCCGATAGAACGTTTAAGTTCTTTTAGGATGATCAGTTCCTCATTGGTCATGCGGCCGGAACCAATGATGGCAATTTGGGCGGGAGAGAAATCCTTGAGGCGTGCCGCGCTGCCGGCGATCGCCTCGCTCCATGAGATGGGGAGGTGTTTCCCGTTTTCTCTGACCAAAGGTTCGGTAAGGCGGGTATCACTATCGATGTAATGGAAATTCAGACGGTGGGAATCCGGCATCCAGTTTGAGTTCACATCGTCATTCTGACGCGGTGTGATACGATGCACTGTATTTCCACGGGTGTGGATAATGATGTTGGCGCCAGTGCCGCAGTTTACATCGATAGATGGAGTTTCCTTCAGGAACCATACACGCATCTGGAAGCGGAAATCGTTGGAGGTAAGAGCTCCAACAGGGCAAATATCGGCTGTATTGAGAGAGTAATTCGAATCCAGTTGGCGATCCGGATGGACGGTGAGTGTGGTGTGTGTGCCGCGTTGGGTGAAGCCAAGCACGGGATCTCCGGCTACCTCATCCATGAAGCGGATACAACGGGAACACATGATGCAGCGTTCGTCATCGAGGCGGATGCGTGGACCAATATCGACGTTTTTCGGCTTTTTGACTTTCATGTCGACAAAGCGTGAAACTCCGCGACCATATCCAACGGATTGCTCCTGTAGGCGGCACTCTCCGGCTTGGTCACAAATCGGGCAATCCAGCGGGTGATTTATGAGGAGAAATTCCATAACTCCCTCGCGGCATTTTTCCACAAGCTCACCGGTTGTGCGGATTCCCATGTTTTCAGCGATTGTATTGGCGCATGAAATGGCAGGGCGTGGCATCCAGCCGATGGCCTGATAGCCGTCTTCCTCGTAAACAGGGTCTTGTCCGGGTGCGGGACGTGGCGGCATACCCATCTGGATGAGGCACATGCGGCAGTTACCCGGGACAGTGAGCTTCGGGTGGTAGCAGTAGTAGGGAACTTCCGATTTCACCTGACGGCAGGCTTCGATCATGCGTGTGCCTTTCGGGAACATATGCCAGACGCCATCGATCTGGACGTTCACCATGCCTTTTTCAGCAGCGATGTCTTTAGGTAGCTTGAGTTCCGCAGTGGCCGAGTTCGAGTCGCTCATGGTCAAAAATAAGAGGGCAATTTCGTGGCACTAGTGCCTGCCGGAACTATGTGGGGCTGCTGGCGTGGCGGCAAGTGTGCTTTGTGAAATTTTTCACAAGGTCCGATTGTTAAGAATCAGTAAAATAGAGCGACTGCGTGCAACTTTCCCCGGAAGGGGTGGTTTGTGATGGCAATGAACCCGAAACTTTTACTCCGAACGTTTTCCAATCCGCTTGTTATTTCGCTTTTCTCGGTCTCGCCACTACTTGGGCATGAGAAGTTCCATGTTCCGGCGGAGGACACTGCTGAAACCGAGGAGATTGTTGGAAAAAGTGAGGTTGAGATAACTGTGGAAGGGGATAAAAGAGTGATCGTGGCAAATGGTCTGCCGGATCATCTACCGGGTTCGTTTCCCAATCGGAGGAATCCGCATACGATCACTTCGCAGAAATACCGCTTTGAGATTCCGCTGAACCCTGTGAAGCTGGAATCACCGAAGCCGCATGGGAGGACGATCGTGGGAGTTGGGTTGAATGGTGTGGTTTTCGATCCAGGAACAGCTGAGACCTGGAATGGTGATCGGACCTGGATCTATGAAGCCCTGACGAGTAAGGAGGATCTTGGGCTGGATTACAGCCATGCTCATGTCCAGCCGTCCGGAGCCTATCATTATCACAGTGTACCAAACGGTCTTTATGAGAAGCTAGGGGTCAGCACCGAAAGAATGACGCTAATTGGCTGGGCGGCTGATGGTTTTCCGATTTACGCGGGTTTTGGTTACAGCGATGCAGCGGATGAAAAATCCCCGGTTAAAGTTCTGAAATCAGGGTACAAGCTGAGAAAGGCGGAGCGACCGGGTGAACCGGATGGGCCGGGAGGCGAGATGGATGGAAGCTTTGCCAGCGACTATGAGTGGAGCGAGGAGCAAGGGGATCTGGACATGTGCAACGGGCGTGAGGGAGTGACTCCGGAATTTCCCGAAGGAACTTACTATTACGTGGTTACCGAGGACTTTCCGTTTATTCCCAGATTCTTTGCAGGGGAGCCGAGTTCCGATTTCGAGAAGAAAGGCCAGGGCGGCGGTGGAAGAAATGGCAGAAGGCAAGGGATGGGAGGCTCTGTTGGTCCAAGGGGGCGTTGAGAAAGTCGAGGCCGGTTGCCTCCGGATGTTCCTGTAGCTCAATATGTGGGTTGCATTTTGCAAGTTGCATGATCAGAGGGACCCGAGGGCGATCACCAATCCCGTAGAATATGAATTTCCGGCCAAAAAGGCCGTGGCACGAAACGAGCAATTAAGAAAAATATGAAGACAATACAAAATTCCCCGAAAGAAGGTTCGACAGGAGGGTTAGGTGTTTTCCTTTCCTCCATCCTCGCAGTGATACTTTTCACTGTCTTCGCGGCATCCGCCTCAGCAGATATACCTGACCGGAACCGCGTGCAGCTGGATGGCATGTATAAGGTGGAATCCAGCACCGATCCGATTTTTCCGATGGCGCCAAGAGCAGAATGGTTTCTGGATTTCGGAAACTCCATGCAACAAGGCGAGACCAGTGGGAAAGTAGCTATCTCACTGAGGGAAAATCCTGATGTGAAAGTTAAAATCCTCGTCTGGCAGTATTACCCCGACCGCAACGTGCTGGTGATCGGCACTCCGGCTGCAGATGGTTCCGGTCGTGCTGTTCCACGCGGAATTTGGACTGTTACAGCAAATTCCTCACAGCTGGGTCTCTACCGTGAAGACGTGAGCGTGGTGATGAACCAAGCCGGTCCAAATGATTACTAAGGTAGCGATTTTTTGATAATCCCTCGCGATTGCGGGGGATTTTTTTTGTCTCGGGATGAGCCTGTGATGGATGGAAAGACTAGAGAGTGGTGCTCGGAAGCTTGAGTAGATCCAGAAGCCTCTCGAGATCATCGTTACCGTAATATTCGATTTCGATTTTGCCTTTCTTTACGCCGTGATTGATGGCGACGTGAGTGGCCAGATGCTCCTGAAGGCGTTTTGTGATCTCTCTGACATGAATGTCCACTTCGCGCGGCGCTGCTTTTTTGGAGTCTGCTTCCCCGGAAGGATTTGCCAAGAGGGACTGGGTGAGTTTTTCGGCTGCACGGACGGTCATTTTCCGACGGATGATTTGATCCGCGGCGAGTTTTTGCTTATCCGTGTCTTTCAGGGCCAGGATAGCTTTTGCGTGGCCGACTGTGATTAGCCTTTGTGCGAGGTTCAGCTGAATGTCTTCGTGAAGATCCAGAAGGCGCATTGCGTTCGCGACGGAAGCGCGGGATTTACCCACGCGGGTTGCGATCTCCTCTTGCTTCAGGGTGAACTCCTTGGCCAGGCGGACGTAGCCGGCTGCTTCCTCAATTGGATTAAGGTCCTCACGCTGAAGGTTCTCGATGAGAGCCATTTCCAGGACGTCCCGGTCGGATGCCTGGCGTTCGATGACCGGGACGGTGGCAAGTCCGAGTTTTTTCGAAGCGCGCCAACGGCGTTCACCTGCAATGAGCTCATATTTCCCGTCAACAAGGCGGGCAATCAGAGGCTGGATAATGCCATGCTGACGGATGGATTCGACAAGATCGTCCAGCGGTGCGTCGGTAAACTGGTTACGTGGCTGGAGCGGTGAGGCTACAACCTGATCAATGGCAATGTCGCGAACGCGCGGTGAATCATCGGTGTAATCGGGTGTTGGGCTGCCAGGGAGTGCCTGGTTTTTCTTGATGAGGGCGCCGAGTCCTTTGCCGAGTGCTGGTTTTGCCATGGGAGAGGGAATGTGAAGGATTGAGGGAAAAAGGGAAAGTAGATTTGACTAAAGAATGGGAAGGGCACGCCGTATTGGACGATGGCGTTTTTTCCAAGGATTTTTGCTACCGAAGTTAAATGGGACGGTATTATCCGATTCAATCGATCGTGATTCGGAGGACCTCAGTGGGTTCGGTGGCTGCCAGGGGATCAGCTCCTTTGGGAAGAAGGAGGGTTTGGCCGGTGGGATGGGTATTGTTGAGCTTACCACTGACCACGGTGATCAGGCAAAAACGGTCCGGAGAGGTGCTATTGATAGTTTCTCCGATGGCCAGACTGTGAAGGGTGGTGGTAAAGTATGGACAGGTTGCCAAGGTATTGCGGTCGGGAATGTCCATTTCCGGCTCAGTATCGTCAAAATCGATGCAGGCAAGGGATTCCTCGACGTGTAATTCACGTGGATTTCCTTCGGCATCGGTGCGGTTCCAATCAAAAACTCGGTAGGTGGTGTCGGAGTTTTGCTGGATTTCGTGGATGAGGAATCCAGCCCCGATAGCGTGCAGGCGGCCGGATTCGATGAAAATAGAATCGCCCCTCTTAGGTATAATCGAGTGGACTTGGTCTGCGACAGTGCCGTCTTTGATGGATTTTTCGAATGTCTCGCGGGAAACACCTTTTTTGAGGCCGACATAAAGTTTGGAACCGGGTTTTGCATCGGCGATGAACCACATTTCAGTTTTCGGTTCGCCGTCGAGGGTTTCCGCGATAGCCGCGGGCGGGTGGACCTGAATTGAAAGGTCAGCAGCGGAGTCGAGGATTTTAATGAGTAGAGGAAAACGGTAGTTCTCGGGTAGATCTGCTCCAAAGATTTCGCTACGGTGGCTACTCCAAAGCTCGTGCAGGGATTTTCCCTCGAAAGGCCCTGATTCCACGATTGATTGGGCGTCTTCCCGGTCGACAATTTCCCAGGCTTCGCCGAAAGGGGTTCTTTCGGAGGGCAGTTGCCGGTTGTAGAAGGTCTCCAATTGCCGGCCACCCCAGATACGTTCCATATAGAGTGGCTTGAATGTAATCGCGAACATGGACGGAATTAAGCATTGTCCGGTCCATGCGTCGAGATCAGGTGATTTCTGTTTGAAAATTCCGCATGGAGGTTAGTTTTCGGTCATGGGTTGGGTGTTATTTTTCGATGGAAGTTGTGGATTCTGCAGCAAATCCATCAGGCGGATCCATAAGCTGGATAAGCGCGGGCAAGTGGATTTCGCGCCGTTGCAGGGTGATTTCTCAAAGCAAAAGAAGTTCGAAAAATACGCGGAAAGAGGAGGTGGAACCCTGGTGCTGCTGCGGGAGGGTGACGGGATTGTTTTCCTGAAAAGTGATGCGGTGGTAGAACTGGGACAAGTCCTGGGTGGAGCTTGGGCTTTTTTGGGAAAGATTCTTTCGCTATTGCCGCGGGGGTTGCGTGACCGGGGGTATGATCTGATAGCGAAGAACAGGTATTTGTTATCCGGGAAGAAGGTCGGGTGCGAGTTGCCGGATGAGGGCCTGAGGGCGCGGATCCGGGACTGAGGCTGGAGCTGACTTACTTTGACCTTTCTTTCCTCTTACGTGTTTCTATAGATGTGATATGAAATTCTCTCTCCGGGTGCCTGTTGTATTGCTATTGTGCGGGGTGTTTTTCGGACAAGCCAAAGGTCAGCAAGGGCAACAAATACCTGGAATGGGTGACTACCTGAAATTCTATACGGAGGAAGAGGGGGTGGTATATACGGACTGGGTGGATAACGCAAAATCCCACATGTATTGGAAAGAGATGACAGCCTTGGGTATGATTCCAGTGAGAAATGAGGGCCGTCTGAGAGGTGGGGTATCCGAGTATCGGAAGGGATTTCGCAATCCTGAAAAGGCGGTGACTACTATGCCACGGATCAGGTGGTATTGTTATACCGGCAAGAGTCAGAAGAGCTTCGACTCAATTTCCGATAATCTCTTTTTGAGAGGTTTTTTCCTGATTTCCGTACAGTCGTTTCAAGATGCGGATGGGGAGCAGCGATATCAGTCGCTGTGGGTAAAGCCGGATGGGGCTTTGAAAAAAGCAACCGAATTGAAGCAGCTAATCGAGTGGGAAAAAATGGAGCAGCTTCATGAGGAACTGAGGAAACGTCATTCGCCTCCGGGCCGCAAAGGAATGGAGGGAATTGATGTTCCTGTGGAAGACCAAGTGGATAAGCCGGAGAAGTTGGAAAAGGGCTGAGATAGCACCGGGTTCCAACCTTTACGGGATATTTTTATCTCCGACGGAGCTCTTGACGGAGAACTTCCACCTCATTGGTGAGGTGGATGATCGTCTGGATGGCCAGCCAGTTCATACGGTGTTGCTGGCGTAGCGTTTCGATATGGCGGAGTCGGAGTAGAGTCTCTTCATCAAAGTGCCATTCTTTCGTGGTCTCGGAGCGGATTGGAGTGACGATGCCTTTTTGACAGTAGAAAAGTATCTTCCTCCGGGAGGACCCGGTGAGGGTGATGGCTGTCTCCAGAGGATGGGTGAGCTGTGGATCCGGTGTGATGGTTTTCATTTCTATGCGGTCCGTGGGTTGAAATTGGAGGCGGAGCGGAGTTTCTCCCAGAGTTCGCTTTGTTCGGAAGTGAGCGTTTCCTCGTTTTCGATGGAGATCTCGATAAAGAGATTTCCGGGGTTTGATTTTTTAGGAAGTCCGTAGCCTTTGAGACGCAGTTGATCACCGGAAGAGGTCCCGCGGGGGACCTTTACCTGGACGGTTTTTCCACCGGGCAGGCGGATGGGAAGTGTGGTGCCCAATGCGGCTTCCCATGGTGCCAGTGAAAGATCGTGGTGCAAATCATGGCCACTGACCCGGAAATCAGGATGGGCAGCAATGCGTATGCGCAGGAATAAGTCTCCCGGTCCACCACCGCCGTGGCCCTCACCCCCGTGGCCGGGAATACGTAGCCGCTGGCCTTCTCCTATGCCAGCAGGGATGCGGACCTCGACTGCTTCTGTGGAAGTGCGGCCGGTGGATGGGTTTGTCTTCGTAAGTGACAGGCTGCGGACGCTACCGGCGAATGCATCCTCGAGTGTGACCATAATATCGCCTTCGATGTCCTGGCCCCGCATTTTTGCGGAACCGCGACCGGGGTTGGTGGCGGAACCTCCGAATTGAGCTGCGCGGCCCGAATTCGCTCCGGAGAAATACTGCTCGAAGAAATCCGAGAAGCCGGTGCCGTCGAACTGGAATTCCGGTCCGCCGGAGCCACCGGGCATAGGGCCGCTGCTGCGCGAGTATCCTCCTGAGTTGGGAGGTGGGGGGCCGCCCTGCTGGTTCCAGTTTGCTCCAAGTTGGTCGTATTTTCTACGTTTCTCAGGATCGCTGAGGACCTCGTAGGCCTCGTTGATGGTCTTGAATTTTTCTTCGGCGGTTGATTTATCCTCGGCGACGTCCGGGTGATACTCCCGTGCGAGCTTCCGGAATGCTTTTTTGAGCTCGGGTTGGGTGGCGTCTTTGCTGACCCCGAGAGTTTGGTAGTAGTCCTGGAAAGTGGTTGGCATTTCTAAGGGATACTATTGTACCTACCCGCGTACTATCCAGCGGGAAGTTATTTTCCGGGAGGAGTTCCGGAATCGGAAAAATGGTCCAGAATGATGCGGTGGATCTCTTGTGAAGAACCGGCGCTTTCGGTGGTGCCGATGAGAACCGGTTGGAACGAATCGGGAACGTTATCGCGCCCGTGGGAGCCTTTCACGAGTGTGGCATCCATTGGGATCACGTCGAGAAGTGAGCGGATGCGGAGTTTTTTCCGTAGAAGAAATGAGGCGATTTTTAGTTTCGGGAATTTGATGGAAGGATCGATGAAGAGTTCGCACGGATCGTAGCCTGGCTTCCGGTGGATATCGATGGTGCGGGCGTAGTCGGGCGCGAGCATGTCATTCTCCCAGAAGTAGTAGGTGAACCATGAATTTTGCGTAGCGATGGCGATAAAATCACCGGAGCGATGGTGATTCCGTGGACGAATCTCTTCGATACCTGCGGTATTTTCGAGAAGTGCGCGGACTTCGTCTTTGATGGAGGGATCGTTGATATAGATGTGTGCGATCTGATGATCGGCGATGGCGAAAGCTTTGCTACCGCCACAGTCCAGTGTCTCACGGCCGAGTTCGTTCTTGATGGAGAGCCAGCCTTTTTTGCGGAACAGTCGGTTGATGTGAACGGGCGTATCGACGGGGGTGATGCCATATTCGGAAAGCAGCAGGACACGGATGTTTTTCTGCTCGTAAAAGGAGATGAGATCCGAAACCACGCGGTCGATAGCGCGGAGCTGGGTGGGGATTTCCGGCGAATCCGGACCGTCTTTCTGCAGGCAGTAGTCGAGGTGGGGCAGGTAAACGAGGGAAAGGCTGGGTTGGTGCTTTTCCTCGACCCATTTCGCGGAGGCGGCGATCCATTCCGAGGAGGGGATATCTGAGGCTGGTCCCCAGAAATTCCGGAATGGAAAGGGGCCGAGATCGGATTTGATTTCCTCCCGCATGGACATCGGCTGGGTATGGATATCGAAGTGCTTGGAGCCATCCGCGGGGTAAAGCGGGCGTGGGGTGATGGTGAAGTCCGCGGTGGAATACATGTTATACCACCAGAAGAGCTTGGCACAGGTGAATGAAGGGTCCTTTGCACGCAGGGTATCCCAGATTTTTTCGCCGTGAACGATGTGGTTGGATTGTTTCCAGAAACGTGGCTCGGCGGTTTCCCTATCATACCATCCGTTCGCGACGATTCCGTGATTTTCCGGCGGAGTGCCTGTCAGGATGGATGACTGCGCGGTGGTGGTTAGGGCCGGGAAGGAGGGTTTGTGGGATTGAATGCCGTGACATTCCGCAAAGGCGGAGATGCCGGGTGTATGCTCTCCGATGAGCGACCTCGAGAGGGCTACAATATTGATTACGGCGAGGCGCATGGATGAGGATAAAATTTCCGGACTCGTAAGGATTTACTCCATTCCCGGCTCAACACCTGGCTCTGGATTGAGAAGGAGATCGAATTCGTCCGTCCATCTGGTGGCGGATTTGTGCGATAGATGCCTCTCGATATGAGAGAGCATTCTTACTGCCGCACCCCGCTCATCGCCGTTTTTGAAGAGATCCACTTCCGACTGCCATTGAAGAACGGGGAGTGTTTCTACAATAAAAGCTTCGAACTCGGGAGAATGTTCACCGGGCTTCCGTTTTTCCTCATCCTGACGTTTTCCATTTCGCTTGGTGTTATTGGTATTATTGGTGTTCCCGCTCCAGAAATCCGCGATCAGGCCTTCGTATTTGATTCGGTTGCCCCAGCTGGATTTCAGGGCGATGAGTCTATCCGGTCTCCGGAGGTGGGGGAGTAGGATTTGATCATAAACGTCCGCGACCTGGCCTGGTGAGAAGCTCCAGTCTTCGACTTTGATTTCATTTAGCTCGTATGCCTTGGCGAAGACTGTGCCGACGACGTTCTGCTGGAGTATATTGTTGTAGGGGGCCAAATCTTCCACTTGCGACATGATTGAATCGAGAATGCGTGCAGCTTCGACGCCGATTTTCTCCATGTCCGGTTCGTTTGAAGCTGCATCAAGCGTGAGGCTGAGCCAGCGCAGTTGCTGGCGTAGGGCGATACGAAAATATTTATCGTTGAGACGGTCGCGGTTGTTGGTTTTCCACTCGCGGAAGTCGCTGGAAGACTTGCCCTGCTCCTCGAAATTTATCAGTTCCTCGCATTTTAGATAGAGGTCGATCACCGCCTCGTCACTGACGATCGCTGATTTGAAGGCGGATTGGGCCACGCGGAAGCGGGAGTCCACCTTGCTGTAGGCTTCGTTCTGAATCTCGGCGAGTCTATCGAGAAGCGCCTCGCGATCGGAGTCCGTCAGGTTCTCGGCCGGCAGAAGTTGGGTGGAAATGGCAAGAAGTATGCCGATGAGGTGGGTTTTCATTTCTAAAGATAAATATCCATAACTTCGGCAAGTGCCAAGAAGTAAGGAGGATTGGAAAGTGGATGGATCCTGTGAACCCGGAGTTTAGCGCTTACGGATTTGAGCGGAAATCTCCTTGGTGAGTGCCTGCAAGCGGATGAGCAGGTGATCGCTGCCGGGAGTGGGATCGAAGCGGAGGCGCTGGTGGATATCGAGAGCTTCAGGGAGGGCTGCGATATTCAGAGTTGAAAGCTTTTCCAGCCAGGAGGCTAGTGGTTCACCCTGGGGGCGTGGGCCCAGGATTTTGCTGGCCGGGCGCTCAAGCGAGTGGAGAGGGGTTATTGGGACCGGGCCGGTGGTGTAGTGCTTCCGGGCTGGGCTTGTGGATTTGATGCGTGATCTCCATAGGCGGTAGGCGATGAATACGAAAACGGAGAGGCCGATGGACCACATGACGATTGTGGCTCCGAGGCGGTTGGCCGGGCGGTTTCTCCAGAGGAAAAAGTCTTCGCGGAAGCGTTGGAAGGAATCGGCGAACCACCGTGATTCTTCTTCGTCCCCCAGCTCCATGGGGAGCCATTGGGCGGGGGTGGAATCGTAGTCGATCCACTCGCCGGATTGCTCATCCCAATATCGTGTCCACGCATGTCCGTGTATGCCGCGGATTACGAAATCGTTGTGTTTCGGGTCTTTCTCAAGAACGGCGTAGCCTACGCAGTAACGAGCGGGGACCCCGGCTGCGCGAAGAAGCAGAGTGCTGGCGGTGGCGAAGTATTCGCAATGGCCGCGCTTGCCGGTGGTGAGAAATTTCTCGATGGCTGAGGGGCGGGTGGCTCTTGCGGGGCCGATGGTGAGGTAACGGGTGTATGAAAACTCGGAAACGAAGAATTTCCGCAAGCGGGCGATCTTCTCCTTGGTGGTGGGTAGGTTTTTCAGGCCGAGTTCGGCGACGATGCGCTGGATGCCTTCCCGCTCGATGGAGCTTATCGCGAGATCTTCCTTAAGCCAGGGTTCGGCGTCGGGGGAGCTATCGTCCTTCCAGCGGATCGCGCCTTCGATAATCGATTTTCTGGGGAATACGCGGACGGTTCCAACGGGATTGATTTCGATACCATCCAGCTCGAAGTCGCGGAGGCTCGATGAGGTGGCCGGCAGTGGGAGAGGGGCTTCCGAGCTTGATGCTCCGCGGATCTTAAACGAGGGGAGCGGGCGGGAAATTTCCGCAGGGGTCATATTTTCGCGGAGGAGGAACCGTGATTCACCATTGGGCAGAGGGATGGCTGTGAGGTCCCGGAAAGATGTTTCATCCTCAACCAGGGGATCCGGGAAATCATTTCTCCAGACGATGCCCTTGTAGCGGTTGTAGGTGGCGAGGCGCAGGAGCTTCGGTGGCGATGTGCCGGGTGCGGGGGTGAGTCGCCAGAGCATTTCCGGTGATTGTTTGAGTTTCCCGAGGGAGCCGATGGCGGTTTTATTGGCGGTGGGATCTGTGCTGGGGTAGCCGCCTTCCAGGGAGCGGTTGGTGGCCCAGTGGTAGAGTTTTTTCATGCCGAGCTGCCCGCTGAAGCCGAGGATGCTGGCCATGACAACAACGAGAACGAGTGCGAATGGACGGATGCTGAGTCGGGAAAATATGAGCCATCCGGCCAGCAATATGATGCATGGAAAGAAGATGGTCTGGTCAGCATATCTACCGAGCCCGGCGGCCATGATGGCGACGACGAAGTAGACGTTCCCGAAGTTGAAATGAATGACGGAGTCCGCGTGGTTTAGTCGTTGGTTCCGCTGGCGGTGTAGCTTTGTGAAAAATGAAAAGCTATTGAGCGCCATCCAGTTGCGGAGGCCGTAGCTCTGCACAAACTGGAGCGGGAAGAGTAAAATGGGTAGCCAGGTGAAAAGCTTGGGAACAGCTGTGTATCGGTCTCCGTCCAGCCAGATGAGTGTGCCGGTGATGACTGTGAGAAGCATGCTGATACGCCAGGCGCGGGAGCAGGCGGTTGAGCGGAAATCCCAGCGGAGTTTGATCCAGTTCGCACCTTCAATCAAAAGTGCTGCGATGAGTCCGAGAAGCGGATTTCCCGACATGGCACCCCAGAAGAGAAGAACTGCGCCGAGGAGCAGTCTGGGTGGGGATTGGACTTCCGGGTGCATACTTTAGTTTGCGGCTGAAAGGTGAGTTGGCAAGCGGAGGAGATCACGGGCGATTTCTCGGGCGTCCAGCCAATGGCCGATGGTTCCTTCCGGTGCGGGGCCGTTGCCGATGACGAGAGGGACGCAGGGGATACCGGCTTTTAAGAGGCTTTTCACGAAGTCCTCTCGGCTGGTATCCCATCCGTTGAGGATGAGTAGGCAGGATGTGACGCTTTCCTTATGGCTGCGGACGGATTTGGAAAGGGTGGCGAAGTCTTCGGCGGGATCGATCTGGACGGCGGCCAAGGCTTCCAGGAGTTTATCGGTGCGCTCCATGTTTCTGCCGGCGGTGACGGTGTAGGTTTTCCCGGAGATGAACATGAGGTCCAGCAGGGATTCCGTTTGATCGAGCGCGACGATGAAGGAGGCTGCGATGGAGACAATTTCCTCGAAGACCTGCTCATCAGCGGAGCCGGGGAAGGTATCGATAACGAGTGCGTAACGCGGATAGAATGTGTCTTCCAATTCCTTTACGACGGGCCGGCCGGTGTGTGCCCAGCTTTTCCAGTGGATAAGGCGGAGGGGATCGCCGGGGCGGTAGTCGCGTAGTCCCACGAATTCGCCGGAACTGCCGATTGCATTGCTGGTTTCCTCTCCTCCGATACGGAAAGCGGCGGAGCCAGGCATGACGATGGGAGGAAGACGATACCGCTTCGGCAGGACTACGAGGCTGCTGGTGGGGGCGGTGATGAGTTTGTTTTTCTGGAAAAAGCCGAGTGGATCGGGGAGTTGGGCGCGGATTTTTTCCATGGGGATGACCCCGCGCCGGAGTGGGGTAAGCCTTAGGGTGAGGCGGGTGGTCTCGTCTGGATCCAGATCGACCGGGGAAGCTGATGAATCGATCTGGAATGTTTTTTTTCCGCTTAGCAGCCACTGCCAGCGGTAGAACGCCATCATTCGGTCGAAGATGTTTCGCTTCTCTTCGCCGGGTTCCGGAGTTTGGGAAAATTCGCGTAGGGTGGGGCGGGGATCGGCAGGGGTTTGCGCGATGAGGGCGGCGCGGACTTTGTATTTCCCGATGTTTTTTAAGGAAACGGAATAGGAGATTTCTTTTCCAACTGTTGCCTGGCGGGGGAGTTGGAATGTGGCGGAAAGCCGGGCCCGCCGAAAGATTACCCAGAATAAGGCGAGCGATACCATGCCTAGGGAAAGGCAGAAAATCTGGAAAATAGAGTTTCTGGGCTGGCCGATGCTCATGAAGCTGCCGAGCGAAACGATCAGGAGTGCGCCGATACCCGCGGGGCGGATACGCATGGAGAACCAGTGCTGGACGGCAGATCCCCGGTGATAGAGGAAATGCAGGATGCGAAATCTGACCGTGGCGTGGCTCATTAGACCGGGGCCGGAGTATTGGCTACGAGATCGGTGACGAATTGTCGGGAGTCTGTGCCGGAGTATTTTGATTCAGGCGATAGAACGAGGCGGTGGGCGATGACATCGACAGCTACGGATTGGATGACTTCCGGTGTGACGAATTCGCGGCCCTCGAAAAGCGAGATGACCTGGGAAATTTTCATTAGGGCGAGCGAGGCGCGCGGGCTGGCGGCGAGCTGGATTTCCGGGACATCACGGGTGCCGGCGACGAGTGCCACGCAATAGGCGCGGAGTTCATCGCTGAAGCGGATGTTCCGGGCTGCGGCGGAAACTTCGAGGATCTCCTCGCGGGAGAGGACGGGTTTCAGGTTGTTTAGCGGATGACTGTCCTGCTGATCACTGAGAATCCGAGCTTCTTCCGCCGCACTGACGTAGCCAAGCCTGCACTGCATGGCAAAGCGATCCATCTGGGCTTCGGGAAGGGGGTAGGTGCCACGAAATTCAACCGGGTTCTGAGTGGCTATGACGAAAAATAGACCATCGAGATCGTAGCGTGTGCCTTCTACTGTCACCTGTCGCTCGCCCATGGCTTCGAGCAGCGCGCTTTGGGTGCGGGGAGATGCGCGGTTGATTTCATCTGCCAGAAGTAGGTCAGTGAATACGGGGCCGTGGTGGAAACGGAATTCCTGAGTGGAAGGGTCCAGGATGGAAACTCCGAGGATATCGGAGGGGAGAAGATCCGGAGTGAACTGAACGCGACGGAATTCCGCTCCGCCGATGGCTTTTGCAATCGCTTTGGCCAAAGTGGTTTTCCCTGTGCCCGGATAGTCTTCGAGCAAAACGTGGCCACCGGAGAACATGCAGGCAAGGACTCTACGGATCGTTTCCTGCTGCCCGCGGACCACCTCACATACCGCCTGTTCCAATCGATTCGCCAACTCCGTTTCTCTCATAAGTATCGGTAAGCTTTGTAGGGTTACGGGATGGTTTCAACGTCGATCTTTCAGTCTTTTGTTTTCTGGCAAGGTTTCTGAATTTTCTTTTTGCTGAATGCAGGTAGTTTCCAGCCATGAGTATTATCACCCGGCGCGGAGATTCCGGAGAAACTGATCTGATGTTCGGGAAGAGAATTTCCAAGACATCCCTACGAATCGAGGTTTTGGGTTCCGTGGATGAGTTGAACGCGGCGCTGGGCCTTGCGAGAGCAGCGGGTGCCGGCGAGGAGGCAGTGGCGGTGATTGATCGGGTGCAGAATCTGTTGTTTTCTCTGATGGGGCAGCTGGCCTGTTTGCCCGGGGACTCCGGGAAATATGTGGAGAGCAAATATCCGGTGGTGGGGCAGGAGGATCTCGATTGGTTGTTTGAAACAGCCAGAGAGATTGAAGGCAGGGGGCTAAGATTTACTCATTGGGCAGTTCCCGGAGAAGAGGGCTCCATGGCGAGGGCGCATTTGGATTTTGCGAGGACAGTTTCCAGAAGAGCTGAAAGGAATGTCCTGGCACTTCACGAATCCGGGGAGGAAATCCCGGAGGTGGTCCGCTTGTTTTTGAACAGGCTTTCGGATGCCCTATGGATTTTGGCGCGGGTGGATAAATGACAGGCGTCCCCCGTTTTTTTACGGGAAAGGTATGTTCGCTATTTCTGCAAAATGGGTTTGAAAAGCAATTAGAGCGGCCCTGCAGGTCAATAGTGGCACGGCCGTTGCTCAGTGGGGTATGAAGGTTTCTTGATTTGTTCATATTTGAACAGGGTGCCGGGACCTAATGCACACATACCATTATGAAGTTTAAATTAAATTGGATGAAGGGGCTGCTGGCGGCCGGAGTTTGCGGAATGGTCGGCATGGCACAAGCGGGTGCCGAGCCACTGAAAATCGGATATTCGGATTGGCCGGGCTGGATTGCCTGGGAAATCGGGATCAAAAAAGGCTGGTTTGAAGAAGCCGGCGTAGAGGTTGATTTTGTCTGGATGGACTATGTCGAATCCATGGATGCATACGTCGCCGGTAAGGTTGACGCTGTTACCATGACCAACGGTGACGCACTCGTTACCGGCGGAACCGGCAAACCTTCCGTAGGTATTATCATGAACGACTTCTCGAACGGCAACGACATGATCGTTGGCGCTCCGGGGATCAACTCACTTGCTGATCTCAAGGGTAAGAAAGTTGGTGTTGAAGAGGGCTTCGTTTGCCATCTCCTGCTCCTCACCGGGCTGCAGAAAGAAGGAATCGATCCTGCCGAAGTAGCAATCGTTAATACACCTACAAACGAAACTCCACAGGTTCTCCAAGCGAAAGCCGTGGACGCAATTGGTGCGTGGCAGCCGAATTCCGGTCAGGCACTCAAATCCGTTCCAGGATCCAAGCCGATTTTCACATCAGCTGACGCACCGGGTATCATTTATGACCTTCTCTATGTATCTCCGGAGAGTCTCGACTCCCGCAAGGAAGATTGGGCCAAGGTGGTGACCGTTTGGTATAAAATCGCTGAATTCATCCGCGACGAAGAGAATCTCGACGAGGCGCTGGAAATTCTTTCCGCCCGCGTAGGTATCAAGCCAGAGGAGTATGAGCCGTTCTTGAAAGGCACTTACATCCTTACACTGGATGAAGCTCTCGAGCGTTGGGAAAACAAAGAGGGTCTCGGCTCTGTATACGGTTCTTCCAAGGTTGTTGATAAGTTTAACGTGGATTTCGAAGTCTATGAGAAGCCTCTCGATATCGAGAAATATCTCAATCCATCGCTGACCAAGGCATATGCCGAGTCACTGAAATCCGAGTAATCTCTCTCCGGGCGGGAGGCTGACGAATAGGTCTCCCGCCCTCATTTTCTCCTTAAATTTTCATTACCAATGGGCTTTTCCCGCATATTTTCCGGTTGGTTCCGCATTCGCACGGATCTCTCGCATGGTCGCCGCTTGTTTCTGACAGTGCTGTCATTCTGCCTGCCTGCGATCCTTTGGTGTGCGGTATCCTACGTGCCATGGATCTGGCATCCGGATGTGAAAATTACAGTGGCGGCTTCCCGTGAGGGTTCCTCGACTGTGCTGACTGCGGGAGATCATTTGCCCAAAACCTATTTCCCAAAATATGTGAACGATGTGCGCGAGGAAAACGCCTCCGAAAGGGAGGGTTCCAAGCGCAAGAACCAGAAGATCCTCCGCCAGCTAGCACCGCTACTGGTAGGTGCCGGATGGTTGGACGATGCTGATGGTCAGAACGATGAGGCCATCTATGAGCTGTGGGGTAAACTTGCCACCGGCGAGAAGTCCCTCCCAATTCTCAACGATGAGAACCTTGAAGTCGTGAGGGAGAACTGGACTGTTCTTTCCGCCAACTCACCGGTTTTCAGCTATAAACTACTACCGGAAGAGCCTTTGCTGAAGCTCGTCCCACAAGGGAAGCCGGCAAACCCATCCTACCTTCCCGCGCCTGATGAGGTGTTGAAAACCGGATGGAAGGATTTCACCTCACCGCCCCGGAACGATGGAGCGACAATGAGGGAACGCTATTTCAAATCCCTCGGGATTATTTTTCGAGGCTTTCTCTGGGCCTGTTTGATCGGTGTGCCGATCGGTATCCTTTGCGGAACCTACTCCTTTTTCTCCACGCTTTTTGAGCCGTTCACGGATTTCTTCCGCTACATGCCGGCGCCAACGTTCAGCACCTTGCTGGTGGCTGTTCTTGCCGCAGGGGATCAGCCGAAAATCGCTCTCGTATTCATCGGGACGCTGCCGCACATGATTCTGATGATTTCCAAAACCACGCGTTTGCTGGATCCATCCCTTCTGGAAGCCGCCCAAACCCTGGGCGCCAAGCCCGGTCAAATGATAGGCAAAGTGGTGCTCCCGGGAATTTCCCCGAATCTTTACAACGACTTGAGAATCCTGCTCGGCTGGGCATGGACCTGGCTGGTGATTGCCGAGTTGATCGGCGTGAAAAGCGGCCTCACTGAAGTGATTGAAACGCAAGGCCGTTTCCGCAACTTCGACCGTGTGTTTCCAGTGATTATCCTTATCGGAATCACAGGCTTTGTGACCGATCAGATACTTGCCTGGTTCCACGGGATCCTGTTCCCGTGGGCTGGTAAATCCGGACGCATTTCCCGGGCTGTCGCCAGCTTTGTGACATGGCCGATCCGCACAGTGGCTGCAGGGGCACGTGAGCGTGTGCTGCTAGATGAGCTGGACCGTGAAGCACGTAGAAACCAAAGAGAAAAACTATCTATAGAACCATGATTGAGGTAACAAATATTCCATCCTATAGGGAGCAAAGTCCTGAAGTAGCCGCCCGTTTTTCGAGGCTGGTGGAGCGCCCTGTTGCCCTAGAGGTAAAGGGGCTCACCAAGCGGTTTGAGTCATCCCGCGGGATTGTGACAGCTTTGGACAACGTATCGTTTTCCGTCCACAAGCGTGAGTTTACCTGCGTTATCGGTCCGTCCGGTTGCGGAAAATCCACGCTTGTGAGAATCCTGGCCGGGCTGGAAACAGCTACTTCAGGAGAAGTCCTTGTCGGCGGGAAATCCGTCAGCGGCCCGGGTCCGGATCGCGGCATGGTTTTCCAAGGATACACACTCTTCCCATGGCTTTCCGTGAAGGAAAATGTGATGTTCGGACCTCGGGTTTCCGGGACTTCATCCATCGCCGCAGAGCGGGAGGCCAGGCAGTGGATCGATCTGGTGGGGCTTAGTAAATTCGAGAACGCTTATCCGCACCAACTTTCCGGCGGAATGAAACAGCGTGTGGCTATCGCACGTGCACTGGCGAATCAGCCGAAGGTCTTGTTCATGGATGAGCCGTTCGGTGCGCTGGATGCGCAGACACGCGCCGAGATGCAGGCTTACCTCCTGGAGATCTGGAAGAACGTGGATATTACGATCGTGTTCATCACGCATGACCTGGATGAGGCTGTTTTCCTTTCCGATAGGATTCTGGTGCTGGATGCAAATCCCGGCCGTTTCCGTGAAATGGTGGAGGTGCCGGTCCCTAGGCCAAGGGCCAGCGAGCAGATTTTCGATCCGACATTCGTGGCAACGCGGAAGCATATCGAACACCTGATACATCCTCCCGGCCAAACGAAGAAAGAGGCTCCGGTGCTGAGAATGGCACGGCCGGATCCGGATGTGATCTAAAAAATTTTGAGGGAACCAAACGAATGGGCGGACTGCTGTCCGATCTGTTCATACTTTTTTGCTAAAACTTATGAATACAATGAACGAAGAAAAAATTACGGCGCTGAAGAATGATCTAAAAGCGAAGGGTGTGAAATACTGTGTGGGCGCATATGTGGACATCCACGGTGTGCCAAAAGGGAAGTTTGTTCCCATCGATCACTTCGAGCATTTTGCTTCCGGAAGTGAGCTATACACCGGCTATGCGCTGGATGGTCTTGGCCAGAAGCCGAATGACGATGAGATCGCGTCCGTGCCGGATCTGGATGGCTTGATCATCCTTCCGTGGAACAAGGAAGTAGCCTGGTTTCCTGCGGACAACACATTCCATGGCGAGCCATATGAAATCAATACACGGGTCGCTCTGAAGAAGCAGCTGAAGAAGGCCGAGGAAATGGGCTTTGGCATGAATCTCGGCATCGAGTGCGAACTGTTCATCGTAAAATATACTGAAGACGGGAAAATGGAGATCCCGAACAGCGACGATAACATCACGAAATCCTGCTACGATGTGAAGCGCTTCATGGATCGCTACACTTGGCTCGATAAGGTTTCCACAACGATCAATGATCTTGGCTGGGACCTCTACTCATTGGATCACGAGGACGCGAATTCCCAGTTCGAGTTTGATTTCCAATACTCGGATGCTCTGACGATGTGCGATCGATTCATCTTCTTCCGCCTGATGGCGAAGCAATATGCCGCTGAAGAAGGATTGATGGCGACATTCATGCCGAAGCCATTTGCCGATAAGACCGGAAGCGGCGCGCACTTCAATATGTCGCTTTTCGATAAGGAAACCGGAGAGAACCTTTTCAAATGCAGTGTGGAAGACGATCCGCGCGGTCTGGGAATGACCAAGCTCGGCTACCAGTTTATCGCTGGTATCCTGAAGCACGGCCCGGCTCTTTGCGCTACTTTCGCGCCGACGGTGAACAGCTACAAACGTCTCGTCCGCAAAGGCCTGATGTCTTACTATTCATGGGCTCCTGTTTTCAATAGCTACGGGAAGAACAACCGCACGAATTCGGTGCGTGTGCCTATGGGTGGCGGTCGCTTTGAAAGCCGCAATGCGGATGCCGCGTGTAATCCGTATCTCGCCGCTACACTGGCACTTGCAGCTGGTTTGGAAGGTATCCGCGAGAATCTCGATCCAGGCCCGGCCATGGAGGAGAATCTCTATGAGTGGACTCCACAGCAGCTAGCTGATTCCGGTATCTGTGAGCTTCCGCAAACTCTTGATGAAGCGGTGGATGCATTCGCTGCAGATCCATTTGTGACCGAGATTCTCGGCCAGGAGCTTCGTGATGAGTTCATCAAATACAAAAGCGAGGAATGGCGCCAGTATCACCAGCGCGTGAGCCAATGGGAGGTGGATACCTACGCTAGAATGTTCTGATGTTATGAATCCGGTAATATTGGAAAATCTGGCTAGTCCGGACATCGCGAAACTACGCGAAGAAAACGGCGGGATGCTAATCCTGCCGATGGGGGCCACTGAACAACATGGCCCCCATCTCCCGGTGGGCATGGACACATTATTAGTGGAAAAGGTCTGTCAGGCTGCTTCCGCTAAGACGGGTGTCCCGGTGATGTCAGCGCTCAGGTTCACTGTTTCACAAGGGCATACTCCGAAGTGGCCAGGGACTTTCTCCCTGTGTCATGGCACATTTATCAGCACCCTGAGGGAGCTGGCCGGATGGGCGGAGGCAACGGGGTGGAAGCGGCTGATGCTGGTGAATTCTCACTTCGGCAATGATGCGGCTGCACGAGTGGCGGTGGATCAGATCCGTCTCGAATATCTCGGGAAGTTACAGATCGGGTTGAAGCATGTGTTTCAACTGGATGATGAAATCTGGAGTGCCTACACGGATGATGCTGATGATTTACATGCGAACCGTGCTGAAACTTCGCTGATGCTACATCTATATCCGGAACTGGTAATGATGGATCGGCTATCGACCAGTGATGATGCTGATCGGACCCGCGATACCGTATTTTCCTATCCGGTAGCCCAAACCAGTCTCAATGGAGTCACTGGGAAACCATCCGACGCTACTGCGAGGGAAGGTGCCGAGCTATTTGAACGGATGACGGATCGACTCAGTGAAATCCTGGAAATAGGGAAAAAGGAAACTCCGCCCCTTGATGAGGCGGAATGGAAAAATTCGATGCCGGAGCGATTGGTCTGACCCAATCGGGCCATCCGCGGCTAAGGCTTGAACCATTCAACCTGGCCGTCGATGGCGCGGTCCGGCCATTTTTTCATCTGTTGACGGAGGTCCTTGAGTATCCACATTTCATCCTCGAGTCTCATTTCCACACGGTAACGGACGGATTCAATTTCATCGTCCTGCATGCCCGAGAGTGTGACTGCGACTACGGCGGACCTATCGGTGCGCTCAAGCACATCGAAATCGTAGGAGTTCGGTTGCTCCACGTCTTCACCTTCCTGAATTACCTGCATTTCAAGAAGCATTGCAAAAGCCGCAGATTTTGAGTCCTGGGTGGCAGGTGTCATGGCGATTTTCCTCGGCAGCTTCATCACCCCCCAAGCGTCGTTGTCCAGCGGGATAACTCCCTCTTCCAGTCTATCCATCGCACGGCTCAGTTCGTCGGAAAGAACTACGATTTTCGGAGCGGCGGCGGTTTTCAGGTCCAGGAGAGTCGGGAGAAATCGCTGGGAAGTCTGAGCGTTTGTGGCGATTGGCTTGTTCTGGGCTTTTTCCGCCGCGCTTGCCTTTTCGTCCTCGTTGAGGAACTCGTAATTTTTCTCGAGAGCTTGGATGATCTTTCCATCTTTGAAGTAGATGCGGTGCTCGGTCACATTGTCCTTCGTTTCATTCTCCTTCTGGGTGAATGTCCAGTAAGAGCTGTTTTCAAAAAGAAAAATAGGATCGCCCGCGGGGTTGTAATAAATTTCCGTGGAGCTTCCTCCGTGGTCGCTGGTGACGAGGGAGAGGACGGACTTGCGTAATTTTCCTCCACCTGAGCCACGTTTGAAATCTCCTTCCACGATGTCCTCGAAGGGAGGTTTGAGAGTTTCCCATTCAAGGTCGGCCTCGTTTATGATCGCGTATTGCTCGCGGATCTGGGCGATTGAATCGTCAACGGGAGCTGCCAGGGTGACGCTGGCAGTGGCGAGGAGTAGAATTCCGGATTTCATTTTATGTGGGAGTAATACCATGCGGACAGGTGGGGTGACAATGTGCTTCTCTATCAGGGAATAGGCGAGGGATCATAGATTCGGACGGCCATCTCCGATATTGTATTCGGTGATATTTCGAGTAGATAAAGAAAGCATGAAACTTATTCGATTCGGGGAAGAGGGGCGTGAGGAGCCGGGTGTTTTACTGGATGACGGGCGTATGATTGACGCGAGCTCGGAATTTCTGGACTACGATGAGGCGTTTTTTGCGATGGGGGGACTCGATAGTATCCGTGAGTGGATCGGCGACGGATGCCTGGGTGGCCTGGAAATTCCGAAGGGGACACGGATAGGCCCCCCGGTGGACAGGCCCTCGAAAATTGTCTGCGTGGGGCAAAATTACATGGAGCATGCCCGGGAAATGGGAGGTGAGATTCCCACTGAACCGGTTCTTTTCATGAAAGCCAGCTCCGCATGGAGCGGGCCGCAGGATGATGTGGTGATGCCCCGTGGTGCGCGGCAGCTGGATTACGAGGTGGAACTGGCGGTGGTGATAGGGAAGGCGGCGAGCTATGTGTCCGAAAAGGATGCGCTTTCCCATGTGGCGGGATACTCGGTGTTTTGTGATTTTTCAGAACGGGCGTTCCAGAAGGAACGGGGTGGACAATGGACGAAGGGAAAGAGTGCGGATACGTTCGCACCGATGGGCCCTTGTCTGGTGACTGCGGATGAGATCGACGACCCGCAGGAATTACGGCTGTGGACGAAGGTAAACGGCGAAACGCGGCAGAGTAGCTGGACGAAGGATATGCTTTTTACCGTTCCGGAAATCATCAGCTACATCAGCCGTTTCATGACTTTGCTGCCGGGGGATGTGATAGCCACCGGAACTCCAAGTGGGGTGGCCATGGGAATGAATCCGCCACGTTTCCTGGAGCCGGGAGATCTTGTGGAATGTGGGGTTGCTCATTTGGGAGAGTTGACACACCGCGTGGTAGCGTCGAGATAGTGCCCACGCATTTTGAGAAGACGCCTTTCAATATTACCCTGGCCGAAGCCGAGGGGCGGGCCACATCATGTGATCTGCCATTTCTGCGATACGATCCATGAGGCTGAACCGATTCCGGAAGGCTCTCGTGTGAGTTGTGTCTGCTGTGATGCCACCCTGTATCAGAACAGGCCGGCCTCACTGGCGCGTGTGACATCATTTTCCGTAACCGCTCTTTTGCTGATGCTGGTGGTGCATACCGCTCCTTTCATTACGATGGATGCCGCGGACCTGCGGACGAAGCTGACACTGCCCGGGGCGGCGATGACTTTGATAGAAGAGGGATCACCGATCGTGGGTGTGGGTGTTGCACTCTTCACCATTGTGACCCCGTTTGTGCTTTCGAGTGGGTTGGTCTACGTCTGTGCACCATTGATGTTCGGGAAGAGCGCGCCGGGCGCTATGACGGTGACCCGCTGGATGAACCGGACAGAGCCATGGAATATGATCGAGGTATTTCTCCTGGGCGTTCTGGTGAGTCTTCTGAAGCTGGGGCATCTTGCGGAACTGCACTTCGGGATAGGATTCTGGGCCTTTACCGTGCTGATGTTTTGCATGGCTGCGGCAACAGCTGCGATCGATAGACAGGAATTGTGGGATCGCCTGGAGGTGGCGAACGAGAAATGAAAGAGGTGGGCGATATTACCAAAATGCCCCGCGGAATCGATCGGGGTCTGGCCGGCTGCCATGTGTGCCATAAGGTGGCACCGGTATCGGTGGAGCGTTGTCCACGGTGCGGATCCCACCTTCACCTTAGGAAAAAGGATAGTATTGCACGGACGTTGGCTTTGGTCGTGGCATCCGCGGTAATGTATGTGCCGGCGAATATTCTGCCGATCATGAATTTCCGTGAGCTGGGGGTGCGCACGGAGAGCACGATTATTTCCGGTCTGATCCAGTTCTGGAACGCTGGTTCATATCCCATCGCACTGGTTATTTTCACCGCATCAATTCTTATCCCTTTCATGAAAATTGCATCCCTGCTTTGGCTGTGCGCTGCGGCGAAGGGAAAGATCCCGAATTCGGGGAAGACCTTGGGAAAGGTCTATTGGATTACCGAGCTTTTGGGGCGGTGGTCGATGGTCGATATTTTTGTAGTGGCGATACTAGTCACAATGGTGCAACTGGGGAACTACATGAGGGTAACTCCCGGGCCGGGTGCTTTGGCATTTGCTTCAGTGGTTATCCTAACGATGTTTGCAGCAATGAGCTTTGACCCGAAATTACTTTGGGACCAGCTTGACTCCCCTCCGGAAAAGACCGGACCTAATCCCGATAACGAACCGTGACTCAACCTAGCAAGACTGCCGCCAAGCCCAAATCCCGTCCCGCACAGCGATGGAATGTTGTCTGGGTCGTCCCTATTCTAGCGATTATCATCGGTGGGTGGATGCTTTATAAAAATATCAGCTCGAAAGGGCCGGAAATCCGTATCCGTTTTGAAACAGCGGATGGCATTGTGGCTGGAAAAACCGAGATCAGGTGCAGGTCCGTTACGATCGGTCGGGTGGACAGAGTCGAACTGGCGGAGGACCTGAACTCGGTTCTGGTCTATTGTGAGCTGGGCCAGGACAGTGATTCGTTTCTGAGAAAAGGGACGAGGTTCTGGGTGGTTCGTCCACGTGTTTCCGCGGCAGATGTTTCCGGCTTGGGAACTTTGCTTACAGGTGCCTATATCGAGCTGGAGCCTGGTGCCGGTGAAAAGGGTCCGAGAAATTTCAAAGGGCTTGAGATTCCGCCCGCAACAAGCAGGAGCGTTCCTGGACTGAGGCTTACATTGATAACAGAGGATGCTGGTCCGCTTTCCCCCGGATCCCCGATTTATTACCGTGGGTTCGAAGTCGGCCGGATCGAGAGCCGCAGGCTGGATACGGACCGCAGGCGTATTCTTTACGAGGCATTCGTTGAGGAGGAATATCAGGACCTAGTAAGGAAGAATACCCGATTCTGGAATACCAGCGGTATCGATATTTCCGGTGGTGTGGATGGCTTCAAAGTCAGGACGCCATCGATTCAAGCGATGGTTTCAGGTGGCGTATCATTCGCTGTAGAAGAAGGAATGCGTCTCGGTGAACTGGCTGAAGACGGCACTGTTTTCGTCTTGCACGAGGATGCCGCATCAGCTGATTCCTCGTCGTTCGAGCCTACGCTCAGGGTATTGCTCCTATTTGACCAGAGTGTGCGTGGTTTGAGTAAATCCGCTCCCGTCCAGTATCGTGGTATCACCATTGGCCGGGTGGCGAATATTTCGTTCGACTACATTCCCGATACCGATAACCAGAAGGTTCCGGTATTGGTGGAGGTGGATCCCAATTTGCTTCGTGCATCGACCGGAAGAATCGCTGCCGAAGATGAGATTCCACAACTTGAGGCTGCCGTGAGGAAAGGGCTGCGCGCTTCACTGAAAACCGGAAGTCTGCTCACCGGTGCGCTTTACGTGGATTTCGATTATTACGATGATCAGGGATACTATAGTGAGTTGTCATATCAGGCTGAGTTTCCTGTGATCCCGACGATTCCTTCAGGTTTCGCCCAGATCGAGGTGCGTTTGGCATCGATCATGGAGAAAATCGACAAGCTGCCGTTTGAACAGACTGTAAATCAAGTGAACGAGCTCACGGCAACGACCAAGGTGACCGTGGAAGACGCGAAAGCGGCAATCAAGGAGATCGAGCAAGCGGCGGCTGCAGCGAAGGAAACGATGAACGATCCAAGTTTCCGCTCATTGCCGGATGATATTTCCAAGGCCCTGGCTGAGGTGGAGCAATCCGTGACCAGTATTGGTCCGAAGGGGACCTTGCAGGGGGACTTCCTGAGAACGCTTGATGAGCTGCGTGCCTCGATTAGATCATTCGAGGTGCTGACGAACACTATTCAGGAGAAACCGAATTCTCTTTTCTTCGGAAAGGATACGAGCGGAAATCCAAAACCAAGAGCTGCAGGCAGCCGCTAAATTTTCATGAAAAAGAACCTTTTTATACTACTCCTGGCGTTTGCTTTGGCTGGCTGCTTCGGACGCGCTCCCACATTTTATTTGCTAAGCGCTGAAGGAGAAGCTCCTTCCGGCGGTGGCGTGGGAATCGGGGTAGGGCCGGTTAGCCTCGCCGAATACGTGGATCGGGAGAATTTGGTCATTCAAACAGGACCGAATGAAATCCAGATCGCTGAAAGTCATTTGTGGGCTGGAGACCTGGACGCATCCGTCAAGAGGGTGCTGGCAGTGAATCTCGGACGCAGGCTCAATACAGGAAATGTCCAGACCTATCCATGGCTGCGTGAGAGCGAACTGGATTACCAGGTGGTTGTGGATATCCGCCAGTTTGTGGCGGGAGATGATGGATACGCTTTTGTGGAAGCTGCGTGGCGCGTGTATTCCCTGCCAGGTTCGCAGTTGGTGGTTTCCGATACATTTTCCGGGAAGGAGCCAATCGCGGCAGAAGATTATGCTTCAGTCGTTGCTGCTGAATCGAAGCTTCTAGGTCGTCTTTCGGCGGAGATTGCCGGGAAAATCAAATCGAACTAGGTTATGGGCTTTGAATTGCACGAGCGGCTGGCCGCGGGGTTCTTTCCAATAGTGGAGAAGATGGGGTGTCGGATAATGATGAAGAATGAGACCCAGTTTCCATGGTTTATCGTGGTTCCTGAAGTCGAGGAAGGTGTGGAGGATTTACATCAGCTCGGTCCTGAAAAATTCTCCGAGGTCATGGAAGTGGTGCGCGAGGTTTCACTATTTGTGTCCGCGTATTTCTCTCCTGAGAAACTGAATGTGGCGTGTATTGGAAATGCCGTCCGGCAGATGCACATCCATGTGGTGGCTCGCTCGCCCGAAGATCCTGCCTGGCCGGGAGTCGTTTGGGCACATTCGGAAAAGAGCAAGTTTATGAATAGTGCGGAGAAGGAGTTGGTATCAGCCGCGAGAGAAGCTCTGAGCGCTTAAATAGAAAGCTTTAATTTGCTATGAACGATGCACAGCCAGCAGTGGAAATCCGACATTTGGTCAAGGATTTCAAAACTTCGTTTCGCCGCAAGCCATTGCGTGCGGTTGATGATGTTTCGATCCGGATCATGCCGGGGGAGGTTTATGGCCTGATCGGGCCGAATGGATCGGGGAAGTCCACTACAATGAAAGCCCTGCTCGGGTTGGTAGCTCCCAGCTCCGGCGAGTGCGCTATTTTCGGAAAGGATTCCATGAAGGTGGATTCACGGAACGAAGTGGGATTTCTTCCTGAAAATCCATACTTCTATAAACATCTGAGCGGTGAGGAAACTTTGAAATTCTACGGAAAGCTCTGTGGAATCAGGGGGAGTAAGTTACGGGATCGGGTAAAGGAACTACTGGAGTTGGTCGACCTTGAGAATGCAAGGTATAGGAGGATCGGTGGTTACTCGAAGGGGATGTTGCAAAGGATCGGGTTGGCTCAGGCGCTGATCCAGGAGCCCAGGCTGGTTATTTTGGATGAGCCGACTGCGGGGGTGGATCCCGTGGGTTCACGTGAGATCCGGGATTTGATTTTCAAGCTGCGGGAGCGGGGAATTACTGTGTTTCTTTGCTCTCATTTGCTGGAGCAGGTGCAGGAAGTTTGTGACCACGTTGGTATCATTTTTAAGGGAAAAATGGTTAAAGAGGGAAGATTGGAAGACCTGATCGCAATTGAGGATCAGACCGAGCTCGTGCTGAAAAACGCCAGTCCGGATCTGGTTTCGGAAATCGAGACGATGATCGCGAAGGACAGTCGCGCGGAGCTGGTGAGATCAGGTAAGCCGCGCACCACGCTGGAAAGGCTTTTCCTGCGGGAGACGCAAAACCGTGAAGATACCAAATAAAATTTCCCGATGAGCATAGCATCTTCCCAAACATCAGTTTTCTCCCACGCGAGGCGTATCGTGGTAATCGCACTTCATGCGTTCACCCAGCTTGTGAGAATGAAGGTTTTCTATTTCCTGGCGTTCTTCGCGGTGATTCTTATCGCTAGTAATTTTTTCAGCCTGCCACAGCACGAAGGACCGGAAGCGGCCGGCGTGAATGTTCTAAGATCGATTAAGAGCTGGTCTCTTGGGGCAATGACGTTGTTTTCCGTGGTTCTCTCGATTGTAGCGACCGCGCTTTTGCTTCCGAAGGATATTGAGGACCGGACATTATACACAATTCTTGCGAAGCCTGTTCCGCGGGTGGATTATCTTGCCGGGAAATTGCTCGGGGTGCTGTTATTGGTTTTTGTTTCATTGGCACTGATGGATGTGCTGATGGTCGGGATCCTTCATCTGAGGACGAATATGGTTCTGACGGAGCAGATGGAGATGGCCGCTGCGCTGAAATGGCCGCCGGGTGATGTGGCACTCCTGAAAAGTGATATTCTATCCCAAGGGCCCACCTTTTCTCTGCAGGGCGCGGTGTTCGCGGTTTTTCTGAGGTCCTCGATTATAGCTTCGATGGCGCTGCTGATATCTACCTTTTCCAGTAGCACGCTTTTCACGACAATTATCAGTTTCCTGATCTATTTTATCGGCCATTTCCAGGCGGATGCTAGAGCTGCATTCCTTGGTGGAGAAGCGGGGGTGAGCGATGGTTTTCTTACGAAGGTAGTCACATTGCTGGTCTCTCTGGTATTGCCTGATTTCCAGCTATTCAATGTGATCGATGCGGTGATTGAGGGGCAATTGATGCCGCTGATGATCGTGGGCAAACTTGCATTGGTTGGCTTGTTCTATGCGGTGTTCTACATTGTGGCATCGTGGTTCATTTTTGCGAAAAAGGAGTTTTAGTGGAAATGACCCAGAGTAAGCGATATTTGGTTCTGGGCTTGGCGATCCTTGGTTTTGGAGCGGTACGTTTGCCATTCGAACAAGGGCTGGCTGTTGAACTGGAGGAGGCGAAGCTGATGCCTCCGAAGTTGGACGTGACGACAGGCGATAGAATCGGGCAGACGTTTTCCGCGGTTTCACTGGGAGGCTTGCGCACTCTGGTGGCCACTTTTATGAACCTACGGGCCTTCGGTTTCTTTACCGAACAGCGCTGGGCGGATGTGGAAAGCGCCTTCGAAACGATCGTGGATCTTGCCCCAAGGACGCGTTATTACTGGGAAACGGGAAGCTGGCATCAGGCTTACAATGCCTCGGCCTTTTATCTCTACGGCGAGAGCGAGCTGCCTGCTCTGCGTAGGAAGCTTAGCTGGCGCGAATCAGTCCTGAAGGGGCGGGAGTTTTTAAAAAGAGGTATCCGAAATAACCCCGAAGACCCTATTTTGCATGAGAGCCTGGCGCGGCTCTTGTCGGATTCCAACAAGATAGCTGCCTTTGAATCGGTTCCTGATGCATATGAGGAGGCGTATGAGCAATATATGGCTGCGCTGCAGACCGGAAAATCCCGCGGATATACGAAGCGGGCAGCGCTTTATGTGCTGGCACGTGTACCCGGACGTGAGAGCGAGGCGCTGGCGATGCTGGAGGAAATGGAGAGGGAGCAGCACCACCTTTTTCCCACCCAGCGGGGTCTATTCTATACCTTGAGTTATCATGAGAACCCCGATCAGGATGTCATGTCGCTGGTGGATTCCGTATTCAAGGACAGGCGGGATGCCTACGATGTTCTCGGTAACCAATGGCTGAGGACGCGCGATCATTTCCCCATGTTCGGCGTGGCCAAAGCTTTGAAGCTCTTGGAAAAAGATCTCAAGGTGCCGGATGAGAAGAGCATCTTCAAGGTGCACCTGCAGTCGCCGATGAGTCTGGATGATGAGTTTCGATGAACTGGCTGCTTTTTCTCCCATTTTCCCCGAAATCCAAATTGCTTTGCGGGAAAACGTCTTGTGAAACAAGTGAAAGCCACCCAAGCTGGCTCCAGTATCCAAAGTCTGAACCATGCCCAGTGATCATCCATTCCAGCAGCTATTTGAAACCTTCGGAAAACTTCCCCCCGCTCACTCCGAAGAAGTAAATAAAGCAGCCAGGGAAACAATGAAGGACTGGCTTGCCGTTCCTTTGGGGAAACCGGGACATTGCATTTTGCTGAAGGCTCCGAGAGCCGGCCACGGTAAAACACATTTGCTGACAAGGCTTCAGCATGAGTTGGGCGGCACGCATGAGTTTATTCCTCTCCACGCGATTGGTGGCAGCCGGATTGATGCTTCCACTGTTTTGGACGATACCCTGCGCCGTCTTGTAAGAAGTTTACCTGCAGCAGGCGGACTGACGGTTCTGGATCTGATCACACGCCGTCTATTTTCCGGAGCACTGCAGCCATTGGTGAATTCCGGAGAGGTTCCTTGTCAAGACAGGGAAGGGGCATTGGCCGCGTTACGCACCCGGCCGATCGAAACTTTTGATTTCCACCATCCCGGCGCGGTCACGGCCCATTGGGCACGGGAAAATTTCGAACTTCTAGGGCCGCGTCTTTCCCTGGAGATGGCGCAGCGCAATGGACTTTCCCTGCGGGAAGTTTCCTTCTGGGTGGATGCGATGTTCCGGTTTGCTGCGACGCCGATCGACAGTCCGGGCCGCAGTCGCGCTCTCGCTGCAACGGTTTTTGATGATTCGACATCCGATTTCGCCGCCCATGAACGGCTGATGGCATTGCTGGGGCTGGTGACATCCATTATGCGTGTCGTGCTTATCGCCGATGAGCTCGAAGGATTCTCATCGGACGAATCTGCCGCGCTCAAGCTTGCATCCTTCCTCGGTAGCATGCGCCAGGCTGTGGATAAGGTAGATGTGGTCCTTTCAATTAACCAAGACGTTTGGGAAAGTGCTTTCCTGCCACGACTCAGTGGAGGACTGGCAGATCGATTGTCTGAAGTTGTCATACAGCTTGAGCCGCTCGATAAGGATACGATGAAGGCGATCATTGAATCCAGGGCTCCTGGAGATGGAGACGAACTTTTGAAGCGTCTCGGTGAAAATGATCTTCCTGACCATGCACGAGGATTGATCAAACGCGCGGGCGAAGCCTGGCAGAAAGCGGAAGCTGAGCATAATAATCTGCAGGCGGGTATGATTTCACCCGAGCCGGAAGAGGCAAAGGAGAAGCCAGATGCCGAGCCGATCGAAGACGAGCCGATCGAAGATGAACCAATCAATCATTTACCTGCTGATGAACCCTCACCCGCAAGTCAGGTTCCTGCCGAAGAACCAGCTCCTTCATTTGCAGAACCCGAGCAGTCTAAATTTTCACCTGAGGCTGCAATCGCTGCCTTCAGCGCAACTGATCTGAATGAACCGCTCGAAGAAAGCACCGGGCCGGAGGAGGTGAATACTCCGCCTGCTTTTGAGCCAGCACTTGAAAACCCGTTCATGGCTCAATCCTGGCCTTCCCCTGAGGTGCCCGAGGAGAATCCGGAAAAATTGGAAGAGGTATTCTCTGTAAATCCTTCTCCTGCTCCGGATTCATTCAATCCGCCAGTTCAGATTCCGACCGAAAATCCGTTTCAGGCTCCGCCAGCAGAAACACCGGCACAGAGTTTTCCGCAGCCACCACCTAATGTTCCCGTTCAGGAGAGCCGATTTCAGGCAGCCCCACCTCAGCCCCCGATTCAGCAACAGCCTTTTGTTGAAGAGCAATCTCCGGTTTTCCAACAGGCTCCCCCTGTGACACCTCCACCCGCTCCCCAATTTGAAGCATTCTCCACCCCGGACAGTAACCCGGAACCGTCCCAGAACCCGTTTACTGCGGCACCTCCGCATAACGAAAGCAACTCGGACGGCGAGACCGATAGTAATACCGACCGTGTGGATGATCTTCTGAAGCAGTTCCGTGAACGTTACGGAAAAAGTTAATTTCATCAAAAAACTGACAAAGCCCTTGCGATCACCGCGCCTTTGGGTGCTTATTTCTGCCAAGCGAACACATGAGTATTTCCAAAGAATATGAAGCCCCGGATACTCTGGGAAAGGCCGCCAAGGCCGTAGAATCTTATCAGGAGGAAACCGACGACCTCGTAGGTGAGCGTATGGTTCTGAACATGGGGCCGTCACATCCGGCTACCCACGGTGTTCTGCGCCTGATTCTTGAACTCGATGGCGAGGTCATCCACTCCGCTGAGCCGGACGTAGGTTTCCTGCATCGTGGTGATGAGAAAATCGCGGAGAACATGCATTACAATCAGTTTGTTCCCTACACGGACCGCTTGGACTATCTTGCGCCGCTGGCGAACAACGTTGCCTACGCATGCGCTGTGGAGAAACTGATGGGCTGGGAGCTGCCTCCGCGCGGCCAGGCACTTCGAGTTCTTTGCTGCGAGCTTGCACGGATTTCCGCGCACATGCTCGGCGTAGGCGTTTGCGCGATGGATGTCGGTGCGATGACCGTTTTCCTATACACATTTACTGAAAGGGAAAAGGTTTACAACCTTTGCGAGCAGCTGACCGGTGCCCGCTTCACTACCTCATACACACGCGTGGGTGGCCAAGTGCGCGATATGCCGGCTGGTTTCGATCAAGCGGTCAGAACGTTCCTTGATGAGTGCGAGGTCACCATCGGAGAAATTTCCAAACTGCTCGATAACAACAAGATCTTCCGCGACCGGATGATGGATGTTGGTGCAATCAGCAAGGAATCCGCAATTTCCTTCGGAATGACAGGACCCAATCTCCGCGCCTCGGGTGTGGATCGTGATCTTCGCAAGAACAGCCCATACCTCGGCTACGAGAAATATGACTTTGATGTGCCGATCGCTGAAGAAGGCGACTGCTACGCACGCTATCAGATCCGTATGGAGGAAATGCGTCAATCGATCAGAATCTGTAAACAGGTGCTGGATACAATGCCGGACGGTCCTGTGAACCTTGCGGACTCGAAGAGTATGCTGCCCGCTAAAGAGCGCGTGCTAATGTCGATGGAAGAGTTGATTCATCACTTTATCGTAGCCACGCAAGGCATTGATGCGCCAGAAGGAGAAGTTTACTTCGCCGCGGAAAACCCGAAGGGCGAGCTAGGTTTCTACATCCACTCCAAGGGCGGGGGAGTTCCCAATCGCCTGAAGATCCGTAGTCCTTCCTATTGCAACCTTTCCATCGTTTCAAAATTGCTCCCGGGACACATGGTCTCCGATATTCCAGCGATTCTCGGATCACTGGACTTCGTGATGGGTGAGTGCGATCGCTAAACTTCAATCTCGATGAAATTTCCGCTTATTTTTCTTAGTTCGATCCTTCTTACCGGAGTTTCGTATGGCGAATTCCGCACGTGGACACGGAATGACGGGAAATCCGCGGAACTGGAGCTAACAAAGACCAGCGGCGAAGTCGGTTCCAAGGTTGGGACCTTCAAAATGAGGAATGGACGTTTGGTTGATTTACCCTCTGTCGCTTTATCCACCGAGGATGCGAAGCTTGTCGAGGAGTGGAAGTCAGAATCACAGATCGCCGAAGAAAGCGCTTCAGCTACGGAAAGTGTTTTCGACGAACTCCTCGAGGGGAATCTGGAAAAATTCGATGGCAGGTCACTAAAGCGCTACGAGCTGGAGCAGAAGCCGACTAAATATTATCTTTTCTACTACACGGCATCCTGGTGTCCGCCGTGTCAAAAGTTCACTCCAGATCTTGTAAAGTTCTACAAATCGAAGAGACCAAAGCATGACGAATTTGAAATCGTCCTTGTGACATCCGATGACAATGAGGATGCGATGGAAGGCTACGCAAAAGAAAAAAAGATGGAATGGCCTCATCTGAAGCTCTCGAAGGTTGATAATTTCAAAAAAACCTTCAAGCACCCGGGGACCGGAATTCCTAACCTCGTCCTAACAGACCTGGAAGGGAATCTTATAAAGACCAGCTATGTAGGTAAGGATTACATGGGGCCGGCATCCGTAATGAATCATCTGGAAGGTCTACTGAAGTAGGTCTAGAAAATCCAATTAGTAAACATTTTTAAATATCACCCATGTCAGACTCACCGACATCAGTTTCACCGTTTCCCCCATTTGAAAACAGCACAGAGCTGGAAAAAGAGGCCGACGAAAGAATTTCCCACTACTCCGAGAGTAAGCGTTCCGCCGTTCTTCCTTTGCTTCATATTGTGCAGCATAAATTTGGCTTCATCTCGCCGGAGTCAATCGATTGGGTAGCTGAAAAACTCGAGCTGGAGCCCATCAAGGTTCTGGAAGTCGTGACGTTCTACCCGGGTTTCCGACAATACGCGCCGGGTAAATATCATATCCGCGTTTGCAGGACTCTTTCCTGCGCGATGGGTGGCAGCGGTGAACTGATGGAGAATCTCTGCAAGGAATTTGGCATCGATCGCACAGCTGCGGATCCTCATCATCACCCGATCAGTGTTTCCCCTTGCGGTAAATACTCGGTGGAATTTGCCGAGTGCCTTGCATCGTGTGGCACTGCTCCAGTTTGCCTCGTGAATGACGATTTCTACGAGGGAGTGGATGTGGACATGATGAAAAAGGCCTGTTCTGAATAATTCCTCTCCAGAGTGCCAGGCAGGTTCATAAGCTCTCTTATCAAGACGGGCAGATGAATGGGAGTTTTCAAGGTTATCTCAGAAATTACTAGTGTTCGCTTGAATAATTGATAGGAGCTTGCATGGTGGTTTTGCGCTTATGGCCCGAAACCAAGTCACTCTTAAAACGTTCTATTATCTCGATCATTTTCTGGAAATGATCGAATTCGTTGAGCGTCACTATGAATGGATTCTTGGCGAGCTGGATAGAAATTATATCGCCGATTTCAAAAATCTCGGGAGAGAGGCGCAGTGCCTGAAGGTACGGATGGTGAACCGGAAGGGTAGTGTGTTTCGGTTGAATTTATTGAAATATGCCGAGATTACCGATCTTTCTCTGCAGGCTGGATTACTCGAAGAAAAAGGATTTTTACGAAGGGCGGGGCAGAATGATTTCCGGAGGCTTCTGGAGTCCCTTACGTCAAAAGAGCTTGCAGGGATGCTTCGAGTTTCCGATCGGCGGACTACTCCACTATCGGGGCTGAAGAAATCAGAGCTATTGGATCTCTGTGAAAAGGTTTGTGAATTCCACGAGATACCCGATGGGGAATCGTTCGTTGTTCTTCAGCGTGAGCCTATCTTATCCTTTCTGATCTTTCTATATTTCGGAAAGCGGCGGGATGGCCTGCAGGCCTTCACACTGCGGGATCTGGGAATTGTGAAGACCAGATCCGGTCAGAAAAAATTCGAGGTCAGATTCAAGGATAGGGTTAGTGCTGATTGTGCCTTCTTCTACTCGAACATAGCGGATGAGATTTCTAGAGCTCCCAATGATCGGCTTTCTAAATTTGTCTCCGGGATAGTGAATTGGCCGGTAGGGAAAGGTTTGAAGAATAGGGCTCTGCGGGATAATGAGCTCAACCGGTTGGGAGCGAAACTGGAAAGGGCCGGGCTTTATACCGAGGCGCTACAAGTTTATCGGGACAGCCAAAGCCACCCAGCAAGAGAGAGGATCTGCAGGATCGAGTATACGAGGGGGCAGAAGGATCTCGTTAAAGAGAATTTGGAGAAGATCTTCGAAGATCCACTCTCGGATGAGGAGTTGTTATTCGCAGTGGACTTCCATGAGAGAAAGTTTGGGACCAGAAAATACGGGAAGTTGACAGAAATGCTTAAGGAAGCGCCGGTGATCAGGGTCGACGAGGCGTTTCGTGACAGTGCCGAGCGGGCTGCATTGGCGAACATTCGCGAAAGTGGGGTTGAGGCATATTTCACTGAAAACGATCTTTGGAGGACACTTTTTGGTGTTCTGTTTTGGGAGGAAATCAGCAACTCCGATACGCAGAACGAGTTTGATATACGTCCTACGCAGCTTTTGGATGGAAGTTTTTACGAAAGGCAACGTGTCGGTATTGAGCAAAAGTTTGAGCTACTGAGAGTTGGCAGGGCAGATACACACGTAATGGAGGTGTTCAAACTGCACTTTGGAACTGCGAATGGTGTCTTTCACTGGGATAGGAAGCGCGAAGAAGTGTTGCTAGCGTTTTTACGGAATGCGGACGCGGAATCGGTTATTATAATTTTGCGCCGGGTTGTTAAAGACTTCCGTAGAAACCTGAAAGGCTACCCTGACCTGATGGTAGTAGAAGATAGGCGGATTCGATTTGTGGAGATAAAAGGTGAGGGTGATCAGATCAGAAGGCATCAGCTTGTCCAGATGGAGGCGCTGGAGGAAGCGGGTTTTGATGTGGGGGTGATGAGGGTAGAGTGGCACGTCAACCCTGATCAGGAGTATGTTGTGGTCGACCTAGAAACGACCGGAGGTCGCTCGGAATACCATAGGATAACTGAAATTGGTGCCGTAAAGTTGAAAGGAAACGAGGTGGTCGGACGATTTACGACCTTGGTGAACCCTGGCCGGATGATTCCGAAAAAAATCGTAAAGCTGACAGGTATTAGCGACGAGATGGTTTCGAATGCTCCAGAATTTGAAAAAGTTGCATCTAAGTTTCGCGAGTTTGTAGGCGATGCGGTTTTCGTAGCCCATAGCATCAATTTTGACTATGGATTCATCCGCGATGAATTCCGCAGGATTGGGGAGGAGTTCCGATGTCCCACCTTGTGCACGGTTGTCGGCATGCGGAAGTTTTACCCTGGCCTGCCTTCCTATGGGCTGGCTGCCTTGGCTCGGGAATTTCAGATTCCACTGAACAGTCACCACCGTGCGATGTGTGATGCTAAAGCGACTGCCGGGTTGCTAAAGCTTATCAATGGCAAGCGTTTAGCGGGTAGATAAAAAGGGAAGGCGAAATTAATCCGCCTTCCCTTCATTCCGGAGATTACTTTTGGTTCGCGACTGCCTTCAACCTAAGAGCGTTCAGGGCGATGAAACCGGTAGCATCATTCTGGTTATATGCTTCTTCCTGTCCACCTTCCATGGTGGCGATAGCTTCGGAATACATGCTGTGCGGGCTACGACGTCCTGCCTGGAGGACATTTCCTTTGTAGAGTTTTAGACGAACTTCACCCGAAACTTTCTTCTGTGTTTCGGTGACGAGTGCCTGGATAGCCTCGCGCTCTGGAGAGAACCAAAAGCCGTTGTAGATGAGTTGAGCGTATTTCGGGATCAATGAGTCACGCACATGCATGGCTTCACGATCCATGACAAGAGTCTCGAGATCGCGGTGGGCTTCGAGGAGAATTGTGCCACCTGGTGTTTCATAAACGCCGCGTGACTTCATGCCGACGAAGCGGTTTTCGACGATGTCGATACGTCCGATACCGTTGCGGCCGCCGAGTAGATTCAGCACGCGCATTACACCGTACGGGCTAAGGAGAGTATAGCCGTCCTGCTGGCCAGTTGATTTCACATCACCTAGCTCGGTGAGGAGTGAGTCGATGTTTTCGTGTTTGAGGCCAATCGCGTTGCCCTTTTCAAAGAGGACCTCGATATACTCAGCTCTGTCCGGTGCGTCTTCCGGGGAAACGGATAGGACGTACATATCGGCATCCTCGGGAGTGGTGGCATCATACCAGGGATCTTCCATTGCACCGGCTTCGAAGGAGATATGTAGTAGGTTACGGTCCATGCTGTATGGCTTCTTCATGGAGGCCTTTACTGGAATATTGTTCTCTTGGGCATAAGCGATCATCTCCGCACGGCCCGGGAATTCTTTCCGGAATTCCTCATCGCGCCATGGAGCGATGCATTTTACGTTTGGAGCAAGAGCTGCGGAGGAAAGTTCAAAGCGAACCTGGTCATTGCCTTTTCCGGTAGCGCCGTGGGCTATCGCATCCGCTCCTTCGGCGAGGGCGATCTTGATCATGTCGTTGGTAATACACGGGCGGGCGATTGAAGTGCCCAAGAGGTAGCGACCCTCGTATATGGCGCCAGCCTGGATCATAGGGAAAATGTAGTTCGCCGCGAAATCCTCCTTGAGGTCTCCGATGAAACATTTGGAAGCTCCAGTGGACAATGCTTTGGCCTCAAGGCCGTCCAATTCGTCACCTTGTCCAACATCGGCACAGTAGGCGATGATCTCAGCGTTGTATTTATTCTTGAGCCAGAGGAGGAGGACGGAGGTATCGAGGCCTCCCGAGTATGCTACGACAATTTTCATGGAAATATCAAAATTCAGGGTTCAACACCCGAAGAGGTGGGTGCGGATAACAGCGGCAGGGTAGGAGGGCGGTGGCGATTTCAAAGTAAAATTGAAGGCAAGTGCTGATTTACCACTGAGGTGTTCAATCAGGCTGCCCAAGTGGCGTCGTGACCACGTGTGTCTATGTGGATAAAGGAGCTGTAAAGCCCTACTCCTCCCTTAAAGAGGCGTTCCTTGCGCATCTTCAGCGATTCCTCGAAAGCGATTTTTGGCGAGCAACTGAAAACCAAATCCAAGGCCCGGTTTTGTGTGTGTTGTGAAAATTTTGCGGCGCCGGGGCATTGCTTGTTATAGAGAGGACTTCGGTAAGCTGAGGTGATGTAGGTTAGCGGAACACCGAGACGATGCCGGAGCTCGTCAGCTATCGCTAGGGTGGGGGCTATGTGTGGCCAAAAATCCCGGGGAGGAAGTGTGTTTGAAACACCGTTTCGGGAACGGCGATGAGCTGCGAAAATTTCTGCCGGGGTAATATAGCGAAGTTCCAGCTCTTTCAGGTAGGTTTCATACTCCAACTGGTTCGGCAGAGGCGGGTGGGAGCGAGAGCTTCTATAGGGTCTTCCTACGCTCGATTTGGTTGGTTGTGCTGCAACCGCGGGGACAGCTGTGAGGCGTGAGTAAGCCGCTCTGACTTCAGGTTGCCTAGCCGCATGGTGAACAGTGAGGCCCAAGCCTGTCAGTATACTGGTTTTGCCGAGTGTGCGAAGAAACGAACGTCGGCCTTGGTGTTGAAGGTAGTCGGGTTCCACACCCCTATTAACGATTGAAGATCAATGATTTGTGTAAATTTATGCTATTGCATTCATTGGTGGCCAAAATTTGATTGCCAATAAATTCCACTCCGATGACGACAATTGGGAATGGGGTGCGCCGACAAAAAATCGGTCAAGTATGTGATTCCGTTGGATTGGACAATCAAATGCTGAACGGAGGCGAGTGAGTAAAATCTCTACTGTCGCAGATATTTCTGCTCCTCCAGCGTGAATATTTACCGGAATGGAGATAGGTAAGCTGCCGGGCCGATCTGTGAATTAAAAACGAAAACGCCCGTGCTTTCAGGCACGGGCGCATTTCATTTGTCCAGAGTAGGAATTTACAATCCGGTACTTTTGATCAGTTCCCGGAGTTGTGTTTGAAAGCTGAGAATGTCCTCTTGGCTGGGTTGATAGCCGGGAGTGTCGGGATCAAGACTAGGACGACCTGTTTGATCGAGAGACCACAAAGCTTTTTCTCCATCACTGAAGATCGCCTTTCCACTGACGAGAGTCCCGGGAATCGCTATGCTATCCATAGTAACCGTCATCGTGCCGGTGGGGACGGGAGTGGCATCGATTACCTCAGGTGCAGGTTCTTCCTTTTTTTCCTCTACAAGTGTAATGCCGAGATCGAGGACGAGGAAGCGGGTGTCCATATAGGTAATAGCCAGATCAAAATCCTCCTTCATCCGAAGCTGGATGTCAGAAAGATTTGCGCCGTCTTCGGCCCATGATTTGATGGAATTGATCTGCGCTTCTGAAAGCTGCTTGGTGCTGAACATGGCCTGATTGTGGGGATAGTATGAGTTGTTGCGAGGCGATTCTTGCTGCTATTTTCAGTAAGCTGGACCTCTAAGCGGGACGGCGAAGAAGGTATTTCACAGACAAGGAAAAAGCCGCCACCCAAAAAAGGGCGGCGGCCTTTGCCGAAACACAACAGGAACAACAGAAAATTAGTATTTTACTCCGCAGCCATAGGGCTGGTTGGAGGGATTCACGACCTCTTTATCAGAGATCACTGAATCAAGCGCATTTGCAAAAAGTTTGTCTGCCTTGTCGATATCGGCTGAATCAGCGGATTTAATTGAATCGATCGCACCGGAATAGGCAAGTGTGCCATCCTTTGTGATGATCATCATATGGGGAGTGACCTTCGCATCGTAAAGTTTTCCAACAGTTCCGGAGGAATCAATAAGGACTTGAGTGGCCTGACTACCCTCGGCAGTTGATTTTGTAGCTAGTTCAGATGGCGGATAGTAGCCTTGTTTACCCTCTGCAGAAGAATGAATGCTGAGCCAAATCACTCCGTTTTCGGTATAGTCTGCTTGGAGCTTCTGCATGTTCTTCGCAGAATAATGCTTTTTGACAAAGGGGCATTCGAAGTTAACCCACTCAAGAACAACAACTTTATCCTTATAGTCAGCTAGGCTGACTTCCTCGCCTTTGGTGTTCGTAGCTGTAAACGCTGGAGCTTCTGTCCCTACCTCCGCAGAAAAGGAGGTGGAAATTGCGAATGCGCTGGCGAGTGTGATCGAAAGAAGTGATTTCATTTTGAATGAGCCTGGGGTTTTTCCTAGCCTGTAATAAATAGAGCGAAGCTGTCTGAAGTTGTTGTCTTCGGTTGTGTAAATTTTGTGAAAATTATTTTGTGGTGATTTTCAGGGATGCTTTTCCTTCCTTTTTCAGGACGAGGGTGAAGGAGTCCGGTGCTGAATCACAGTATTCGTTTACTGGCCAAGTGGAGGTCCAAGTGTGCACGATGGTAGGGTCTTTTACGAAAGTGATTCTCGCTGACGGGTCGACAATCTCTTCTGTGGCAGGGAAAAGCTCATAAGTCGTAGGGTCTATATCTGAATCTTCCGGAAGAGTAAGTTTGAGGGTGACGGTTTTGCCATCAAGGACAAGAGACAGGTGAGCGCCTGGTATTTCTTGAGGGAGATCTTTGTAGGCCTTCGAAACAATCCCCTCAGTTTGTGCTGGAGTGAGATTCAGTTCCGAATTCCCCGGAATGCAGCTTTCGTCGTTGCAAGTTAGCCAGGTTAGCTTGGCCGAAAGGTCGGGGATCTCTCCTTTGAAGTTTTCCGGGGGTGTGACTGTTACGGGAAAGCGGACACTGCCCTCGTAGCCAAAACCCGGTAGCTCTCCTGTCATAAATCTTATCGGAGCAGGATATTGAATTTCTCCTAGTTCCCAACCCACGGGTAATTCTGCCTTTAGGGATAAGCGAAGACCGCCTTCACCAGGATTTTCCCAGTAGGTGTGCCAGCCTTTGTCTATCTTCATGACAATCACCGTTTCCAGTTTTTCCGCGGAAGAGAGGACTGTTTTCGTAGAAAACCATTCTGCTGTGGCCTTGTTCATACCCGCTGAGAGAGGGCCGATGGCTATGCAGGACACGATGGAAATGAGAATTTTGTGCATATCGTCACAATGATTGTCGTGCGATTAATCCGCAAGGATGGGATTTCACTTTTGCCGAAGTGGTAATTACCGGTTGTCCGGCTTCAAAACTGCTGGCTAATGTTCATTGATCGTTTGGTTGCACTTTGATCCAAACCGAGCGACCCGCTTCGACAACAGATCCCCAAATCGAATTTAGAAATTTATGCATCAGGAATTAGAACTAGATACCCACCAGAAGGCGTTAAAAATTAACCTCGATCCCCGTTGGTATGGAACCTTCGCTGAAATCGGTGCAGGACAAGAGGTGGTGAGGTGGTTCTTCCGGGTCGGTGGAGCGGCGGGTACGGTGGCTAAAAGTATGTCGGCCTACGACATGACTGTTAGTGATGCAATTTATGGAAGCGGTGACAGATACGTCTCACGTTCACGTTGCCAGGCGATGCTCGATCGGGAATTTGGCCTGAATCTTGAGAGACTTAGCGGGCAAAGGGGAGATAGTACCGCATTTTTCGCTTTCGCGGATACCGTAGTCGCGCGCTCCTATAAAGGTGGTAACGAATGCCACGGATGGATGGGTCTGAAATTTCAATCCCGTCCGCGTGATGAGCCCAGCCAGATCATGGTGCACGTTAGGATGCTGGACACCGAAGCTTCGCTGCAGCAGGAAGCACTAGGCATAGTTGGTGTAAACCTGCTTTTCGGCAGTTTTTTCCTGAATCACGAGCCTGAGCGGCTGCTGGAGAGTCTACTTGATAAGCTGACTACGGGGCGGATTGAGATCGACATGATCGAATTCAAAGGGATCGAGTTCCGTGCTGTGGACAACCGTTTGATGGCCCTGAAGCTAGTTCAGCTTGGTTTGAGCGGTGCGGCGATGTTTGGTCCGGACGGAGCTGTTCTCCAGCCTTCCGAAGCTCTATATAAGAAAGCTGTCTTGGTGGAGCGGGGGAGTTTCCGTCCTCCTACTCATGTGAATTTCGACATGCTCGAATGTGCGCTGGAGAAATTTAAGAAAGATGAATCTGTAGTTGAGAAAGAAATCTTACCTATTTTTGAGCTTACGATGAGAAACCTGCTGGCTGGCGGAAAAGATGTCGACCGACGAGATTTCCTCGCGAGGGCTGATCTTCTGGCTGCTTGTGGGATCACCGTTCTAATTTCCGACTATTTCGAATACTACCGCTTGGCCGCTTATCTTTCATGGAGAACGCGTGAGCGTATCGGAATCGTGATGGGTGTTCCTTCGCTTATTGAACTTTTCGATGAGAAATACTACACGGCACTGCCCGGAGGAATCCTTGAAAGCTTCGGGCGTTTATTTAAGCATAACCTGAAACTTTTCGTCTATCCTCTGAGAAATAAGACCGGTGCTGAGCCGACGACAGTTAGCTCAATGAAGGTAGCGCCAGAGCTTTCCAAACTTTATGGCTATCTGTCCGATCGTGGAAGTTTCGTCGATCTGGATAATTACGATCCTAATGTTCTCGAAATCTTCTCCCGCGATGTGCTTTCGAAAATCAGCGAGGGAGATAGCACATGGGAGACCATGGTACCGAAGGAAGTAGCGGAGCTTATCAAGGTCCGTCGCTTCTTCGGTTACAAGTCGTCTTGATCCATTCTAACGCCATCTTGATGTCAGGGACTGGTAGCAATCGATGCGCCGGTCCCTGAAGAATGGCCAAATCCGGCGGAAGTCCTCCACGTTCTTGTAGTTAATATCGTGGTAGATGATTTCTTCGTTCCCGATGGACGCTTTGGCTACGAGTTCTCCGTAAGGATTTGCTACAAAGGACTGTCCCCAAAACTCCGTCCCATCGTGGGTCCCTGATCTGTTAATGGCTGCAAGATAGCAGCCGTTCGCAACAGCGTGTCCTCGCTGGACACTTTCCCAAGCGCAATGTTGTGCGGATCCGAGTTCAGCTTTCTCTTCAGGTAACCAACCGATGGCAGTTGGGTAAATCAATAGCTCTGCACCGCCGAGAGCCATTAGCCTCGCTGCTTCAGGATACCACTGATCCCAGCAAATCAGTACACCAATTTTGCCGAATGCGGTATCCCATACCGGCCACCCACTATCTCCGGGGGTGAAGTAGAATTTTTCTTCGAAGCCCGGATCTTGTGGAATATGTGCCTTCCGGTAGATACCAAGCATTTTACCGTCAGCGTCATGAATGGTGGCGGTGTTGTGATACAGGCCCGGACCGCGGTGTTCGAACAGTGATGAGATGATCACAACACCCAATTCCTCAGCCAGCTTGCCGATTCGATCAGTCACCGGACCAGGTATCTTGTCGGCTAAATCGAATCTCTCAGTATCTTGGATCGTGCAGAAATAAGGGGTTAGGAATAACTCTTGGGTTGCAATGATCTGAGCTCCGTTGGCTGCTGCGTCACGGATGAGGTTCTCGTGATGGCTGAGTGAAGCTTCTTTCGTCTCAAAAGTTCCGGACTGTAGTAGAGCAAGTTTTGGCATGTGACTTATGTATGCCGATAGCTTGAAACAGGTTAACTGGGATTTCAAGAGACAGAAACGTAACAAGAGCAATCTTTAGGCGATAGCGCTTACTACTGGAAGATAGGATCGGCGCCTCTCTGGGTGCAAATTGCGAAAACCTCCGGTCATTTAGGATGTCCTAAATGATTTTTATGGTGGATTTCGTGGAACTTGAAACGGCCCTTCCAGTATTTACGGGGGTTCCACGGCTCCCTGAAATTTTCTCAACAAAACCTTCAGAAACGTATTGACGTTTTGGGGATATTTGAGCTAGGTTTCGCCCGTCGACGCGATTCAGCGCCGACCGAGAGACTGCCAGTCGGTCGCGGTAACCCGCTCCTCGAAAGTTTACTTTCGACAGCAATTACCCGATCGGCTTTTTAGTCCCCTCGAAACAAGCTCTTTGATAGTGTGGCCTAGCAAGAATCGCGCCAAGTTCTGGAAGTAAGTTCGACTTACAAAGGAAAGTGGCAGTCGTAAGCAGATGAGATTTTTGTTGGGATGAAGAAAAAGATTAAATTGTGCGCTGCGCGAAATTAACGCGCAGTACGTAAGGGGGAGGCCTTCGGGTTTCTTTCTTATAAGAACAATTTGGAAAATTACGCAATTAGAAGGGTTTCGGCCTGGATAATTACGCCAACCGAATTTTTTACGGAGAGTTTGATTCTGGCTCAGAATGAACGCTGGCGGCGTGTTTAAGACATGCAAGTCGCACGGAATGATTTCGGTATTTATATTGGAAGATTTTAGTGGCGGACGGGTGAGGAACACGTGAATTACATGCCCTGTAGAGGGGGATAGCCCACCGAAAGGTGGATTAATACCCCATGGTATCGCAAGATTAAAGGTGGCCTTCGGGCTGTCGCTACAGGATTGGTTCGCGCCCTATCAGCTTGTTGGTGAGGTAACGGCTCACCAAGGCTACGACGGGTAACTGGTCTGAGAGGACGATCAGTCACACTGGAACTGAGACACGGTCCAGACACCTACGGGTGGCAGCAGTCGAGAATAATTCACAATGGGGGCAACCCTGATGGTGCAACGCCGCGTGGAGGATGACGGTCTTAGGATTGTAAACTCCTGTCATCTAGGAGAAAGACCTGGTCGTTAATAGCGAACAGGGTTGATAGTACTAGAAGAGGAAGGGACGGCTAACTTCGTGCCAGCAGCCGCGGTAATACGAAGGTCCCGAGCGTTATTCGGAATCACTGGGCGTAAAGGGAGCGTAGGCGGCGCGGTAAGTCGGATGTGAAATCCCAGGGCTCAACCCTGGAACTGCATCGGATACTGCCGTGCTAGAGTAATGGAGGGGTAGCTGGAATTCTCGGTGTAGCAGTGAAATGCGTAGATATCGAGAGGAACACTCGTGGCGAAAGCGAGCTACTGGACATTTACTGACGCTGAGGCTCGAAGGCTAGGGGAGCGAAAGGGATTAGATACCCCTGTAGTCCTAGCAGTAAACGGTGCACGCTTGGTGTGAGGGGATTCGACCCCCCTTGTGCCGGAGCTAACGCGTTAAGCGTGCCGCCTGGGAAGTACGGTCGCAAGACTAAAACTCAAAGAAATTGACGGGGACCCGCACAAGCGGTGGAGTATGTGGCTTAATTCGATGCAACGCGAAGAACCTTACCTAGGCTTGACATGGATCTCTAAGCACGTGAAAGCGTGTGACCCTTCGGGGGATTTCCACAGGTGCTGCATGGCCGTCGTCAGCTCGTGTCGTGAGATGTTGGGTTAAGTCCCGCAACGAGCGCAACCCTTGTGATTAGTTGCCAGCACGTAATGGTGGGAACTCTAATCAGACTGCCCAGATCAACTGGGAGGAAGGTGGGGACGACGTCAGGTCAGTATGGCCCTTACGCCTAGGGCTGCACACGTACTACAATGCCCAGTACAATTAGAACCGATACCGCGAGGTGGAGGAAATCTGTAAAACTGGGCCCAGTTCGGATTGGAGGCTGCAACTCGCCTCCATGAAGTTGGAATCGCTAGTAATGGGGCATCATCTACGGCCCCGTGAATACGTTCCCGGGTCTTGTACACACCGCCCGTCACATCATGGAAGCCGGTAGCACCCGAAGTATCGTTTAATCGGTCCTAAGGTGAAGCTGGTAACTGGGATGAAGTCGTAACAAGGTAGCCGTAGGGGAACCTGCGGCTGGATCACCTCCTTTCTACGGAGTAAATGGCAAATGGACGTTAGAAATAACAATAACGACTCACATCGTTACCGTCACTGTCATAGGTCGAGCCCCAATTTATTGGGGTTGCAAGTCCGCAAGGACTAGCACCTAAAACAACTATAAACAAAATCTGTGAATAACGTTCAGAGTAGAGCAGCGCACAATTTGATCTTTTTCTTCGAAAACATTTCTCCCTGAATTAAGGGGGTTTAGCTCAGTTGGTAGAGCGTCTGCTTTGCAAGCAGAATGTCAACGGTTCGAATCCGTTAACCTCCACCAGTGGATCACTCGGTAGTTGTTCAGCAATGAATACTATTGATCCAAGGGTAACTATATTGGGCCTGTAGCTCAGTTGGTTAGAGCACACGCTTGATAAGCGTGGGGTCGCTGGTTCGAGTCCAGCCAGGCCCACCATTACCCGATTGGCAAATCGAGGACACTGTTTTCACACTATCTAATGAAAAGTAAGACACGTTAGTGTCCGCTCTTTGACATCCATATGGAGAGAAACAATTTTCTGTAAAGTATAAGTAATGTAAGCTCATGTGAGCCATTCTTACGCGATACTTGGAAATATATTCGAATACCTAATAATACATAATTTTATGGCAAATCGTTATTTTGGAGCAATCCGAAGTAACAAAATTAAGAGAACAGATCATCGTAGCAAAGCAGCAATGCGGAGTTAGGATGTGAAGAACTCATTAAGAAACAGCCTGATTTCATAATTGGAAATCAAGTTTTAAAGGGCACACAGTGAATGCCTTGGTGCTAACAGGCGATGAAGGGCGCGGTCAGCTGCGAAAAGCTTCGGGGAGTAGTGAACATACTTTGATCCGGAGATTCCCGAATGGGGTAACCTAATAGTGGTAATACATTATTGTCTGTTTCTGAAGCCTGACCACCGCAAGGTGAGAAGGGAAGTTAGGAAACAGTACGCGATACCCGGTGAAGTGAAACATCTCAGTAACCGGAGGAAAAGAAAGAGAATCGATTCCGTCAGTAGTGGCGAGCGAAAGCGGATCAGCCCAAACCGGAGACTTGTCTCCGGGGTTGTAGGACCCCGACGTGGGACTTCAATAGATAGATTAAGGACCTGGAAAGTTCCGACATAGAGGGTGAAATCCCCGTGATCGAAATCTAGCGAAGCCCTAGGGAGTTCCTGAGTAATACGGCACACGTGAAACGCCGTATGAATCTGTGCGGACCACCGCATAAGGCTAAATACTAGTTAGCGACCGATAGTGAACCAGTACCGTGAGGGAAAGGTGAAAAGAACCGCTGTGAGCGGAGTGAAATAGAACCTGAAACCGTGTGCCTACAAGGTGTCAGAGCCCTTCGGGGTGATGGCGTGCCTTTTGCTTAATGAGTCTGCGAGTTAGTATATGTGGCAAGTTTAAGTTCTTCTGGAACGTAGGCGAAGCGAAAGCGAGTCCGAATAGGGCGATCATAGCTGCATGTGCTAGACCCGAAGCGGAGGTGATCTACCCTTGGCCAGGTTGAAGCGTAGGTGATACTACGTGAAGGACCGAACCGGTGAATGTTGAAAAATTCTCGGATGAGCTGAGGGTAGGAGTGAAAGGCTAATCAAACCCCGTGATAGCTGGTTCTCCTCGAAATGCATTGAGGTGCAGCGTTGCGTGTTGACCCATGGGGGTAGAGCACTGACAGGGCTAGGGGGCATACCCGCCTACCAACCCCTATCAAACTCCGAATACCATGGGGTAGAGCGCAGCAGTGAGACGGTGGGGGATAAGCTTCATCGTCAAAAGGGAAACAACCCTGATCAGCAGCTAAGGTGCCTAAACTATGCTAAGTGGAAAGGAGGTGGAATTTCATAGACAGTGAGGATGTTGGCTTAGAAGCAGCCACCATTTAAAAAGTGCGTAATAGCTTACTCATCGAGAGATTCTGCGCCGAAAATGATTGGCGATAAGCATAGTACCGAAGCTCTGGATGTCATCCCCTGGGGGATGGCGTGGTAGAGGAGCATTCTCAACACATTGAAGCGCGATGGTGACTGACCGTGGAGAGTTGAGAAGAGAGGATGCAGACATAAGTAACGATAAGCCGGGTGAAATCCCCGGCCGCCGTAAACCCAAGGTTTCCCGGGCTACGATTTTCGTCCCGGGGTTAGTCGGGACCTAAGGCAAGGCCGATAGGCGTAGCCGATGGACAGCAGGTTAATATTCCTGCACTTCCAACCCTTTAACTGGGAGGACGCATGTGTGGAGACAACTAAGTGATTGAATTCTGAGGGGATGCTTCGGCTGAACCGTATTGTCAAAACATGTGCCGAGAAAAGTCCCAGTGTATGCTAAGGAACCCGTACCGTAAACCGACACAGGTGGGTGGGTAGAATATACCAAGGCGTAAGAGTGAACCCTGGTTAAGGAACTCGGCAAATTGGCCCCGTAACTTCGGGAGAAGGGGTACCTATGATTTATCATAGGTCGCAGTGAAATGGCCCAACCGACTGTTTAGCAAAAACACAGCATTCTGCCAAGACGCAAGTCCAAGTATAGGATGTGACACGTGACCAATGCGGAAAGATTAAGGCAAGATGTTAGCCCTCGTGGCGAAGCTTTGAACCCAAGTCCCCGTGAATGTCGGCCGTAACTATAACGGTCCTAAGGTAGCGAAATTCCTTGTCGGGTAAGTTCCGACCTGCACGAATCGTGAAACGAGTTGGGCGCTGTCTCAACCAGGTGCTCAGTGAAATTGTAATGGCGGTGAAGATGCCGCCTACCCGCAGAAGGACGGAAAGACCCTATAGACCTTAACTGTAAGCTGTCATTGGTTTTTCGATTTTCATGCTCAGCATAAGTGGGAGACTTTGAAGTGGTGTTTTAGGACATCATGGAGTCGCCAGTGAGATACCACCCTTGGGTGTTGGAAGATCTAACTTTGTGCCTTGAATCAGGCCAGAGAACAGTGTCAGCCGGTCAGTTTTACTGGGGCGGTATCCTCCTAAAGAGTAACGGAGGAGCGCGAAGGTGGGTTCAGCACGGTTTGTAACCGTGTGTCGAGTGCATAGGCATAAACCCGCCTAACTGTGAGACCTACAAGTCGAGCAGATACGAAAGTAGGCCTAAGTGATCCGGCGGTTGAATGTGGAATTGCCGTCGCTCAACGGATAAAAGGTACCTTAGGGATAACAGGCTGATTTCATCCAAGAGTTCATATCGACGATGAAGTTTGGCACCTCGATGTCGGCTCGTCGCATCCTGGGGCTGGAGAAGGTCCCAAGGGTCCGGCTGTTCGCCGGTTAAAGCGGCACGCGAGCTGGGTTCAGAACGTCGCGAGACAGTTCGGTCCTCTATCCTCTGTGGGCGTAGGAAAATTGAGGGGTTCGGTTCCTAGTACGAGAGGACCGGAATCGACGCACCTCTGGTGTACCAGTTGTTCTGTCAAGAGCATGGCTGGGTAGCTACGTGCGGAATGGATAAGCGCTGAAAGCATCTAAGCGCCAAGCCAATCCCAAGATGAATTTTCCCTTAAGGATCGTCGAAGACTACGACGTCGATAGGCTGGAAGTGTAAGTGTAGTAATATATTCAGCTTACCAGTACTAATCATCCGTTTGACTTGATTATCCTTTATTGAATTCGGATATCAAAAGTATCGTGTAAGGCTCATCTCTGAGGCTTGCATCGTGCTCTACGCCAAGAAAATTACTATCTCCATATGGATGTCAGGGAGCGAACCTGACATTGAAATAGAACAGAAGCGACAAGCTGCCAGTGACACACACTAGGTAACATCTCGGTTCAGCTCATCAGAGAAACAGTTCTGGAAGCGGGTAAGACTACCCGATACCACAATTGCCCTCTGGTGACCAGAGCGCGGTGGAACCACCCGGTCCCATTCCGAACCCGGAAGTGAAACGCTGCAGCGCCGATGGTAGTGGGACGATAGGTCCTGTGAGAGTAGGTCGTCGCCAGGTATATGCCCGGCTCCTTTTAACCAAGGAGTCGGGCTCTTTTTTTGCCCAGAAATCCGAGGATGCTGAAGACTAGCGCCAACCGGCGGACACTAAGACACCAATCAGCAGGGCCAAGGCGCGAAACCAGCAGACAGCAGGCCCAATGCGAAATCCAGCAGACCCAATGAGAAATCCAGCAGACAGCAGGGCTAAAACGCGAAACCAGCTATGCAACCCGAGAAAAGATAGGTGATGGTTCCTCAGAGGTAGCAGGGGGTGACGAATACTGCGGCCAGAAATTTCCTGGGGGCTCACATACTTAGGATGGAAGTCTACTGGGGATACACGTGCTCAGGAATCACATGGAGTAATGGTAACTACCCTGTTGTTTAGCGGTTCTTGCCGATACATCAAAGTTTGCTGAGACTGAGGATGGGATTGACTGTGCTGTTGATGGCAGGTTTTATTCGCAGCCCGCCAATTGCGGTCATTTTATGGATTATTCTTCGAAAATAGCGCGACACGTCGCCTCAATTCCTCGTTCTGGGATTCGGGACTTTTTCGAACTTGTGCAGGGACGTGACGACGTAATTTCCCTTGGTGTCGGCGAGCCTGATTTTGTTACTCCGTGGCACATTAGAGAGGCTGCTATTTATTCACTGGAGAAGGGGCAAACTACTTACACCTCAAACCTCGGGCTACTGAGTTTGAGAAAATCGATTTCCAAGTATGTGAGTGGTTTCTTTGAGATAGACTACAATCCAGCGAATGAAATTCTAGTTACCGTAGGTGTATCTGAAGCGATTGACGTAGCACTCCGTGCTCTACTGAATCCAGGAGATGAGGTAATCTATCATGAACCATGTTATGTATCCTACTCTCCGAGTATCGTAATGGCTCATGGAAAGGCAGTTGCTGTTCAGACTACGAAGGATGACGGATTCTCGTTGAAGCCGGAGGCTCTGGAGAAAGCTATCACACCAAATAGTAGAGTATTGATGCTCAACTTTCCAACGAACCCAACTGGTGCAGTTGCTTCGTATGAAGATTTGGAAGGAATTGCCAAGTTGGCAGTAAAGCATGATTTGATCGTGCTTGCAGATGAAATCTATTGTGAACTCCGGTATGACGGATTGAAACATATCTCGATCGCTTCTTTGCCTGGAATGAAGGAACGAACTGTTCTGATGCATGGGTTTTCAAAGGCTTTTGCGATGACTGGTTTCCGATTGGGATATGCTTGTGCTCCCCAGCCCATTATCGAAGCGATGATGAAAATTCATCAATTCTCGATGTTGTGTGCTCCTATAATGAGTCAGAACGCAGCTATAGAGGCTTTGGAAAACGGTGCTCCTCAAGTTGAAATCATGCGCGATAGCTACCATCAGCGGAGAGACTTTATGGTCCGTCGATTCAACGAAATTGGATTGGACTGTCATACCCCGGGCGGAGCGTTTTATGTATTCCCGGATATCCGTAAGACAGGACTGACTTCCAAGGAGTTTGCTTTTGGCCTTCTAGAGTCCGAAAACGTGGCAGCTGTTCCCGGTGGCGCATTTGGACCCAGTGGCGAAGGTTTCCTGAGGTGTTGTTATGCAACAGGAATGGACGATTTGAGATCAGCCATGGATTCCATCGGGCGATTTGTTTCAAAAATCTAGCTTGATGCAGCCGAGAAAAGCGGATCCTGAACGTCTGACAAGGGCTCATGTCATACCGTTTGCGGTATTCATGATCTTTTTGATTCTGCTTCAGGTAGCAGATAGTTTCGTTGGCTGGAATAACCCGAGTGCCCCCTGGTGGCAGGAAGACGTTGCTCAGTGGGTCTATCCGATCCAAGTAGTGGTGGTTCTAGGGCTGCTCGGATACTATTGGCGGTATTTTACATTCAACTGGAATTTCAAATGGAGTCTTATCGCTGTGGCATTTGGGACGGTAGGTATTGGCTTTTGGCTATTACCAACAACTCTTTACGATGCATGGGGACTGACGGGAGAAACAGAAGGATGGATGAAACACTTGGGGGTGGCGAAAAGGGATGAGGGGTTTGATCCCGGGATGTTTGAACATCCAATCGCGTATTGGACTTCACTTTTGCTTAGGTTTCTTAGAGCTGTCGTTGTTGTTGCCTTTGTTGAAGAAATTTTTTGGCGAGGTTTCGTCATGCGTTTCTGCATGGATTGGGAGGGAAATTATTGGAAGCAGCCGTTTGGCAGGGCACATTGGAAGAACTACCTCATTGTTACTATTCTCTTCATGAGTGCGCATGCTCCAGTCGATTGGGCAGCCGCGATGGTCTATGGATCACTCACTTATATACTCTGCGTCTGGAGTAAAAACCTTGGTGCATGCGTTGTGATGCATGCGGTTGCTAATCTTTTAATGGGCGTCTATGCGATGGCGTATGGTAAATATGGCCTCTGGTAGAGTGGGGGCTTGGAAGTTTTACGTAGGCTCCCGGTCGCTTCTCGTCGATTTTTTGGTCTATATCGCGCCACCAAACTTCCGGTTCACCAGGCTCTGAGAAATGAACCTGAAAGTTGGATTGAAGAGTTTTTCACCTTTTTTACAAATATATTTGGTAGGAATGCTGCGATGGCGGCATGCAGTAAGACAATCGCCGCTCGACGCTTTGGATAATGCTCTTAGGATTGGTCGACGGATTTCATGAGTAGTTTTTTTTCAGATGGGGGAGATGACGGGCCAGGTTCTGAGCCAGGTCTTCGGGAGAGGATCTGGAGGACTATCTTTCTCTCTGATACAAAATCCGGACAGATATTCGATGTCATCTTGCTTATACTGATCGGGGCAAGCGTAGCAATTGTCATGCTGGAGAGTGTCGAAACCCTTCGTAGCCTTCATGGCTATAAATTTTTGATACTAGAGTGGTTTTTTACTCTAATCTTCACAGTGGAATATGGGGTAAGATTATGGGCCGTCCGCAAGAAACGACGGTATGCACTTAGTTTTTTCGGTATCGTTGATCTTCTTTCCATCTTGCCAACCTACGTGGCAATTTTTTTTGTGGGGACACAATATCTGATGGTGATCCGTATTCTGAGGCTTCTGCGGATGTTCAGGGTTTTGAAGATGGCCCACCACTTCGGGCAGGCGAATGTTCTGATGAATGCGCTGAAATCCAGTGCACCGAAGATTTCTGTATTCCTGTTTTTCATTCTTACTCTTGTGAGTATTGAGGGGACCCTAATGTATATCGTGGAGGGCGGTAGTAATCCTGGTTTCAGTTCGATCCCCCAGTCTATATATTGGGCCATCGTGACGGTGACAACCGTGGGCTACGGGGATGTTGCTCCGCTCACGGTAGTCGGTAAAATATTGTCTTCCGTGATCATGTTGAGCGGATTTGCGATTATTGCGGTGCCGGCAGGAATTGTGACCGCTGAAATCGGAAGGGAAAATCTTGCTTTGAGAATGGATAGGCGGAAGTGCGACCAGTGCGGATGGACGGGCCATGACCCTGCAGCGATTTACTGCAAGCATTGTGGTTGCAAGCTTCACGTTTGAAGTTCGCGCCGTTTTCACGTATGAATCGTGATATGCACATACCGACATTGATTGCGAGGAAGCGTGAAGGTGAGGAGTTGGAAGCTGTCGAAATCGAATGTTTGATCAATGGATATGTAACGGGCGAAGTGCCGGACTATCAGATGTCAGCGTTTGCGATGGCTGTCTTTTTTCAGGGAATGACGCCGAGAGAGATCGCGGCTCTGACTGGTTCGATGATTCGATCTGGTGTGGTGTTTCAGCACCCATCGGGATCTCCGGTTGTAGATAAGCACTCCACCGGCGGTATAGGGGATAAAGTTTCACTGATCCTGGCACCATTGGTGGCGGCGGCTGGATGTAGGGTGCCAATGGTATCCGGGCGTGGACTAGGCATTACTGGTGGGACATTGGATAAACTGGAGTCCATTCCTGGATTCAGGGTAGGAATTTCAATGGAGGAAGCAGGTGAACTATTGGAAAAAAATGGGCTGGTTATGATGGGACAAACAGACCGCTTTTGTCCTGCCGATAAGAAGCTTTACGCTTTGCGGGACGTTACTGGAACGGTTCCTTCGATCGCATTGATTACGGCTTCAATCATGTCGAAAAAGATGGCGGAATCGCTCGAAAAACTGGTCTTGGACGTAAAGTGGGGGAGTGGTGCCTTTATGAAAACGAAGGAGGATGCAAGGAAACTGGCTGACGAGATGGCGGCAGTTGGAGCAGAGATGGGTGTGGAGGTGACTGCTGTTCTGAATGAAATGAGTGAACCACTGGGCCGAACTGTGGGTAATGCATTGGAGGTGATCGAGTCGATCGAATGCCTCAATGGAGGGGGACCGGATGATTTGAGGAAAATCGTCCTGGATCTGAGCGAAAAGATAGCAGGTGTATCGAGAGGGAAATTGGAGGAGTTGCTCGACAGCGGTGCTGCAAGAAAGAAATTTGATGAAATGGTAATATCCCAAGGTGGAGCGCTGGAGGATCTCGGACGGCTGGATGAAATTCATAAAGCCGAAGTTATACGTGAAGTATTCTCAGCAAGTGGAGGGGGTGTGTCCCGCGTGGATGCGGGGATTATTGGGCAAGCTTCGCTGGAACTGGGTGCCGGGCGGGCAAAAGCCGAGGATGCGGTGGACTTTGCAGTAGGAATTGATCGCTTGGTAAAGATCGGTGAGAAAATCTCGGAAGGAGATTTGATCGCGCGAATTCATAGCCGTACTGAGGAAGCTGCGGATTTGGCTATGGCACAAATTCTGGCGGCTATCCGAGTGGATCCGATCTCCGAATAAGAAGTTCAGGCGTCCAATTCGGCACGGTGAACTGTGATCTGTGCGAATGGAATGCCCCAGCCGTTCTCACTGCAGGTGTCGACGCAGATTTTCTGGATTTCTCGTTTGAGCGCATTGTATCGCGGAGCCATTGATCCATCGAAATCGGCAAGGACTGCGTAATCAAGCGACGAGGCACCGGCAGAGGAAAAGTCGACCTTGATTGAGCGAACCGCATCCCGTCCGTATGCCTGCAGGAGAGATGATGTTAGATCCTTTTGAAATATCTCTGGAACTGTTGTGGTCGACTCCGCCTGATGTTTGTAATCTATGCCGAATATCGCTGTAATACGGAACCCGTGTGAGAGATTCTCCGGTGCCAGTGCTAGGAAATCGACTGTAGGATAGGTCTTGGTACTACCACCAAGTTGAAGAACAACTACCTGATCCGGTGTCTGTGTGATCGATTTCCCGAACGTTTCGTCAGACAGGACAAACCAATCGTCGATATCGCAGGGAAACCAAACTTCCTTGGGGCCAAGGGGGCGTGAGATCATACCGAGAACGTCACGGATCGGAATTCTCATGAGACCGCCCTGTAGGTCCGGATTGGTGAAAATCGTGTAGAATCCAAGTTTCGAAACTTTCCACGGTAGTCCTTCGTAAATAACCCGCTCATTCTCCCGCACAGCCCCGAGGTTAAGGATCAGGCGGATTTGTTCCAGATACGGAGGAATAGCAGCTTTTCCAGCCCATATGATTCCGAGGATGAAGAGAATTACAATAGTGAGTAGTAACCAATCCCCACGAAGATAAAACACGAGTAGGATACCGAGAATTGCTACTAGGAAGGACAGTCCGACAGCAATCAAATCGGCAGCCCGGGTGGCAAATCCGTCCTTGTCTCTGCTGTGGACCGGACTGATTTTTCTAAAATAATAGTATGCCTTCCTGGTCAGGATAAAACCGCTGATTGCTACCAGGATTGCTAGCATCACGTTCAATCCCCGGCTGGCGAAAAATGAGCTGATACCGCTGGAGAGGGTTTCGAAAATCGGTTTCTTTCCGCTATTCCGGTCATCGATCTGAAGTCCCAGGACAGCAGCCTGACTTTTGGCATCGGATTCGCGCGTTTTCCAGACACGCCTTGCAGTTTCAAGCTCGGCAATGACCTCCGGTCTGGAGCTGTCTCTAATTAGTCGCTCGATTCGAGATAGAACGATTTTCGACTTTTTCTCACGTTCGCGTGCGCCCTCGAGACGTTTGCGAAGTGCGTCCAGTTCTCGAGGTTGGGAGGTTGCTTCACGGAGGGAAGAGAGCAGTGGCTGGATCAACTCCGTTGCCTGATCCTGAAGAGAGGCGCTCTCATGATCGATTTCCTGATATTCAGCAGCTTCGGCACCGCCAACAATATCCTGAAAATTCTCACGGAGCTTGGAAATCCGTTCCAGTTCCTTGTCAATTGTGCTTTGTATGCTTTCCTTTGACGATTCGGTGGGAGCATTTTCCAGCTGTGTGCGGAGTTTTTCGATTTGCTCCAGAGAGTCTGCCAGTGGCTCGGAAATGGTTCGAAGGGAATCTAGTTTCTCCTTTGGTGATCTTGGGGTCGTTTGGAGTTGGATTGACTCCTCTTGAATTTTTTCCTGCTGCTCGGGCTCAGGGGACGTTTTCGATTGCTGAGCGCCGAGATTGGAGAGAGAGAGGAAAAATAGTGGAATCAGGAGGGAGAAACGCCGCATAAATATATCATGCTGCTGGGTTACCCTTCGCGCAACCCAGAGTTTTCCTGCCAGTCCAAGGCATCAGATTAGTAGAACCGGATGCTAAAGGAGGTTCTTCGGTAGAATGGAAGACAATTTCTTGATCGCGTCAGCCTCGTGTCGGTTTGCGATAAGAATGGAGTCTCCTGTTTGCACTACGATCAGGTCATCCACGCCTAGTAACACGATATGGCGCTCCGGTGTATCGCTGTATACGATATTGTCCTGAGAATCGATCTGGGTGATGGGCTCATTGCAGCGGTTGTTATCACCGCTTTCCGGGAGATATTTTGCGATGGAGATCCATGAACCGACATCGTCCCAATCAAAAGTGGCCTCGATATTGAGGACGCGTTTCGTTTTTTCAAGCAGAGCGTAGTCGATGGAGATCGGGGTGAGCTTCTCAAATTTTTCACCGACTGTTGTTTCGATGTCAGCGCTAGAGCAGAGCTCGGAGATGAATTCCGAGAGTTCGGGCGTGTGGTGTTTCAATTCATTGACAACAGTGTTAACAGACCAAACGAACATTCCAGCGTTCCACGAGAAATTACCGGTATCGAGAAAGTGTTGGGCGAGTTCCGCATCTGGTTTTTCGCGGAAGCATTTCACTTTGAACGGAGAGTGTGCGACTTCCAGTCCCTCGACTTCGGCTTTCTCTCCACGCTCGATGTAGCCGTAAGAAGGGCAGGGCCAGGTTGGGCGGATGCCGATGGTTACAAGGTCTTCGGACTTATCGGCCACCTCAAGTGCATCGCGCATTACAGCCTGATAGGCTGCGGTATCCTTGATGAGTTGATCGGCAGGAAGGACCATCATAACTGCATCGGGATTCCGTGCTGCAATAAGTCCGATTCCCAGAGCTACGGCCGGGGCTGTGTCGCGTTTCGCTGGTTCCGCGAAAATATTTTCAGGAGGAAGCATACTTGCAACTTCCCGGACTGAATCAACCTGCAGCTGATTGGTGAGAATGAGGGTGTTTTCCAGCGGAACCACGCCCTCCAGACGTTTAAGGGTTTTTTCCAAGAGAGTGCCGTCTCCGAAGAGGTTGAGCAGCTGTTTTGGCAGGTGATTTCTACTGAGTGGCCAGAATCGCGTGCCGGAACCACCGGCGAGAATGAGGGCGTAGGTGTTTTCTGGGGAAGTCATGGGCCGGATTGTTAGGGATGTGTTGCGTTTTTTAAAGAGCCAATACCATGACCTTGGTATAATTGACGTGAGAATTTTGTCTGGGGCTTAAGGATTGCATGGAGCGGATTGCGAGATATGGTCCCCGTCCCGGCTAAGCCGGACTGAAAATGATGAAATCACCTCATGTGGCTATTGTAGGCGCGACGGGAGCCGTCGGCGTGGAAATGCTTCTTTGCCTGGAGCAGCGTAATTTTGATCTTGGAGAGCTGACCTTGTTGGCCTCCGCACGCTCAGCAGGGAAGAAGATGAAGTTCCGTGGAGAGGAAATTATCGTAAAAGAATTAACGCACGATTCCTTCGAGGGAATTGATATCGCGCTATTCAGTGCAGGTGGTGGCATTTCCCTGGAATACGGACCTTCAGCTGCAGCAGCTGGAGCGGTGGTGATCGATAACTCGTCAGCTTTCCGAATGGATGAGGGCGTTCCACTTGTTGTTCCAGAGATCAATCCGGAGGCGGCAAAAAATCGCCCCAAGGGGATTATCGCCAATCCTAACTGCACTACGATTATTTCCCTGATGGCTCTCGCACCGCTTCACGAAGCATTCGGGTTGGAAAGTGTGATTGCCTCGTCCTACCAGGCCGTTTCCGGTTCTGGAGCGCAAGGTATTATCGAGCTGGAAGAACAGGTTAGTGCTATCACCAACGGTCGTGAGTTTACTCCTTCTGTCTATCCTCGTCAGATCGCCTTCAACGTAATTCCACAGGTGGATTCGTTCACTGAAAACGGATATACCAAAGAGGAAATGAAAATGGCGAACGAGGGGCGAAAAATTCTGGAACTACCAGAGCTGAAGGTTTCATGCACTTGTGTGAGGGTGCCGGTCTACCGCTCCCACTCTGTTTCAATCACCGCAAAATTCACAAGACCGCCATCTGTAGAAGCTGCCCGCGCGGCTTACACCGGAAAGCCCGGTATCCAGGTGCACGATGATCCAGCGAACATGGTTTTCCCAGTGCCTTTGGACACTACCGGCAAGGATGATTGCCTGGTGGGCCGTATCAGGGAGAGTCTTGTTATAGAGAACGCTTTGGATCTCTGGGTGGTAGGTGATCAGGTCCGTAAGGGCGCTGCACTGAATGCCGTTCAGGTTGCTGAAATCCTGTAAATTATTTTCCTCATGAACGACTTGGAACAGTTTTTTGCAAAGACCGTGATCAAGGTCGATGATGCGCTTGATGTGGCTCTCCCGATACCGGGGGAGGCGCCTGCGATTATTCATGAAGCGATGCGCTACAGCGTATTTGCAGGCGGGAAAAGGCTAAGGCCAATTCTTTGCCTTGTTGCTGCCGAAGCCTGCGGGGGAAAATTCAAAGGAGCCATGCCTGCTGCGTGCGCTGTTGAGATGTTGCACACGTATTCTTTGGTTCATGATGACCTGCCGTGCATGGACGACGACGATCTGCGCCGTGGGCGGGCCACTTGCCACAAGGTTTACGGCGAGGGTATGGCTGTCCTTTGCGGCGATGCGCTTCTTACACAAGCCTTTGCCGTTCTTTCATTTGCAAAGCAAACGAAACGGTATTCCACTAGCCAAATGGTGAAGGAGCTGGCCTATGCTGGAGGGAGCTTGAAACTCATTGGAGGTCAAGTTCTTGATTTACAGGGAGAAGGGCGGGACCTGACACTTGAGGACCTGATGACAATCCATCAGGCGAAAACCGCTGCTCTTCTACGCTGTTCGCTTCGTCTCGGCGGCATGAGCTCGAATGCCAATAAGAAGCAACTGGAGGCCCTGTCGGATTTCGGTGCTGCCCTCGGTCTGGCTTTCCAGATTATCGACGATATTCTTGATGTAACCCAGACGACACAGACTCTCGGCAAGACCGCTGGAAAGGATGAGGCTGTGAAAAAGGCCACTTATCCTTCGGTGATCGGGCTGGAGGAATCCAAGGCGGAAGCCAGACGTATGACCAGTAAAGCGATGGATTCACTAAAGGTTTTCGGTAAAAACGGGAAAAGACTTCGTGAGATAGCTGAGTGGATGCTGATGAGGGAGTATTGATTCGCTCTTCAAGTGACAGATCATAGTTGAAAGAGAAGCCGGGATGGGGCTAGTTCTGCGTATCAAAAAGCGATCTTTCAGTTTCATGTTGGCGAGGCGGTATTTAAACCCGCGTCGCGCTCTTCTTTCTTCGTTCACACTGATTTCACTGGTCGGTGTGATGTTGGGGGTTCTAGTGTTGGTGGTGGTCATGGCGGTGTATGCCGGACTGGAGCGGGACGTGAAGGACCGGTTACTAGGTTTTACTCCACATATCTTGGTCAAGTCACCTGCACTGAATCCTACAATGGATGGAGAAATTATCGATGAAGATGCAGAAACCTGGCACACGCTTGCCGAGGAAGCTGCAAAGCTTGAGGGAGTAGCGGCGGCGACTGCGTTTATTGCTGATAACGTAATTCTGGATGTCGGATCCTGGCAGAGGCCGGTCACTTTTCGGGCAGTCGATACCAGTGATCCCGAGCAAGTGGCAGGAGTTGAAAAGATGCTCGACCTGAAAGAATTTCCGGAATCGACAGCCGATCTTGGAATCGACGACCGCGCGGTAATTTCCTCGATAGTGGCTGAGCAGTTTCAGCTACAAATCGGCGATACGATGCGCCTTTATTCAACCAGAAATTTCGAAAGTGTGATGGAGGCTTACAAGGCGACTGACCAGCCGGTGGTAAGAGAAGCCTATCCGGAAGCATGGAAAGCGGCCGAGGAGACATTCAGTGGATCCTGGATCAAGAAGGGAGAAACCTGGGAAATCTCAGCTGACGAACTGGGTGGCGTTTATGACTCCTTCCGGATGATTTGGGAGGAGGAAATCAGGGATCCCGAGCATGACATGGTGGAAAGTTTGCTGCGAGCTATGGAAGCTGGCGCCAGGGATGCTGATGAGACGGAATTTCGCTTCACCGATGACGAAAAGTTATCAGTGGAAGGGGCTTTCAAGGAGTTGGCGGAATCCGATGCCGAGAAGATGGATGCGGAGATACTCAAGGGTTTGAAAGAGTTGGTTTTGCCGAAAGAGGCCTTGGTAGTAGGAGTTTACGCGGCATCTCAAATGGCTGTAACTCCCGAATTATTTATTCCTCTACCTCTAGCACAGGATTTGGCTGGGTTGGACGATCAGGTACAGGGCGTTGCGCTCCGTTTGGACGATGCCTACCAGGCTGAGGAGATTGCGGTAAAAGGACGTCAGATTCTTGGACCGGATCGCTACTTGGAGACTTGGGGAGATCAATATCAGGCCTTCTTTGCTCTCATCAACCAGCAACGCGTGATGATGTATTTCGCGCTATCTTTCATCGTGTTGGTATCCGCCTTTTCGATGATGGCGGTAATGTTCACGGTAACGATTCAGAAGAGGCGCGAGATCGGCGTTATGAAAGCACTCGGGGCGGCACCAGGGCAGATCGTAAGAGTTTTCCTATATCAAGGAATGCTCCTCGGTCTATTGGGGGCCGCGTTGGGTGTCGGTCTGGGAAGGTTGGTTATCTATTTCCGGGGAGGTGTTCAGGAAACTTTGAGAGCCGTTGGTTTCGATCCGTTTTCCGCATCACTGACAGGATTTGGTGTCCTTCCAGCTCATAACGATCCTATTGAGCAAGGAATAATCGGGTTCCTTGCATTTGTCCTCTGCTCCGCAGCTGCTCTGGTACCAGCATTTTTTGCGGCAAGAAGTGACGCGGCCAAATCCCTGAGAAATCTCTGATCCATGGATTTCTGGTTAATCACGAATGGCGAAAAGTCGGGACCATTTCCTGATTATGTGGTGCGCACCAGGATCTCTCACGGAGATTTGGACGCAGACTCAAGAATCTGGTACGAAGGTCTACCGGAATGGACAAAGATCGGGGAATCAGAAATCTTCAAAGGCGAGTTTCCCGAGGAAAAGGGTAAATTACCACCCCAGTTACCTCCCGAATATCTTAAGCGGGCGGAGGCCGCTAAAAGTTCCGAGCCAAAGCCGAAAAAATATCTGGTCAGAAGGTTTTGGGCGCGCTGGCTGGACCTCTCTGTCTACGCATCAATTTGGTGGCTGGGCATGTATGTGGCAGGTCAGGATATTGGCGCAGCGATAGAGAATTCCTGGCTTCTTCTCCCGATGTATCTGCCTTGGTTTATGTACGAAGCGTGGCTCTTGCATCAATTCGGGACGACACCGGGAAAATGGCTGATGAGCCTGAAAGTGGTGAATGAAGATGATGGGAAACTGAGTCTGAAGGCGGGAATTTGGAGATCAATCCGTGTGATGATTAGTGGTATCGGCTTCGGATGGCCTCTGCTTTCGGTTCTATGCCAGTCAATGAGTTGGTTCACCACCAGACGGATCGGGAAACCCATTTGGGACTTTTTAGGACAACACAAGGTTGTGGCCGGGCCGTTGAATCCGTTCCGGGTTGTATTCCTTGTCGTCGGTTTTGCTGCCGCGTTCCAGCTGCAGATGGCCGTAAGAGGTCCCCATGAGCGTGAGAATATTCTCAAGCAGCACCCACAGATGGAGCAGTATCTCGACAAGGGGGATGGCTGGTATTTCCCTGTGAGAAAATAGGCATCCGCCTACTGCCGTATGAAATCTTTCGATTAGTTGCCACGCATTTCGCAGGCGGAACAACTGGCTCTCAGAGATCGAGGTTCTCGTTATGCGAGAAATTCATCAGACGAAACGATAGGAATGAAAACGATTCATACTAGAATTTCTGCGGGGGAATTAGTGGCACGTGATCGGCTTTCTTGTTGGTGGATCAATCACAACAGATGAGTCCGAAACACATAGCTGAAACATGAAAAACAACTACTACCGCAATATCCTCGGGACTGCAGCCGTTACCGCTGCTCTTTCCGGTGCTACCGCAATCGCAGGCACAGAAATGACTCCTGCGCCACCAATGGAAATGCCTTCCGAAGATGTTATCTCCGGAACTCTCTCCCTTGACTTCAACTCACACTTCATCTCCTACGGCTTCGATGTCTGGCAGGACGGCGTGGACAACAGCGACTACGGTTTCTACCCTAGTGCTGAACTCGCCTTCGCTCTTCCATACGATTTCACTCTCACCACTGGTGTATGGGTTGAGATCAATGGCAAAGCTCCAGGTGCAATCACTGCTCAGGAAACTGACATCTGGGTTGGTCTTTCCAAGTCCTTCGGTGCATTCAGCGCTGGCATCACTTATCAAGAGTGGTTCTACGGTGGTGACAGCGAGGACGTCATCGATCTTAGCTTCGGTTACGATACTTTCCTTTCCCCATCCCTTACCATCCATAACCGCGTAGGTGAAGGTGCTTCAGGTGGTGATACAGGAACAATCTTCGTATTCGGCGTATCCTACGATGTTGAAGCAGGTCCTGTTACCTTCAGCTTCCCGGCTAGCGTAGCGATCTTCGCTACCGACGAATTCCACGGTGCAGGTCTTGACTCCGGTTACGGCTACAGCTCTGTAGGTGTTCACGCAACACTTCCACTTACTCCTTACATCGGAGAAGGCTTCGGTGAGTGGGATTTCCACACCGGTGTTGACTTTTACTTCACTGAAGACGACGTGATCGGTAATGAAAATAATTACCCGTTCAACGTAAACTTCGGTATCGGCTGCTCATTCTAAGCCGCTCTCGTTCTTGTTGTTATAACGGTTGCTGACGGGAGGATTCGGTTGTGCTTTGCACTCCGGGTCCTCCCGTTTTTTTTATTTTTCCGAAAGGTATTCCGCAGGTTCAAATTCAGAGCCTATACGCCGTTTTCGCCTTATCGTTTGTTGCCTCCAGTTCCTGTTTTCAGGTTTGGAGGCTTTTCGTTTTCCGGATGGAGTTCTACGGGTTTAGTTTATCCCAAACCGAAGCGCTGGAACTGGCACATCACTTGCTAAAGTATTCTCAAGCACCATGAAATCTATTCTCAGAAATCGCAGCTGTGCGGCCGTTCTCGGCCTCTTCCTCGCTCTTGGAGCCACATCCGGAGCTCATCCGGGACCTCCCGGACACGCTCATTTTCCCGATGAGGTGGACGAATTCGATCAGGTGACCATAACTTCCCCGGCAAAGTCCGATGTGGGCCAATTCGATCTTGGTGGTCTTATGGTCCTTATGCTCGTTGGCGGTTGTCTCATCTACGCATTCTCCCAGAAACAAGGTGGCATCTGGCGTGATTCGACTTCAGAACACTGATGTAACTTAATTTTATAAAATGCACCTAAGCCCAAGAGAGCAGGAAAAGCTAATGATCGTCGTGGCAGGTGATCTAGCACTCAGAAGGAAGAATCGCGGGCTTAAGCTCAATCATCCGGAATCCATCGCATATATCACCGCGGAAATTCTCGAAGGTGCCCGCGATGGAAAAACCGTTTCCGAGTTGATGAGCTACGGAACAACTCTTCTCGGTCGCGATGACGTGATGGAGGGAGTTCCTGAAATGATTCACGATGTGCAGGTGGAAGCAACTTTTCCCGATGGCACTAAGCTTGTAACCGTTCACGACCCAATTCGATGATCCCAGGAGAAATTATCTGCCCGGAGGGCGCCGAGGATATTGAACTGAATTCCGGATTGGATATGATCGAGATCACAGTTGCCAACCGCGGCGACAGACCGGTCCAGGTAGGCAGTCATTTTCATTTTTCCGAGGTGAATGAAGAACTCGATTTTGATCGCACGGCTGCTCATGGATTTCGGCTGAACATACCTGCTGGCACGGCTATCCGTTTTGAGCCTGGTGATACCAGGAAAGTCCCTTTGGTGGCATATGCCGGTAAGCGCGAAGTCCATGGATTTAATTCGAAGGTGAATGGAAAACTCTAAGGCATGAAACAAACAAGAAAGAATTATGCCGGAACCTTCGGCCCTACCGTGGGAGATCAGGTCCGGCTGGCAGATACGGAACTTTTCATTGAGGTTGAGCGAGATCTGATAGCTGAAAGTGGAGGATATGGGAATGAAGTGAAATTCGGTGGGGGAAAAGTTATCCGTGATGGGATGGCTCAGTCACCTCTCGCCCTGGATGAGGAGTCTCTCGATCTTGTAATCACCAACGCTCTGATTCTTGATGCCGCCCATGGTATTATTAAAGCTGATATCGGTATCAAGGGTGGGCGCATAGTAGGAGTAGGTCACGCGGGGAATCCTCTGCTTCAGGATGGAATTACGATGACCATCGGAGCTGCCACAGAGGTGATTGCGGCGGAGGGATGTATCGTCACCGCAGGTGGTATCGATTCCCATATTCACTTTATTTGTCCTCAGCAAATCGAGCACGCAATCGCCAGTGGTGTGACTACCATGCTGGGTGGAGGTACTGGTCCCGCACACGGGACTTACGCAACTACCTGCACACCCGGAAAATGGAATATTCATCGCATGCTGGAAGCCGCGGATGCTTTTCCCATGAACATAGGATTTCTGGGTAAGGGGAATTGCTCCTCTCACGAGCCCCTGCGCGAGCAGGTGATGGCTGGTGCAATGGGCCTGAAACTCCACGAGGACTGGGGCACTACTCCCGCGGCAATCGATAGCTGCCTGACTGTGGCGGATGAACTGGATATCCAGGTTGCGATCCACACTGATACTCTGAACGAAGCAGGTTTTCTGGAAAGCACTCTTGATGCCTTCAACGGGCGGACGATACATACCTATCACTCGGAAGGAGCAGGCGGAGGCCACGCACCTGATATTATCCGTGTATGTGGCGAGGCGAATGTCCTCCCTTCGTCCACCAATCCTACAAGACCGTTCACGACCAATACGATCGACGAGCATTTGGATATGCTGATGGTTTGCCATCACCTTGATTCCCGTATCCCGGAAGATGTCGCTTTTGCTGAAAGCCGGATCCGACCTGAAACGATCGCGGCCGAAGACATGCTGCATGATATGGGAGCAATTTCGATGATGTCGAGTGACAGTCAGGCGATGGGAAGGGTAGGAGAGGTTATCACCCGTACTTGGCAGACTGCTCATAAAATGAAGGTCCAGTTCGGCAAGCTGGAGGATGAAAGTCATCCTGCGGCAGATAATTTCCGGGCGCTTCGGTATGTTTCCAAATACACAATTTGCCCGGCGGTGACCCACGGAATTTCTCACGAAGTTGGTAGTCTGGAAGTCGGTAAACTAGCCGATATTGTGATCTGGAAACCTGCGTTCTTCGGTGTGAAACCTGAAACCGTTCTCAAAGGTGGTTTCATTGCGTGGGCGAATATGGGTGACCCGAATGCATCAATACCGACACCACAGCCTACGATTTATCGTCCGCAATTCGGTGCTTTCGGGAAATCGATTGCGACGACTTCACTGACATTTGTCAGCGGAATTTCCCTCCAGTGCGGAAAGTTGGACGAGCTGGGTCTGGCGAAACGTCTCTCAGCGGTGAAGAACTGCCGATCTGTGACAAAGCATGATCTGTTGTATAACAATGCTTTGCCGAAAATTACGGTGGATCCGGAAACCTATTCAGTTGTTGCAGATGGCCGGGAATTGAGGTGTGAGCCTCTTTCCGTTTTACCCATGGCCCAACGCTATTTCCTATTCTGATGCATTTGATTGAGAGGATGGTGGCGCCGGCTTCTGGAAAGGATCCTTCCGACTGTGTTTTGCTAGCCACAGAAAGGAGAAAATTTCTAAAAAGACGCTGGAGAGGTATTGCCGTGGATGGGACCGAGTTCGGTTTTGATCTTGAGAGCAGGCTTCTGGATGGATGCGTGATTTTTCAAAGCGGGGGGAAGGATTATATTGTCCGCCAGCTGCCTGAACGCGTTTACGAGGTGCCTTTCAAGGACGCCGCCCATGGGACCTTGGTTGGCTGGAAAGTGGGAAATCTACATCTCCCTGCGGAAGTTACAGCGGATTCACTAAGAGTGCTGCACGATGATGCGATGATGCATCTGCTAAAGAGGGAAGGCTGGGACTATTCCGAACCGGAAGTGATTTTCACGCCAATGAAAGCTATTCAACATACCTAATAGATTTGAACACCGAGGGGCTACTATGGATTTTGCAATCGAACGATACGGGCTACCCGTCGGGAGGTTACGCGCATTCGTTCGGGTTGGAGGAGTTGGTTCGGGCTGGTATTGTAGCGGATGCAGAGGGGCTCGAAAAATTTCTGGAAAAGCAGGTGGTCCCAAATCTTTTGAAGTTTGAGCTGCCGTTTTTTGCTAGAGCACATGCTGCCGCGGTGGAATCCGACGCCGAGCTTCTACTGAATCTTGATGCAGAACTCGATGCCTGGCGCATACCCGCAGAGCTGAGAGATGCGGGCCGCCGAATCGGATCCCAGCGTCTGGTACTTCTATGTGACTTGGAAGGTTGCGAGTTTTTCGAAGAACACCGGAGGCGTTGTCCACGCAGTCATCACTTGATCGTAACGGCTCTGGAGCTGCGAAATGTGTCGGTCGAGGCTGCGGCCAGAGCTTTTTCCTATCAGGCAATCGTGGCAGGGACCTCCTCATCAATGAAGCTGATGAGGATCGGTCAAACGGCCTGTCAGCGTATCCTCAGTCGCGTCTTGAAGCGGATGGACGCCAAGGTGGATGCGGCGCTCAAAATGGAGGTCGATGGCCATTTTAACCCTTTGCTAGAGATAGCTTCACTCAAACATGCATTTTCCAATGAACGACTTTTCATCTCCTGAAACAAAAAAAAGACCATTCCGTTTGGGCGTGGGTGGCCCTGTGGGATCGGGTAAAACCATGTGCCTTCTGCGACTTTCCCAATGGTTGAAGGAAGAGGTGTCACTGGCGGTGATTACCAATGACATCTACACCCGTGAGGATGCTGAATTTCTCCTGCGGGAGAACGTTTTACCCGCCGACCGGGTCATAGGTGTGGAGACCGGTGGATGCCCACATACGGCGATTCGTGATGATACCAGCATGAATATGGCGGCAGTGGTGGATCTTGAGAACAGGCATCCGGATCTTGAGCTTATCCTTATTGAAAGTGGTGGAGATAATCTTTCGGCCACGTTTTCGCCGGAATTGGTGGATGCATATATTTATGTGATCGACGTGGGCGAGGGTGACAAAATACCCAGAAAGGGAGGCCCTGCAATCCGGACGAGTGATCTCCTACTGATCAATAAAATCGATATTGCTCCCTATGTGGGAGCTGATCTGGATGTGATGGCAAGGGATTCCAAGATCCAACGGGGTGACCGGCCCGTGGTTTTTGCGGATCTGAAATCAGAGAAGGGGAAAGATGAACTTCTCGGGTGGCTAAAGCACGAGTACCTTTTTGTCTGATGGAGGTAATGACGGGAAATTCGATCAGCGGGCATCTCAGAATCCGCTGTGATGTGCGCGATGATGGGGTTCCGTATCTTTCGAAGCAGAGTTTTCGCGCGCCCATCCATCTTTCGAAATCGCATAGGGATGCCGGAGCGTTGATCGTGACTTTGGTGAATCCGACGGCCGGTTTTTTCGATGGTGATGCTCTGGTATGTGAAGTTGAAGTCGGAAATGATGCGAAGCTGGTGCTGAGCACACCCAGCTCCTCACGGGTTTTCCGCACGCGCACCGGTAAGCCGGCAGTCTGTGATCAGACGTTTCATGTGGATAAGGGAGGATTTTTGGAATGGATTCCCGAGGCATTTATTCCCCATAAGGGCGCGAGCTACGAGCAACGCACATCGATTCATCTGGAAGAGGGAGCGAGTCTTTTTTTTATCGATTGGATTTCACCCGGCCGCGTGGCGCGGGGAGAATGCTTTGAATACGAGAAACTCAGGTGGGAACTGGACCTCTTCGTGAGTGGTGATCTGGTCGCCCGGGAGAAGTATGAGATGATCGGTCTGGGTAGAGGCCCTGAAGGGATCACCGCGATGTTTGAATCGGGGCATTTTATCTCAGTCTTTTTATCCGGCAAGATGGTGGAAAATTGGCCGAAGGAAAAAATCGAACAGCTCGAGAACGACGATGTCTACATGGGCCACGGAGGGCTGAATGGAGAGGCAATGGTGCTGCGGGCAATTTGCCGCGATAGTCTGGCGGCCCGTGGGTTTGTGGAAGAACTTAGGAAAATCCTTTATGATAGTGCCGGGATGGAGCTCCCCAAACTCGGCCGGATTTTCATGTGAAATGAATCTAAAAATGTGAAAAAGCCGTTCTGGACAGGCCATAAAGCCGCTTCTAATGTTCGCGACCAATTTAGAACTATATGACCCAAGAATTATTCAAACAGGCCACCAGAGCAGGTCTAATCGCATTCGCAGCATCAGGCATTCTCTTCGCACAAGACGCTCCAAAGGAAGAATCAGCACCTGCTGCAGAAGAGGCGGCAGCTCCGGCTATGGATGCGGCAGCTAGCAAAGAGGCTTACTCCTACGGTTTTGGCTACAGCACAGGCCGCCGTTTTGCGCAGGAAATCAGCGGATATGGTATCACTCTGGAAGATCTAGACATGGAAGAATTCATGATAGCCTTCAACAGCGGGATCAAAGAAGAAGATGCAGCGTATCAGGATGAGCAAATCCAGGCTGCAATGTCGGTTCTCGGTGAAACTGTTCAGAAGCGGGAAGACGATCTAGCGGCAGCAAATCTCGAGGCAGGTAATAAATTCCTCGAAGAAAACAAAAAGCGCGAAGGCGTGGTAGCTACTGAAAGCGGTCTTCAATATGAGATCCTTGAAAAAGGCGGTGAGGAAAAATACGCGGAACCTAAGGAAGGCGAAGCGGAGAAACAATTTATGGTCAACTACAAGGGCACTTTGATCGATGGCACTGAATTCGACGCTTCTCCTGAGGGAGCTCCGGTGCCGATGACGCTTCAAGTGATTCCTGGTTTCCGCGAAGCACTAACCACTATGCCGGTTGGTTCAAAGTGGAAGCTCTTCATCCCGAGCGAGCTTGCATACGGCCCACAACGTCGTAGCGCTGACCTTGCTCCTAACTCTGTTCTAATCTTCGAACTTGAACTTACGGAGATTCAGGACGCGCCTCCTGCGCCAGAAGGTGGCGGGTTCCCGGTCCAGATTCCACAGGGTCAATAACGGCCCTCTAGATCACTTGTTTAATGAAAGCCTCCGGTAATTTTTACCGGGGGCTTCTTAGTTTACAGAAACGGTAAAAAGAGATGTCAATATTCGGATTGATTGACTATCTTCTTTTCCGAAATGGCAGGTAAAGTTAGTAGATCCACCAAACAAATTCTGTCGGTTCTGTTTCACATCGTGGTCCTCATATCGATGGTTCTGATTTACGATGCAGGGAAACTGTTCTCCGTGAAACTTGGAATCATAGAGGCCGAGAATCAAAAGTCTGATATGACCGCGGAAGATGCCATGGATATGAATTTCATGGAGCATGAGGAAACTTTGGAGACGAAAATTGATCGTGCCTTGAACAAACTTATACTGAAGGTCGATGGCGGTTATCTTTTGAGGACTGATTTACCATTCCCTCCGCATTTGAAGGTAGTCGTTACCGAGACCAAAAAATTGAAAAAAGTGAGGATCGCCGGTAAATCCAGGTTTGGCGATGAAATCGACACCCTATCCGCCCGTATGGATGATGTGACCGAGTATGAAATGGCTGGAAAAGCTGTGCGTGTTACCAAAAGGGATAATGTTTCAAGGCGTCTGTTGAGCATTCAGGAACTGCAACAGATAGAGGTAGCTGCCGAGAAGGCGATTGCCGCCGGTCTGCCGGCACCGGAGCGCACGGATAAGGTTGTTGATAAATTGAAAGGGAAAGCCGTTCAATTCAACAATAAGGGCAAAGGATGGGCAGCGGTTCCTACAACCGAATTTATTACCAGGTCGTGGGCGAGTGAACTCGAACCGAATATTGATGAAATTCTGACCGACAATGGACTGCGTCCGGCCAAGCGGTGGTTTGGTAGAAATCCGTTGAAATTAGGATCGAAACAGAAGTTGAGTGGGGCCTCACTGGATTTGGTGATCAAAGATGCGGCAAGTGGCTCGCTTGATCTGGAGATGATTGGTGTGGAGGGAGTTCACGGCCATCCCTGTGCAGTATTTTCGATGGAAGGTTCAATGACTATGAAGCCTTACGAGAATGATTTGGGCCAGATAATTGAAACCGAAACCACCGTGGATGAGGGTAAGATCTGGTTCTCCCTACTCTACCCGATCGTCCTGAGAAAGGAAATGGATACGATCCAATCAACAGTCACCAAGGAAAGCGGCAAAAAGGTTGGTATTCAGCAGGGCGCGGTTGAAGACACACTTCACGTGAACTGGAAGGCTGTGAACCGCAAGGCGAAGTAATTTACTTATCCTCCGATAGGTTTACCTGCGTGGCTCCGGCGCCAACAGGTTCAGTTGGAAACGCTTTCTCATGGTCAAACTGAGATCGGCTACCGACAGTCGGGCTACCCCGCCTGTATGTGATAGCAGTATTCCTTCAGCGCCGACGTTCATTATTATAACGTTGTTCAATTTCCGTCCCGACTTCAGGACAATGTAATCGATCCGCGCCCCTCTTGATCGGTGCCAGAGAAGATTTTTGTAGGAAAGTATATATTCCTCATATTCTCTTTCTAGCTTCTTTCTTCGGAGCCCGGACCGAACCAGCTTCATCCTTAGCTGGCGAACTTCTTCTCTCCGGTTCTGCCTCAGATTTTCTGCGGCAAGAATCTCCACCTGTTGAGTTTCAATGTTTCCAGCGGAGTTTTCCAACTCAAGGTTGGCGGACGTTACCAATGCCCTCAGGCGTTTGATGTCTTCCTCGTTTTTGCTGATTTCGGCAATTTTATCGTTGGTCTCGGAAGACCCTGCAGCTCTCTTGTCCGCCAGGAGTGATAGAAAAACGCCCGCAAAGATCAGTGAGGCGAAGCAGAGGAGGATGGTCAAAATCCCACTATCGCTTTCAGAAGTCATCGAGGGTGGTTGAAAACTAAAGGGATTGGCGAAGTTTGGAAATTTCCTTACGCAGGCTGGATAATTCCCTTTGTTTCGAGGCCAGGCGGTTGCGATACAAACCGGAGCGGTCCAATGCGATGGTTGATCTGGTGCTATTGGCGTAGGAACTGATGGTAGCGTTGAGGCTCGAGATCTCGGACTCCAGTCCGCTTGCCCTTTGTTCCTTATCTCTTATCACGTCCATGGCCTTGCCGCGGTCCTCCTCAGCTCATTGGCCTTTTCCGCGTGTTCATGGGCGATACCCACCGCTTTGTTATGACGCCTTAGCATCGCCATTTCGCGCTGTATTTCATCAGCCTTCTGATCCTTATCAAACTGGTAGTAGTCCTGAAGTTTAGCTGGCAGTTCCTCGAAAGGGATGCGCTTCAGTCCATCCCTGTGACGCATTTCCAAGCCAACCGCTGTAACTTTCCGAATACTGACCTCATGGTAAATTTCACCGTTGGTGGTTTCCAGAGATTCAAGTTCGGTGCCTTCCGCGTTGTCCCTTACGAAGGCACGGTATTGGTTTTTATAATCGAAAAAGTGCTCTTCGAGCTCATCCAACCTCAGTTCTGCCAATTCCAGGTTTTCAGTCTGCGCATCAAACTGCGCATCGAGGTATTTGTTCCGGGCAGAAATTGTCCTGACCTTATCTGCGACGATTTGCCGATTCGGAATTGTGGCGAGCTTTGCATTCAGACTCTTCAATCTTTCGCCATCATTGCTAATTCGCAGTCCGTTCTGGCGAACTATCCCGGCAAGTGACTTTCCGCCGCTGTCCTCTTCAAAGGCAAGTGTCGCCAATAGCCCGAATCCGATGAGGACGAGTAGTGCCATGATCAGGCCAATTACACCGGGGCCTTTACTGCTGCTTAATAGATCGTTAAATGACATATTCTTGATTTTTCAAGTTTCGAACCTCGTAGTTACTGGTCCAGTGGCTTTAGCTGCTCGGTCGAATATTTCGCTTTGTAGGTATCGAATTGTTCTTTCAATAATGTTTCCTGCATTTCAATTTGCTCAATTTCGTCGAGCAATTCCTGACGCTCAGCTTCCAGTTTCTTGTTTACTACTGTGGCTGATAGCAATTCTTCGGTGCGGTCTTCCGGAAGATCTTTTAGCTTTTCTTCGGCAATTTCTAGCTCGCCGGTGAGGCGGGCGATTTCCGATTCCTGTTCACCTTTCTTCTTTACGAGAGCTGGATCATCACAGGAGACAAAACCAAGGGATACGATCAAAGGGGCGATTTTTGCGTATTTATGAAACATTATAAGATATTGTGTTTGGAGGGATATGAGAGAAATTCGTCCTTTAGTCGGCAGCTTTGAGGTCGGCTGATGAGACAGCGGAATTGCGCGGTGAGGAATGCGATGACGCAACGCGCGGCTTTGATTCGTATTCTGCGTGTGAGTGGGAACTTGTTTTGCTGCGATTGATCGATCCTACTCCCGAAAATTTCCTGGTAGTGCCAAGTGGTGCGAAATTAGCAAACGGCCGATTACTACCAGCGCGTATGCTTGCGGATTTGGTAGCATAGCTTTTTGCTGGGCTCGGGCTATTGGGTGGATTTTTTGCTAAGGCATTCGTCACTTCGATTTCATGGATGATACGGTTCTCGTGCTCAGAAGCGTAGAGTTCGAGCGCCAGTGAAGGATCAATTCCAAATTTCTTGTGTTCGACAAAGGAAAGTTCATCCACCGACAACCTGACCGTGCCGTTCGCGTGTCTGAGTGAAACTCCGCCGTTTGAAATCCTGGTAACGGTGCAGTCAGAGAATTTCCGTCCAGCAAGTGTTTTAAACTCCGGGAAATATCTTCCCTCATAGGCTGAACGGCATTTTTTGAGAACACTTTCACGGTAGGTAGCCCATGTGGCTTCTTTTTCTGCCAGGCGCTTCAGGGAAGTGGCCTTTTTGAGCTTTAAAACCGCGATCTCTTGTTCCTGGACTGTGGTCGATTCCCGGGAATCATGCTGGGTTCTTCCTGCAGCATGTTGAAGCTTGAGATTGGTCAGCTCGATTTGGTTGTTTAGTTCTATAATGACTTTCTCATTTCTCCACCATACGGCGTCGCGGGTATCGCTACGGCATGATGCGATGAGTATAACAATCAAAACTAGGGGGCGTAATTTCAACGGCGGGAGTCAAATGATGTATGCTGGCGGAGTCGAGTGTTAAATAGATACAATTGTAGATGCTATGTATTGATGAAGGTGGTTGTATTTTTAGCGCGAGATATAGATTCGTGCAGTCGAAAAAATAGGAAGTGTTTCCCGAATGCCCCGAAGCTCAAAATTTGATGGTTATTCTCCAGCGTGAGGGTGATAGAGTTGCGCATGGATAATCCGCGCAGAGAGGGAAAATACAGGGGGAGGTTTTCCTCGAAGAAGGCCAAGAATACCGCGGGTGGATTCCGCACAGGTGGACGCAAGTCAGAGGGAAATAGCAAAGGCGGCGGCGAGAAGGGCTGGGATGGAGTGGCCGGATGGTATGATAAAATGGTGGGAGTTGATGGATCCGATTATCATCAGAAGGTCATTTTACCCGCGGTAATGGATTTGCTGGATCTTTCCGGAGGAGAGGAAGTAATCGATATTTGTTGTGGGCAAGGGGTTCTGGTGAAGCACTTGCTTTCTGAAAGAGTCGAGAAGGTGCTGGGAGTGGATGCCAGCGCGAAGCTTATCGAATCGGCAAGAGGGCGTTATGGACGTGAGAGCGGGGTAGATTTTTTGCGCGCGGACGCATGTGTTGAGGGGGACTGGGCGGACGGTAGTTTTGATGCAGCGGCATGCGTAATGGCGGTGCATGACGTCCCGGATATCGATGGGTTGATGAAAAATATCTCAGCTGCATTGAAGCCGGGTGGAAAAGTGGCGATCGTGATGATGCATCCGTGCTTCCGTATTCCCAAGGAAAGCCATTGGGGCTGGGATGGTGATCAGAAGATCCAGTTTCGACGTCTCGATAAGTATGGAAGGGCCCTTGAGATTGGGATTCAAACACGTCCCGGGCTCGGCACCGATGAGAGCACGGTATTCTATCACCGTCCGCTCGCTGATGTGATCTCGTCCATGGGCGATGCCGGATTGGGCGTGATGAAATGTGTGGAGTTGTTCTCACATCGCCGATCCCAGGTAGGACCTTTCAGCAAGGCAGAGCACCGGGCGGCGGAGGAGTTTCCGTTGTTTTTGGGGCTCAAAGCTGTGAAAGCGTAGGTTCGGTTGCCGCAATTTACATGACAGCCTTTGCAGGGTGCAAGGTGCTGGAGGGAATCATGCATCGTAACTTACCGTGCGTGGGAGGTTCTCGGCTTGGAACGGATATTGCGATTAGAGATGCAATATGAAAACAAAACACCGATTGAACGATATATGCAAAGCCGCCGGGATTTTTGGTCTGGCAGTGGTTTCCCTTCAAGCAATGGAAGAGGGGAAGGGCATGGAGAAAATAGAACACACCGAGCACTCTTCAGCGGAGCTGAATAAGCTGATTGCGGTGATTTACCCAGTGAAAGACAGCAATGTCAAAGGCACAGTGGTCTTCGAGAAAGTAGAAGAAGGCGTGAAGGTTACAGCTAACGTCGGAGGTCTGGAACCGAATTCGAAGCATGGTTTCCACATCCACGAGTTCGGGGACATGGCCAGTGCTGACGCGACAAGCGCGGGTGGCCATTTCAATCCGGATGGCCATGACCATGCATTACCTGACAAAGATATGCGTCACTCCGGCGACCTGGGAAATCTGGAGGCGGACGAAAATGGTGCTGCCAAATTGGAGATCACAGTTAAAGGAATCACTCTGGATGCGGGTAAAACCGGAATTCTAGGCCGCGGGGTTATTATCCATGCGAAAGAAGACGACGGAGGGCAGCCTACCGGAAACGCAGGTGACAGGATCGGTGCGGGAGTGATCGGAATCTCCAAGGACGCTATGGAGAAGAGTGAAGAAGACATGTAAGGTTACTTATAGTATTCCGAATACATCCGCTCGGATACCCGGGCTGCCTGCTCTCTGCCGCTAAGTCTTGAGATCTGGTAGTGTGCTACAAGTTTCACGACCAAAGAAACTCTCTGTAGAAAGCCAGTCTTCCACTTTCCGGCGGAAACAGTCCACTCGGAGCCGAGGTAGACCACACGACCTGCGGATGCCATTCTCATACTGGCTTCCACGTCCTCCATCAATGGTTGGGCGGGGAAGCCATTTTCGCGTTCTAGAGCTTCGCGCCTCAGGATCATAGTCTGGTCGCCAAAAGCGACTCCGCCGAACACGACGCGAATCTCGTTGAGAGTCTCGATGAATAGTGTCCCGATGGTCTGCCGATCAAATCTTTGGCCGAGGACCAGCAGGGAGGCATCGGGATTTTCGGCGATGCCTTTTCTGATCCGCTCAATGAAATTCGGTGTAGGGATGGTGTCTACGTGGGCAATTAGAATCCATGGGCTGGATGTCGCGGAAATTCCTTTGGCTATCTGGTTTCCACGGCCTTTTTCAGAGGTGATAACCTTCGTTCCCGCTATTGCCTCCGGGTTATCGGAGCCCCCGTCCACGATAACGATCTCGAGCGGTGTGTTTTCGTTTTCTCGGATAGAGCGGAGAAATTCAGGAAGCTTGTTTCCGGGATTCAGAATGGGGAGAACGATGGCGATTTCGTTGGAAACTGCGAGAGTCAGCTGGGGCTTTGCTAGGCGGGAGAAAAGGAATCGATTCTGGGCGATGGCAGCGACGATGCCGGGGAGCCAGATGCAGGCGGCAATTCCGTGGCCAAATCCCCACCAGCCCATATTTTCCGCTGTCCACCATGCGAGAAAATATCCGGACATGGTGATGGAAAGTATGATCCATGCAAAAGACGGCCGAAGGGCGACCAGTGGAAGTACCCACGCCAAATACCAGAAATGAACTATGGGTGAGAAAAATAGTAGCGCGGATAGCATCCAGATCGAGGACTCGATGATATCGCTTTTCCCGCGCCAATGAAGGATACAGATGGCTGCGGCGGTCAGGCAGAATGCGGGGGTGAGAATCAGCCTGACTGTGGTGTGGGGAATACCGGCGGCTGCGAGAAACGTGTGGAATGGCGCATTGAAAGCTCCGGAACCTGCGAACTCGCGAACTCCGGCCAGCCATTCGGGAAGTGCTGAAATGAAGGGGAGTGAAGGTAGAATAAGTAGCAGCGGGAGGATGTAGGAGCTGCGGAGAAGTTTGTGCGTGAGAAAAAGAGGGATGAGTATGATACAGATGAGCTTGATCTGAATGGCAATTCCCAGCCAGAGCCATGCGCTGGATTTTCCCCTGGATGCGGAAATTACGGCAGCGAGCATTGCTGCTATCATCAGGCTATCGAAATGTGCTTCTGCAGCGAAAGCTATGAGGATGATGGGGTTGAACGCGTAGAAGCCGGCCCAACGGAGTGGAAGTGCGCGCTTCCGTAAGTATCCGATAATGAGATGGAGAGTCACAAGATCACCGATTAGGGAGAGGAGCTTAAAGGTCTGGAGCTCGTGTCCGAGTGCGGCGGTCGCGGCCATGATCCATTGGACTCCCGGAGGATATGCGGTCGGGCGATCCCGGTGGTTCATGCCTTCCCAGATTTCGTCGCGGCGGGACTCCCAGCGGGCATCATCCGCAGGTGCCGCGTAGGGATTTTCTCCAGCCAGGACGAGTTCTCCCTCCCAGAGGTAACGGTTCACATCGTCGGATACGGGTGCCATCCAAAGTAAGAGACGGAGCACGATTGCGCTGATGATGATGAGGTTTCGGGCACCACGGTCCGTGATTTTCGGGAAGAAAAACACAAGGCCCAGCATGGAGAAGCCGGATAGAGAGAAGAGTGCTACCCGTGTAATGGATTTAGATTCGAGCGGCCCGAGTAGAGACCAGACGATGCAAATTGCGGCGGAAATTCCGATGCAAATTTTCCAGGCGGAGGACCGAATATCAGGATTTTCCGCCTGCATGGATCTGTTCACGAAGGCTGCTGATACCGACGAGTCCGAAGCCGCCGATGTAGAGTGTGAGAAACGGAATAATCCCGTAACTGCCGTGTCTATAGTAAATATATACCGAGAGGATGCAGTAGAGTGCTGCAGCTATTTCCAGAATAGGAATGACGCTAGCCACAGGATTGTAGCTTTTGGTGACCTTGCTGCCGCGTTTCGGAGTGCGGACGAATCCACTTTTTATTCCCAGTATAGCTTCCAGGACCGCCCTGGTGTTCGAGATACAGATTCCGAAACCAACGAGAACTAGCGCGGGGAGGAGGAGAATGCGTTTCTTCCAGCTATCGGGATAGAGGTAGTGCTGGCTGATGACGTAGAGAATGGATGGTCCGATGGTGGCTGCGAGCAGTGGGCCGGCAATCAGGATCAACCATGAGGTTTGAACGTCCTTGCTGAGAAATTTCAGCGCTGGAAGTGCAAGCATTGCCACGGTGAACATCAGCGGATGTGCGAAGTAGTGGCAAAGGTGGAAGATTGACTGAAACTTTGCAAACGGGCGTTCCTCCGAGCGGAAGACGGTGGGGAGAAGCTTGATGGCCGTCTGGATGGAGCCTTTCGCCCAGCGGAATTGCTGACTTTTAAATGCGGAATAGGTTTCCGGTAATTCGGCAGGTACCATGACATGGGGGACGTATTCCATGTGCCAGCCCTTGAGCTGGGCGCGGTAGGATAGGTCGAGATCCTCGGTAAGAGTATCGGCTGCCCAGCCGCCGGCGTCTTCCATGGCTTTTCTACGCCAGATTCCGGCAGTTCCGTTGAAATTCAGGAAGAGGTGATTGGCGGAGCGCGCGGTTTGCTCAATGGCGAAGTGGCCATCGATTCCAACGGACTGCGCACGGGTGAGGAGTGATTCCTTTGTATTCAGGTGGCCCCAGCGTGCCTGCACGAGGCCGGTCTCTTCGTCTATGAAATGAGGGAGTAGTCTGCGCAGGAAGTCCGGTTCCGGGACGAAGTCGCTATCAAAAATGGCGATAAATTCTCCGTGTGCTTCCGGCATGGCGTCGGAGAGCGCGCCGGCCTTGTAGCCGTGGCGAATCTCTCTGCGGAAAACGTCGATCCAGATTCCTTTTTCGCGGAGCTCGGCGGCTACGCGGTCAACGAGTTCGCACGTCTCGTCATTGGAATCATCGAGGATCTGGATCTGATGAAGGTCCGCCGGATAGTCGAAGGCAGCCACGGCGCGGATGCATCGCTCAGCTACGTTAAACTCATTGTAAAGGGGGATCTGGGTAGTGATTTTCGGGAGATCATCAGTTTTTCCAGATGGGTGGTTTTTGTTCCACTCCGCTTCGATTTTCAACTGCCGGCCCTGGGTGGCTTTTGCGCGTTTTCCGAAGAGGAAAATAAGCACGTAGGCATTGAGTCCGTAGAATAGCAGCCCCGCGCTGGCTATTACGTAAATCGCGAACGCGACGCGCAGAAAAATATCAGACATAGAAGAAAAAAGAATACAATGCTCCCGGTGGAAGGGTTACTTTCCTTTCCTCCGTTCCGCCAAGCGGACGAGGGAAGCTGGTAGAGTATCGAAGATCTGTTCGCGACCATTTTCTGTCTGTTTTCCCAATCTGCCGAAGTCGAGCACACCAGTGGGGCAGCTTTGCACGCAAGCGGAGCAGCGCACGCATTCCGGGTCCTCCATGGGTTTCCCTTTATTGGCAAATGCCATGACATCGATTCCCTGATGGCAGACGGTTGTGCAGACATTGCAGGAGATACATTTTTCTTTTTCCGCGAAAATCCTGAAGCGGGAGAAGCGGGAGTAGATGTGCATCAGTGCGGCCAGCGGGCAGGCGAAGCGGCACCAGACCCGGCCGGAGAACTGGAAGTAGAGACCGTATCCGATGGCCCCGGCCAGCCAGAGATCGATCAGGTATTTGTAAGAAAACGGGGAGTATTTTTCACTGAGGCCCAGCATGATGGGGCCGATCCCTGTCTGCGGGAAGATCCAGCCAATGAGGCGTAGGACAAGGAGGATGAATGTGATGGCGAGAATGCCTTGGCCGACCATGTTGAGCTTATTCCAGCGGGGACCGTGTGGCATTTTCTGACGATGCTGGTCACCAAGCGTTTCCGCCATTGCACCGCAGGAGCAGATCCAGCCGCAGTAAGCTCCTTTCCCCCAGCGCCAGACGATGAGCGGTATGATGACGAAGGTCTGGATAAACCCTAGAATCAGCCAGCCCCACAGTGGAGCATCGGTGAAGATATTGTAGATAAAGAGCGGCCAGGCGAGGACGAAGCCGAACGCCCGCCAATAGGCTGTGGGCTCGGTGCCGGGCCCGTTTGAGAGGAATGTCATGCCGAACCATTCACCTATGCCTCCGTTGGTGAATGCTCCGTTCGCGCCCATCCAGGGAAGGATGATAAATGGTAAGATGAACAGCGGGAATACCTGAAAGGAAGCTAGCGTGGCTGTCTGTAGTTTGACGTATGGGGTTTTCCTGCGGCGGATACGCCGAATGCCGAAGATCACAATGACCGCGGTATACATGAATGCGAAGAGGAAACCCGGATCGCTGGAGGCACCTTTGGAAATGATGGCGAGTAGCCCGTTTTCACCGCCGATGACCGGGATATTGAAGGGAAACCATTTCCTGGATGCGAAAACCTGCCAGAAATTTGTGCCGGCGATGCCGAATACTTCCGCATAAGCTTTCAAGTGGTAGAGAAACGCCATGATCAGGCCGAAACCAAGCATGGTGATCCACCAACGCGGCCCTTTGTCGCCGGTGACGTGGACGCCTGATTTTCTAAAAAAGTCCAGTGGGGCCTCGCGGCCGATAAGTGTGAAGACGTAGTCGTTCTTTATGACTTTATCGCAGCCGTCTTCTCCACAGAGAGTTACTTCATCCTCCTCGATGTCCTGCACGTTGGTGCCCATGTGAAGGGTGAGTGTTTTTTTGGATTCCAGCTCTTTGAGCTTTTCTATATTTGCCGGTTTTGGGCGGGAAAATTCCTTTTTCCGGTAGGATAGATCGACTGTGGCGCCTTCTTCCGCCAGCGATATGGCCGCCTCCATCGCTGAGTCTCCGCCGCCTACGACCATAACGCGTTTTCCATCGTATTTGGAGGCGTCGATCAGGCGGTTCGAGACCTTTTCCAGTCCTTCACCCGGGACGTTGAGTTTGCGAAAATTTCCCGTGCGGCCGATGGCTACTATGACACGCTTGGCAGTGATCGGCTCGTTTTTCGTATGGAGCTTCAGAATACCTCCGGAGCGGGAAATCTTTTCGATTGCCGCTTTGGTAGTCTCAATGCCGTGCTCCTTTTGTTGCGCCTCGAGCTCGGTGATAAGGTCCTCCTTTACATCCGATTCGAACCGCATATCCCCGGCCGGCTTCATATCCGTGGGATAGGTGTAGATGGGCTTTTTCCTCGGGAAATTCCGGATGGTGGAGAATGCCTCTGCGGACTCGAAAATCTTGAAGTTCAGGCCGGCTTTCTTCGCTTCGATAGCGGCTGAGATACCGGAGACACCGGCACCAATAATGGCAAGATCGAGGGTTTCCTCTGATGTTTCGGATTTCTTGAAACCGGAGTCCTCGAGAATGGAGCTTACCGCTCTGGCGCCCGTATCCGCGGAAAATTTCAGGAGGGGAACACCGGTGAGGTCTCCGACGATGTAAATTCCGGGGATATTACAGGTGCCGTCATCGTTGGTGGCCGGTGCTTGCTCGACACCACCGGCGGGCCATTTTCCGTGAAGCCAGTGAGTGTAGTTTTTGATCAGGGAAAACATGGATTCTAGGTGGGGACGTGGCTGTACATTGGCGAAGAACTCTTCGCAGCTAGAGCATTGAATCTCAGTTCTATTCCAATTCAGTGGATCTGGCGAAGATGTTTCTCTTCGGGTTTCCTCCGGAAAGCAGCTGACTAGGACTTGCGCGGCCAGTGGTGGGAGTGCAGAGTTCGGCCATATGTTTACAGCTAGCTGGAAAAAGAATGCGAAGATTTTGGCAAAGGGAGCCAAGAAATTCATCGCATATAAGCGGGATTTGCTGGCTCCGGATCGGGTGGCGGAAGTGGAATCGAGAAGGCAGGATTTGCTGAAGGCGATCAAGCAGAACGATCAGGAGAAAACCGCGGAGGCATCCAAGCAGCTGAGAGCTACCTGCGAAAATTCGTTGCCACGTGAGAAGTCACAGAGCTGGTTTGAAGAGAATGTGGAGGTGATGTTCGTCGCGATCGTGATCGCCCTGGGCCTGCGCGCCTATTATCTGCAACCGTTCCGGATTCCTACTGGATCGATGCAACCAACGCTCAACGGCATTGTTGGAACACCGCTGAAGCAGGATGAGTGGCCAAGTTTCCCGAAACGGATGCTGGAATACGCGCTACGCGGTAGAAGCTACGTGAAGGTGGTAAACGATCAGGATCGCCAGATCCGCTACGCCAATACTCCCGAAGGATATCGCACCGATGCGCAGGATGTGCAGTGGATGCACTTTTTCAGCAGGTCACAGCTGATGAGTCTGAATCAAAAGCCTCTGAGATTACCCGCACCCAGCAGCCAAGCCTATGAGCTGGGTCTGGAGGAGGCGATCGCCGGAGCTGTCAAACAGGGCGGTGTGATAGAGAAAGGAAAGGTTCTTTTGGAAGGGTTCATCGATGCTGGTGACCTCGTTCTGGTGGATAAGTTCAGTTATCATTTCAGGAAGCCTGAGCGTGGAGAAGTTTTCGTATTCGATACTCTGGGAATCAAGGGTATTGAGGAGCACAGCGGGCCACAAGGTGGAGGTTCACACTACATCAAGCGTCTCGTGGGTGTTCCCGGTGACGAGCTTTCCATCGATACTCCGAATCTGCTGATAGACGGGAGAGTAGCGGAGGAGGCAGGAATCAAACGTGTGGCCAAAGGCGGAGAGCCTTTCGAAAAATCCCACAAAGGGTATGTTTTGGCACATCCGAGCAAAGATTTGCATCGCTACCTCGTGGAAACCACGGACGTCCTCAAACTGGATGCGGATAGCAGGAAAACAGGCTTCAACGAATACGCGGCAATGGGTGACAATACCGGGAACTCATTGGACTCCCGCTATTGGGGAACGGTGAAGGAATACAATCTGGTAGGTCCTGCAGCGTTCGTGCTCTGGCCAATCAGCTCAGGCCATTGGGGCTTTATCCACTGAGAAAATTTCGTTCGCCCGCCGTGTCTGTAGCAACTGAGATCACCCGGAAGGCGAAGTCCAATCTGGCGATAGCCCTCCGAATTCTCCCGAAAGCGCGGCGGGATGATATGGTGGTATTCTACGCCTTTTGTAGAACGGTGGATGACATCGCGGATGACCCCGTGGAGCCCAAATCCCTCCGCAGGAAGAAACTGGCGGAGTGGGAAGAAGGCCTGCGTGAAGGTTTTTTCCCGAAAGACAACGAGCTAGGAAATGCAGTTGTGGAAATGATCGGCCGATACGGGATTTCTCCGAAGTGGTTGACTGAAATCATCGATGGATGCCGGATGGATCTGGAGGTGCAGAGTTTCGGTAGCTGGGAGGAGTTGATGAAATACAATTGGAAGGTCGCCGGGGTGGTGGGGCTGGTTTGTACAAGGATTTTCGGCTGCGTTCACAAGGATTCCGACAAATATGCCGAGCTGCTGGGGAACGCTCTTCAGCTGACGAATATTCTGCGGGATGTTGGTGAAGATCTCGCGAATGGGGGTCGAATCTATTTGCCGGTAAATGACATGATCCGCTTCCAGTATTCCGAGCGGGATCTCGTGGGGAAAGTCTATGACGGCCGATTTCTTGCGATGATGTCCTATCACGCCCAACGGGCTGAATACTATTTTCAGGAGGCGCAGAAGATGATGCCGGAGATCGATGAAAGGTCTCTGCTACCCGCTCGCATCATGTCCGATATCTATCATGATCTTCTGGAGAACATCCGGGCGGGAGAATTCCGGGTTTTTGACAAGAGATTCCGTGTTTCAAAGTTCAGAAAGGTAGCGATTCTTGCAAAATATTTGATCGCCGGACGGTATTGACGTGAATAGAATTCAATCATAAAGCATCAGAGAGTTATGAAAATACTGACATCCGCCGCCGTCTGCTTCACCGCTGTAGTTCTCGCATCCTGTGTGGATCCTAACTACTATCCGCCGCCTTCAGCATCACGCGACTTCAGGCCCTACGGCCCCGAGGCTGATCGGCTCCGTGCGGAAGGACGTCTGAATGACGATCAACAGCGTTACAATACCTACGATCAGAGCGACCGCACCGATCAGGGGACAACCACCTACAATCAGGGATACGACCAGCCTAGGCAACAGCAGCAAGTCGATCCGGTCCCAAGCCGTGACCAGTATCCGACAGCTACCGGCACAGCGAATCCGAATCAGGTGCTGAGCCCATACAAGCCTTACAATGTCATCGATATCGAAGGCTTCCGCTCGGGGCAACTCGCGAAAGACCCTTCAAACGGTCAGATTTTCCGCATTCCCTAGGTCTTGGAATCCAGCGGGATGATATTAGGCATTGATCTTGGCACCACTCACTCGGCGGTAGGTGTGGTGGATTCCGGTTTTCCCATTCTCCTGGCGGATGAGGACGGAAAACGGATCATCCCAAGTGCTGTCTGGTTCGGTAAAAACGGCGAAATAGAGGTTGGGCGTAAGGCTCTGAGGCGGCGTGCCGTGGATCCATCACGGGTCGTAACCAGCGTGAAGCGCTGGATGGGGACGGAAGAGACCACGGATGTGGCGCTCGGAAATGTTGGTAGGAGTCCAGAGGAGGTTTCCTCGAAGATCCTCAAGGAGCTCAAGCGGATCGCGGAGTGGCGAATCGGAGCTGAAGTCGAAAAGGCGGTGATTACGGTTCCCGCTTATTTCAATGATGCACAACGTGCTGCGACAAAGAAGGCTGGCGAGCTTGCCGGTCTGGATGTGGTGCGGATGATCAATGAACCGACTGCCGCAGCCTTGTCCTACGGTCTGGATAAGATGAAGGAGCGCTCGAGGGTGGCTGTGTATGATCTGGGTGGCGGGACCTTCGACCTTACGGTTCTTGAAATTGAGGACGGCGTTTTTCAGGTCCTTTCCACCCATGGCGATACCAGGCTGGGCGGGGATGATGTGGATCGCATGATATCCGCATGGATGCGTGATGGTCTGGGTGAAATCTCCCACGACGTGGCGGTTAAGTTCACAGAAGAGGCGGAGCGTGCGAAGCGTGTGCTGTCCAGCGAGGATGAAGTCACGATAAGGATTCCTTTCTATGATGGATTCAGCAGTTTCGAGAAAACACTGAGCCGCGGGATGCTGGACACGATGGTAAAAGAATGGATCAGTAAGAGTATCAAATGCTGCCGTCAGGCGATGCTTGATAGTGGTCTGGGCGTGGAAGATCTGGATTCGGTGGTATTGGTGGGTGGTAGCACGCGGATGCCCGCGGTACGCGACGCGGTGGCTGAATTTTTCAAAAAGGAAGTGGACGTGACACAACACCCCGATGAAGCGATCGCGCTGGGTGCCACGATTCAGGGTGGGGTGATGAGCGGTGCGATGAGCAAGATGGTTCTGCTGGACGTGACGCCACTCAGCCTCGGTTTGGAGACTTTCGGCGGGTTAATGAATGTGATCATTCCGCGCAATACGACGATTCCCTGCAAGGCGGGGGAGATGTTTACAAATGCGGCTGATGGGCAAGAAAAGATGTCCGTGAGAGTGCTGCAAGGGGAGCGGGAGATGGCCAAGGATAATTGGGAGCTCGGAAAATTCGAGCTGGAGATGGAAAAACTTCCGAAGGGCCAAGCCCGGGTGGGGGTACAGTTCAAGATCGATGCGGACGGGATTCTCGAGGTTCTGGCGCGTGAGATTTCGACCGGGAAAGATGTGATTGTTCATATCCAGAGCTCGGCGGTGAATGTCGATGATGCTGCCGTGGAGGAAATGGTAAGCTCTTCCGTGGAGCATGCCTTCGAGGATATGTCGGAGCGGATTTTTACGGAGGCCAAGATGAAGGCTGACGAGCTATTGCCAGCTGTGGAAATGATACTGGCACAAGGCTTGGTGGAGAATGAGGAACGCGCGGAGATAGAAAGCTCCGTCAAGGAGGTCAAACTGGCCATTGCCGATCATTCTGCAAATTCGCTCAAAGCAGCTACCCAACGGTTGGATTCAGCAACCGAGGCAGCAGCAGCGCGACTGGTGGAGAAGGCGATGGAAGAGGCTTTGGCAAAGCAGCTTGGTATATGAAAGAAGAAGAATCCCGCTCGATCTTGGTAACCGGTGGAGCAGGATTCATCGGATCGAATTTGGTTCGGCATCTCCTATCCCGTGGACACCGTGTTCTAAACGTGGATTTGCTCACCTACGCGGGAAACCTGAGTTCCTTGAGCGATGTGGTGGAAAATCCGAATTATTGTCTTCTTAGGGCAGATATCGCCGATTCGGAAGCGATGGTGCAGGCATTTCGCGAGTCCAAACCGGATTGGGTATTTCACCTGGCTGCGGAAAGTCACGTGGATAGGTCAATTTCCGCTCCGATGAATTTTGTGCGGACCAATGTATTGGGGACCGCTTCTTTGCTACAGGCTGCGCTGGATTTTTGGGTCTCCGGCGGGAAACCGGAAAACTTCAAATTCGTTCATGTTTCCACGGATGAGGTGTTTGGAGAACTGGGTAAGGAGGGTGCTTTTGACGAAAATAGCAGTTATGCACCGCGCTCTCCATACTCGGCCAGCAAAGCGGGTGGGGATCATATGGTGAGAGCTTGGGGGAATACCTATGGCTTGCCGGTAATCGTCACTTCGTGTGCGAACAATTACGGTCCTTACCAATTTCCTGAAAAGCTGATTCCGCTGACAATTCTCAATGCGATGAGGGGGAATAAGATTTCGGTCTATGGTGATGGGTGCCAGATCAGGGACTGGCTGCATGTGACGGATACCTGCAAGGCCTTGGAGTTGGTCGGAGAGAAAGGGATTGTTCGTGAAACCTACCTGATTGGTGCGAAGTGTGAGTGGAGGAATATCGACCTGGTGAGGGAAATTTGTCGGATTGTGGACGATCTTGGACGGGAGTTTCCAGAGCTTGATATAAGGGGAAATACAGCTTCGCAGATCGAATTTGTCGCAGATCGGCTGGGACATGATTTCCGTTATTCAATTGATCCATCGAAAATTGAAAATGAGCTCGGATGGACGGCCGGCGGGGAAATGAGTCTATATCTCGAGCAGACAGTGCGTTGGTATTTTGAAAACAGAGATTGGTGGGAGCCGATTCTGGATGGTAGTTTCAAGGAAATATGAAGGTTTTACAGGTGTTGCCGGAGCTGAATTCCGGAGGAGTTGAGCGGGGGACCCTGGAGGTGGCTGGTTATTTGGTGGAAAATGGACATGAGGCCGTTGTCGTCTCAAACGGAGGTAGAATGGTGGAGGAACTGGTGCGATGTGGAGCCCGCCATATCGCCATGCCGGTTCACAAAAAGAGTCTAGGCTCGCTTTTTCAGGTGAAAGCATTCCGGGAGATGCTGGAGAAAGAAAAGCCGGATATACTCCATGTTCGTTCAAGGGTGCCGGCGTGGATCGCTTATCTGGCGTGGAGAAAGATGGACCCTGCCACGCGGCCGCGACTTGTCAGCACTGTGCACGGGTTCTATTCCGTGAATTTCTACTCTGCGGTGATGACAAAAGGCGAGCGGGTGATCGCCGTTTCGGAGAGCATCCGGAAATACATTCTGGAGAATTATCCTGGAACTCCGGACGAGAAAATCACTGTGATTCACCGCGGAGTTTCCCCCGGGCAATTTCCGAGAGGTTACCAGCCGGATGAGGAGTGGCTTGGGAAGTGGAAGTCGGACTATCCGCAATTGGCGGGGAAAACCGTGCTGCTGCTACCCGGAAGACTGACCCGCTGGAAAGGACAGGAGGATTTCATACGGCTGTTGGCTGAGCTGAAAAAAGTCGGGATGAACGTGCACGGGCTATTGCTTGGAGAGACACATCCGAGGAAACGTGAGTTCGAGGAGGAACTTCGCGCATCGGCCGGAAAGCTTGGTGTATTGGACGATCTCACGTTTCTTGGACACCGGAAGGATGTGCGGGAGGTAATGTCAGTGGCGGACCTGACGCTCTCCCTCTCCCACGATCCTGAAGCTTTCGGGAGAGTTTCGCTGGAAGCCGCGACATTGGGCAAGCCGGTGGTGGGTTACGATCACGGTGGAGTCGCCGAGCAGCTTCGAGTGCTATTTCCCGAAGGGACAGTGCCGGTAGGCGACGAGGTAAAGTTAGCGGAAAAAGTCAGGAAAATCCTTCAGTCAGACCTGGTGCCGGGTGGAGTTCACGAGGCTTTTCTGCTGGATTCCATGCTGAAAAACACCCTCGGTGTTTATGAAGACCTATTGGCAAGTGAGGCCGTGGCGTAATCGGATATTCACTTTTTGAACTTTTAGGTTTTGGCTAAAAAATAATAGCGTCGCCTGTGGTGTTTCTTCAGAGGCCCATATTTTTAAATCCATCTACATTTTCTGGATCATACATCATGTCAGACAGTATAAAATTTCTTTGCCGTTTCTTTACCGACAATGTTGGGGATGCAAATTGCTCACCAATTCAATTTCTAGATTTCCAGCCACACGCTGTGGAAAGAGTGGAATTCAGTGATTTCAGGAAAAATTACAAGGCAGGAAAGACGGACGAATTACTGGATCAGACGGTAATAGTGGGCGGTGGATTCTATGATGTGAAACAGCTTAAATACCTGAGCCAAGCGAGAAAGATCGTGTTTTGGGGCGGAGGTATCCGGGATATCAGCAAGTATCGATCGTTTCTGACCAAGAAGGCCAAAGCATTACCCAATGCAAAGAAGACGTTGTATGGCGTGCGGGATGTCGGATTTGGCGATCAATGGGTTCCGTGTGTGAGTTGCATCAGTGATAACTTCGACAAAAAGTATGATATCACTTCCGAATATGTGGTGTTTCAGCATCATCGGCAAAATATCGATCTGCCATTTCCCAAAATGATTAATGATCAAGCAGAGTTTTCGGAAGCGGTTGGCTTCCTGGGATCTGCGGAAAAAGTCATAACCAATTCCTATCACGGTGCTTATTGGGCAACTCTTCTAGGCAAGGAGGTATTCATTTATAACGAGATCAATGATAAAATCTCCATGCTTAAATGGAAGCCGACATTCTGTGAAAAAGATGAATGGAAGGGAAATACAAATGCCGTCACCTATCCGAACGCCTTGGGGGAGGCGCGTGAGGCAAATCTGAAATTTCACGAGATGGTGATGAACTTTATCCAATAAGGAGCTGATGAACGTATGGCTTTTGGATGAGGGAACACCGGGGCATACGGTCCAAACAAAAGGAATCGGCGGCCTATTGGAGTCGAAGATTTTGGCTCGCACCAATTGGATTGATGTTCGTCTGAAGCTCAGGGGATGGCAGCGGCCTATTGCAAGGCTACTGGTGGGTAAGGTCTGTCGGAAAGGAAGCGCATTGAAGTTAGCGCATATCCTCTATCCGGGCCTTGTTCTACCGGAGGAAAAACCTGATTTGATAATCTCTAGCTGCGGGAAAAGCGCGTATCTGAATCACCTGTTGAGTGTGGCATACGGAGCGAGGAGCATCTTCATAGGGGAGCGGAAACCGTTTCCGGCTGATTGGTTCGATCTGATTCTAACCCCGGTTTCCGACGGGAGCAAAAACGAGCTGATTATGCCGATCATTGAGACCGGACAATCTGTGGAAGGGGCTCTATCCGCACAGAAAGCTTTCTGGCCGGATGGTGCGCCGGAAAGGTGCTGGACCATGTTGATTGGGGGGGCGAGTAGGACTCATCCGTTCAAAGAGAGCGATTGGAGTGAGCTAGCGGATGCGATGAATAAGCTGGCTGGAAAATATCAGTTCAAGTGGCTTCTGAGCACATCCCGCAGGACCGGGAAGGATGCGGAGGAAATCCTGAAAAAGGGGATTTCACCCGAATATATCGAGCAGGCTGTTTGGTGGGACGAGGAGCCAAAAAGATGCTTGAGTGCCTATCTCGGAGCAGGGGAGAGGATTTTCGTGACCCAGGATAGTCTCTCAATGATGTCGGAAGGTTTGGCAGTTGGAAAACGGGTGGAACTTGTGCTCCCTGAAAATTGGGAAATGCCTGAAGATAGTATAAATGGAAGATACGTGAGAAGGCTGCAGGGGGAGGAATTGATTGGAAGAACACAGATCGTCGATCTGGCCGAATATTGTCCGGAGGGCGATGGAACGGTATCGCTGGAGGAAAAGAAGGAGACGTTCGCGAAGAAGTTGCTTTCCTGGGTGGCGGGTGAAAGGGTCGTGCAATGATTCGGGTGAAATACATGGCGAGAGGTATTCGCCGGAAAGAAGCTTCGACTGAAAAGTGGCTCAGGCAATTTCCGGGAGGGAAGACCGTTTTCGGCAACTGTGAATTCCTGCTGGACTGCGATGCGCGTGGTTATGATTGGCTGGTTGTTTTCAGTGATTTTCCGCCGAACGATCTCGAGCGCTTCTCGATGTGGGAAGAGAAGTTGGATTGCCCGCGGGAGAATACAATATTTGTCACGAATGAACCTTCCAGTGTTAAGAACTACGGGGTGGATTTCCTTGCCCAATTCGGGCACGTGATCACCACTCAGGAACCGGAAATTATTCGTCACCCAAACGCAATTTATAAACAGTCTGGCTACCGCTGGTTCTATGGTGCGGGGCAGACACCGATGATGGATCACGACGCGATCTCCGCGAATCCACCACTTGAAAAGACACAATTGATCTCAACGGTTTGCTCGGCAAAACGCCAGAAACATACCCTGCATGCGACTCGATATGATTTTACCTGGGCGCTGAAGGAAGAGATTCCCGAATTGGAAATCTTTGGACGGGGAGTTCGACCGGTGGATGACAAATCCGAAGCGTTGGATGACTTCAAATACCACATCGTGGTGGAAAATTTCGTAGGCCCGGATCACTGGAGCGAAAAGCTGAGCGATTCATTTTTGGGCCTTTCTCTTCCCTTTTACCATGGCTGCCCGAATGCCGCCGATTATTTCCCGGAGGGCAGCTTCATCCCGATCGATATCAACGACTACGAGGGTTCGCTGGCGACTATCAGGGAGGCTATCGCGAATGGTGAATACGAGAAACGCCTGGAAGATTTGCTTGAGGCTAGGCGGCGCGTTCTGGACGTGCATCAGATTTTTCCGATGGTCGCGCGTGAGATCGAATCGCGCCACGAGGAACGGGCAGCGATGAGTGACTATGGCTCGATTCTGAGTCGCTCCCTGATACGGAAGCGGAATCCGTGGATTGCGGTGAAAATGGCTGTGAACAAGTTTCTCAGCCGTATGAAAAAATAGGCTTCGGGAATTATTTCCAGTAGTCCGCAATCCACTCCGCAGCGCGGAATTTCTTGTAGAACCGCTTCCAGGCACTTTCCTGTTTCGCGCTGCCTGGGCTTTGCCAGACTCCTACGATGGCGTCCTGGATGTTGGGATTCCCGTGAAATGCCAGAACCATGGTCTCTTCAGGGGGCTTCTTCGGCGTCACAAAGCGGCGAACGAATAGTGGTGCAAGGCAGTGGTATTTGAACGAGCGGAACCAGGCATCCGGCCAGAATTGCATGGCCCCGAAGCGTTCGATCACTTTTGCCGATAGATACTGCTGGGTGGCGGTGCCGTAGCGGGCGATGACCGCCTGTTGGTTTGATTCGAAATCTTCTTTGATGTAGCTCAAGCTCCCTACGATGAAGGAATAACAGGTGGCTTGGCCCACGTGGTCGCCTTTCGTATTCCAATCATTGATGATGTAGAATTGGTCGTCTTGCGGGTAGGTGAAAAGTGCGTCGAGATTGTTGGTGATGACTACATCGAGATCGAAAAAGAACACTCGTTTCCCCTGTAGGCCGGCGATGTCCGGTGTGCAAAGTCCCACGGTTTTCCGGTAGTTCAGATTTCCCTTTGCCTGAGGGAGCTCAACACCGGGCTCGGGATGTTGAAGAATTTCCGGATTGAGAGCGGGTAGCGACTCATTGCTGAAGAGGTGAAATTTCAGTGGAAGGGTCGTATTCCGGGCGACCATTGAATACAGGCGATTGATATCCTCTGCCGGATAGGCAGTGCCCCACTGGATGCAGATGACGTGGATGTCCTCCTGGCTGGCTGAGCTATCTATGTTTGCGGTCGCCTGAGTCATGCGGTGGGATTCCTGTGTATAAAATGGAGGTCTTGAAAATGAAAAAGCCGGTCTCAATAGATGCTGAGAGACCGGCCTTTGGAAAGAAATTGTTAAATGGTGGGAATTACTCCTCGCCGGCTTCTGTTGTTTCTTCAGCTGCTGTTTCTTCGGCTACTGCTGTTTCTTCAGCTACTTTCTTGGCTGGAGCTTTCTTAGCTGCTGCTTTTTTGGCTGGAGCTTTTTTGGCGGCTGCTTTTTTAGCAGGAGCTTTTCTGGCAGCTGTCTTTTCTGCTGCGTCAGTGTCAGCGGAGTCGCCTTTTTTTGAAGCTGCTTTCTTTACTGTAGCCTTCGGAAGGATGCCGCCGAGTTTGGCTTGTTCCTTTTTGCGCTTCAGATAATTCGCACGACGGCGACGTTTAGTGATTTTGTTTGATTGCTGAGCCATAATTGCTGGTTATTGGCTAGGGCAGTAAAACACCCGTATCAAGCCGAATTTCACAATCATCCATTACAGTGTTCTCCAGCGAAGCGATTCTGATACGCACTACGCGACTTACCGACACCAGTTTGATCGTTCATTGGTTCACCGAAACCGATGGTCTGGTGAAGACGGTGGCGAAGGGTGCACTGCGGCCACGGAGTCCTTTTTCGGGGAAGTTGGATCTGTTTTTCTCCGGGGAAATCTCCGTGTTACGTGCGAAGAAGGGTGAGTTGCATACGCTGAAGGAGGTCTCGATCTCAAATTGGCGGCAGGGGTTGCGCAGGCAGTATTCGTCCACGCTACTTTCCGGGTATTTCTGCCAGCTGGTGCAGAGTGCGGTGGAGCTGGAGCAGGCGGAGGTGGATTTGTATGATTTACTGCGCCGTGCACTCGATCACCTGGATACGGAGGAGCCCAGCAAGCGGGCGATGGTCTATTTTGAGAAACAGCTTCTGGAAATACTGGGGATTTCCGGTGGGAAGACCGGTGTGGAATTCGCCCTGCGTGAACATCTGGGCAGCCTTCCTGCTTCCCGCAGGCAGTTGATCGAGCGGTTCGATCAGCCGAGTTCTTGAATCTTTTCGACGATCCGGTCTTCCACCCCGGCTTCCGTACGGATGAAGATTTCCTGCAGGCCTTTTGCTGATTGCGTCACGGCTTTCAGCCCGCCCGGAGTCTTCCGCTGGATCTTGATGGCTCCGGTCGCGTCGTTTTTACCCAAGGACTTTCCACCATATGATCTACCGATGATCACGCCGATGACTCCATCGAGAGCTTCGATCTTTTTCATGATCGATTTACACTCCTTGGAGGTGGATTGATGGCGGCCGCGGGATGGCATGTCCTGTCGGTATCTTTTTTAGGGGGAAATATCCATTCTTGTTTGACTCGTCAGATGGCTTTCGGGTTGGCAGTGTATCGGAAAGTTTAGAGAAGCAATATTTTGAGCACATTCAGAGAATTAGGAATACCCGCGGATTTGGTAAAGGGTTTGGACGAGATGGGCATCAAGCAGCCGACGGAAGTCCAGGCACGTTCGATCCCGTATTTGTTGAAAAGCGGAGCGGATTTCGTGGCACAGGCGCAGACAGGCACAGGTAAAACCGCTGCATTCGGCCTCCCGTTGATCACGAAGATCGATCCGAAGAAGCCGGACATCCAGGGATTGGTCATTGCTCCCACGCGGGAGTTGGCAAAGCAGATCGCCAAGCAGCTTTTCCGTTTTACGAAATACACGGATAAGATTTTCATCGAGACCCTCACCGGCGGTGAGCCGATGGATTTGCAGATCGTGCGCCTGAAACGTCCTACTCATATCGTGGTAGCCACTCCGGGCCGTCTGCTGGATCTCCTGCGGAAGAAGTCACTCACATTGGTGAACGTGAAGCATCTGGTGCTTGATGAAGCAGACGAAATGCTCAGCATGGGCTTCAAGAAGGAGCTGGTCTCCATTTTCGGCCTTACCCGCCAGCGGCGCAGCACCTGGCTCTTTTCCGCTACGTTCCCGGATTCGCTCGGGGCACTGATCAAAGCCTCCATGCACGGCCAGCCGGAGACTTTGCGCATCGATAAGGCGCATGTGGTAAACCAGAATATTGAGCATCGCTACGCCGTCTGCGGAAAGGATGAGAAGAACGAATACGTTCTGGAATTCCTCGCCCGGCGTGAGGATGAGCGTGGGCTTATCTTTGTCCGGACAAAGGCCGGCGCCATCGCCCTTGGTCGCCAGTTGGAGAAAATGCAGATTTCAGTGGAGGTCATCCAGGGAGATCTATCCCAGCGTGAGCGTGACAAGGTCATGCGCGCCTTCAAAAAGGAGCGTGCGCGCATCTTGATCGCCACGGACGTTGCTGCCCGTGGTATCGATGTGGAGGGCCTTTCCTTCGTGATTCACTACCAGCTTCCGGAACAGCTAGAGTATTACACCCACCGCAGCGGACGGACTGCCCGTGCCGGGAAAAAGGGGATGTCACTTGCGTTGATCGATCCGCGGGAGCGGAAAAAGATCGGCCGCTTCGAGCAGGCTCTGGGTGTGACGTTCACTGATATGGGCTAGGAAGCTCAATCAATAAGCGGTTTTTACGACATTTACGGGCAAAGGGGATTGCATCTCTCTGCCCTAAATGCGGATGATTCGATCGTGCGCCAGAGCATTGTCGAAAAAATTGAGGAGTTCGGCTTCAAGCATGGATCCGGTGAAAGCTGGGTTGCGTGCCCTGAGTGCGACGTTCGCAGCCCCCGTCCATTGAGGAGGGCCAATGACGTCCTGAAATGTGAAAAATGCGGCTGCAGCGCCTCAGTGCGCGAATGGCTCATGCACGGCATTGAGACCGAGCGACAGGGAAAAGCTGACGAAGTGCCGGCTGATACTAAGATCACCAAGGCCGGGGATGGCCTGGGTGGGGCTGTTTGGAAAATTCCAGCAGCCGGTAAATTCGATTTCTTTCTCCTATTCGGCACCGCGTGGTTGGGAATCACAGCAGTAGTAAGCTTCGCCATTTTAGCGGAATCTTTTAAAAATAGACTATCGGAAGGAGATATGCCGTTCCTGATCATTGTGCCTTTTCTCGGTGTTTTTTGGGCAATCGGGCTCGGAGTTTTCTTTGCTGGCTTGAAGGGGATGTTCCAGAAGGTGGAGATCTCCGTGAGTGGAGGGGAGTTCACCCTGAAAAAGGAGTTGTTCGGACGAGTGAATGAGCAACGATGCGCGCTCGAATCCATCAAGTCCGTCTCCCAGGTAGTGTTCTACAGCAAGAACAAGAGGCCGGTTTACGGGATTCAGGTAAAAGCGGACAAGAAATTCAAATTCGGCTCCGCCCTGCGGGACGATGAAAAAGCCTGGCTGACCGCTGATTTGGAGGAAGCCACAACTGCCAACCGAAAGCGGGTCGTGGGCTCATACGAGCCGGAGGAACGCGGCAGGAAAGATTATTTCTCAGTGGTCATCCCGGATTCGATAAAAGCACGTGCGCTAGGAGCATTAATCATTTTCGCGGTGAGTATTCTGTTCCTGGTTCTGGGCCTTTTTGTTATGGATACCGGCTTTCCTTCAACGGTTCCAACCGCGTGGGATGCGGAGGAGCTGATCAATTTCCTAAAGGATCTCTTCTCCAGCACTTTCCGAACGCTATGGCTCTGCTTCAGCACGTTGATTGCCTGCGTGGCTGTCTACTTGTTCTTCAAAGCTCTCGGTGAGCGCGGTCAGGAAAAACGTATCGAAGGAAATGAGGCTGAAGTCTCTCTCCGCACCTACAAGCGTGGTCTTGTCCTGAAAGACCGCTCATTTCCACGAAGCCGTGTGACGGATATCCGCGCCACCAATAGCGGTAGTCAGAACGGTCGGCCGATGAAGCGGGTGGATCTGATCGTGACATTAGAGGCCATCAAAATCGCCGGGTGGATGGACGGCGACGAGGCAGATGCACTGGTGGCCGAGGTGCGTGAAGCCCTGGGTGTGAAGTGATTGTAAATTCGAAATGGTAGAGGAGCTTTGGCTGAGGAAACCAATGAGAGTTCCGTATGCATTTTCATCTCTCAGTATACCTGCTTCCGCCATTGCCAGAACTTCTATTGAGAAGGCGTCCGGTGAGGGGTCCTGATAATAAAATGTAGTCCAGTTACCCCGTTTTTCTTCGGAGAAGCCGATATTGATTCCCAAGATAGTAGCGAGGATGATGATAAACACTTTCATAGCTTTTATCAAAGACCTGAAGATTTCCGGGAGAGGATGGAAGCTAGAAATAGATATTGGTTCCCGTCGCTGGTTTGGAAAAGTGGAATCCGCACAGCAATAGATACTGCCGGGCGTAATTCTATTTCTTATTTCATCACGTAGGATGAAGGCAGTTTGTGTCCGCAATACATGCAGCTTGGCCTGATCGTGCTGGCTTTCTGGCCGCAATGCGGGCAGTCGATCAACTGTGCGCCGATCCTTCCGTCCACGGTCCCGTCCCTTGCATCGATTTCCAGGATTTTAGCTTTGAGGTGCTCATCGGTGAAGCCCAGCTGATCACGGAGAAGTTCCCACATTGCCTGGGTGGCAAGGGTGAGTTCCTCAAGTTCCTGCTTCGTATTGTCCTTCCTCGTGGTAAGGCTATCGATCTTTCGGGCTGCGTTTTCCGCGGTGGATTTCGCTTCAGCGATCTGAAAGTGTTGTAGGATGTCCCAGCTTAGGCTCATGGTTTCGGGTTTTGTATGGTTAATTTGGAAATCTATCTAAAGCGGTTCTATCTACTATCAGAATATTAGTTATAAATCCAGATTGGGGAAGTGCTGACTCCTCTCAATGAATCAGTCCCTGCGATCCTTCGAGCGACCAGATCCAGGGAATCGCGATAGGGGCGAATACCGCCAGCAGCGAGACACAGCCAACCACTCCCTTGGGGACGTAGTAGTGACCAACCATTCCGATAATGGAGGCAACCGGAGCCGCGCAGGTGTATGTGAAAACGAATAGGTGCCAGTTGTTGCTGAAATTGAAGTTACCTAGAAACATCAGCGCCAGAAGGCACGAAACCGTAGAGAGGATAAGTCCCAGAACCATGACAACGGATAGGATAATGGAGACTGCCATTCTCCATCCTGAGGGGGGTTTATGCACGCTGCTCATGATTCGGAGTCTTCTCTTGGCTCATGGCTGGGAATGCTTATTGGTCTTCATTGCTGGCCTTCAATCTCTGAAAGCGGGGATTATCAAGTAATGCCTTTTGTATCCATTTGTCCTCGTTTTTTGAAAGGCTTTCCAAAACGTCGGATGGAGTATTCGGGTTTTGAGCGAGAGACATCTCCGTTCCCAATTGGCCGGGTCTTTTGTGCAGCTTTCTCAATAGATGATCCGGCGTGTTCGGATTCAGCGCGATCCGGTTATCGATTTCATAGCCGAATCCTGTCTGGAACCCGATCAATTCACCGAGCCGATCCTGTTTTGTCGTTGGGTCTTCCGCTTCAATCATAGCGCTTTCGATTTCTTTCAGATGATGGATCTGATTGAGCGTCCACCCTCCACAAAAAAACACTGGCATCACAAACGCAAATGCTGCCAGCCGGCGGCGCTGAAAGTGGGAGGAAAGAGCCTGATAGCTGAAGAGCGCTACGATACCGAAAGTGAGCCCGCTGATAATCAGGGAAAACATCACGTAGATGCCGCCCTGAGCATCGGTAGGCATCAACCTCCCGGGCATGCTGGCCTCAAGTAGGAAACGCGGCAGGGCCACGCAAAGTCCGACGAGAATTGCGATCCCTGCTTTGCTTTTCCTGTTCATGATTCTTCCATCCTGACCCGGGAACGTAGCTGGATAGAAGAGCGGATTTAAAATCCGTAGCCTCTAGCCGGGCTGGAGCAACACGTCTTATTTCAGTCCCCTGATGTAGGAGAGCAAATCCACCATGGTTTGTTCCGGCAGGGTGCCGAATGAAGCGGGCATGAAGGATCGCCCGTTTGCGAATCGTTCGCTTTTGATCTGCTCCTTAGGGACAAACATGGTGGCCCCGCCCATGAAGGCGATGGTCGTTCCGTTTTCGGTGGAGTTATACATGTAGCCCTCGAGGATATCGCCGTTTGTCTTGATGATGCGGTAAAGCCTGTATCCACCTTCCATTGCGTCATTCGGTTTTACGATGGCGGTGAGGAGATGATCGAGGTTCCGGTTGGAGGAGCCATCCAGCGATGGCGCGAGGTCATGGCCCTTTCCACCAGCCTGATGGCAGGCCAGGCAGGCATTGAATAGTCCTTCACCCGCAGCGGGGTTTCCTGTCAGCGTCTCCGATGCTTTCTCATAGGAGACGATTCGTTTGGCCGCTGCCGCGTCCTCCGCCGCCTGAAGATCTGCCACGCGTTTCGCCAGAAGTTTGGTCGCCGGGCCGCGTGTGATTTCCATGAGCTTCCGTGCGCTATCCAGATCCAGCTGATCGGGGGAAAGGAGTTTCCGGTTGATCAGGTCCGTGAGGAAGATCGCGCCCTGTTCGTTGCCGAGTGCGCTGCCGGTCAAAGTGGATTTCACGGAATCGTCAGCCTCCTCATAGAGAGCGCTGAAGATGGCCAGAGCTTCCTTCGGCTGAATCAGCGCATATGCCAGAATGGCTTTTACGCGAGTGCTCACCGGGATGCTGCCCTCATCGGCCAGTGCCTTCAGGCCGGCTTCGTTTTCTTCGGGGGAAATTGCGAGAGCCTCGATGAGTTGCGGAGTCACCTCGCTGAGAGCCTTTGCGCCGATGAGCTTCATGACCTCCGGATTGATCGCGTTGGATTGCAAACGAATCGCCGCATCCATTGCCATCTTTTGGTCTTCAGGTGAGGAGGCCATCAGTTTTTTTAGGCCGGGTTCTACCGCTTTTGCCAGAGAAGAAGTGCGGAGGCGTGGCTGGGTTTCCAGCGCCAGTTCGATGAATTCCTTGGTTGCCAGCTGGTCTCCCAATGCCGCCAGGACCTCCGGCTCATTCAGGCTTTCGGAAAGCGCGACGAGCGTGTTCCCGTCCAGCTTTGTCTTGCCGCTTTCTATCGCTGCCAGGATCCTTTGCGCCCTTTCTCCCTTAGGCAGTATTTGCGCGGCTTCGGTCATATTTGCAACCGGCACATTCTCAGAAGCAGGGGAGTTGAGAAAGTTCTCAAGCTCCAGGGGGTGGTTCTCCAGTCCCATCAGAGCCAGGAAGCGCTGGAAGTTATTTTCATATCCGCCGCCGAACTCGTTCTTGCCGCCCACTTCCGGATTGGTGGCGGAGACGAGCATTTCGATGGTGTCGGTATTTGCCGCTTCGTAGCTGCCGAGCGTTCTCAGCACCTGCTCTTTCACCATGTAGTGAGGGTCATTGATCAGTGGCTTCGTCAGCTCCACCACATCCTCGATGGCCGGATTTAAAGTATCCAGCGAGCGCACAGCTTCTCTTCTGATGTCCGGGTCCTTATCAGCGGTGAGTGCCTTCATGACCTCCAGATCATAGCTGTCCAGGCTTTCCAATGACCATAGTGCTAGAATCCGCGATTCCTTCGTCTGGGATGAATCCGTGGCGATCTTCGCAAGTTCGGGAGTGAGCTCTTTCACCTGGCGGTCGGCGATCTGGTGCCAGGCGGCGCGTTTTTCCCACAGATTCTCGGAAACAAGGTGCTTCAGAAGTTCCTCATCCGCAGCCTTCGCCACGTTAGGGATATTCGCCGGCTTTTGACTCTTGTGGCGGACTCTCCAGATACGGCCGTGGGATTTATCCCTGTCCGGGTGATCCCGTGAGACCTCGTTGTGGGAAACGATCTTGTTATACCAATCCACGATATACAGGCAGCCATCCGGGCCGAACTCGATGTTCACCGGGCGGAACCAATCATCCGTGGAGGAGAGGAAATCCTCGTGATGCTCCGAGATCACGGAACCATCCGGATTGCGGTCCGCGATCACGCAGTTGATCTTGTTGGTGATCGGATTGGCAAGAAATCCTACATTGTCCCACTGGTCGGGGAATCCCTCGCTGCCATTCTCATCATAGGCCAGCCCGGAGATACCGGTGCCACCCACGGTGAACTTGTGGAAGTTGGAAGGGAAGGGCTGGTAGGGTTTGATCTTATCGTTGCCGATTCCCTTGTAGCCCATCATCGGATGCATCGGTGTCAGGCTGTAAGAGAGATCGTTTGCCTCCGTGCCATACCATTGGCCGTTCGCCTTCATCTGGAATCCCCAGATGTTATTGAGACCGTTGTTCACCACCTCGATGTGTTTTCCATCGAGGGAAAAGCGGCCGATCTTGCTGAAATGGATAGCCACGGATTCGCCGGACTCCACCGCCGTTACCTTGCCCTTGTTCAGTGCGCCGTGGGAGAAGTGCACCCATCCACCGGGGCCCCTAACCAGGGTATGCGCCAGTGTGTGGGTATCCGTGATGCCGAAGCCTGTGAGCACGCTCTTGTTGGAGTCCGCCTTGCCGTCGCCGTCCTCATCATTCAGGAAAAGCATCTCCGAGCCATGGGCCACGAATACCCCGTCCTTGTATGGGAGGATGCTCTGCGGGATTGTCATGCCTTCCGCAAACGCATGGAGCTGGCCGGTGGCCGTTTTAGTGGGATCAGGGATAACCAGGATCTTGTCGGTGCCTCTTGTCTTCAGCTGATAAAGGTCCCTGATCTGCTTGAACTCAGGCTGGTCGCCGAGCTTTCCGTCCTTGATTGCCTCCAGTGATTTTCTCCCGACGAGCTTGGTATACGGGTCCAGCGGATACATTTCCGCCGTTTGTGTCCAGAGTCTGCCCGCGTCATCGAAGGCGATATCGATGGGGTTGATCAGTCCATTTTCTTCGGAGGCCACCAGCTCGATGGTGAACCCCTCCGGGAGCTTGAAGGTCTTCAGCTGCTCCTCCGGGGAGAGTGACGCCTTCCGTGTGGATTGTGTTTTCTTTTTGGGTTGAGCCTTCGGCTTTGCTTCCAGCGGCATGGAGATTGCCACGGAGAGGGCAAGAAGTGCCGATGTGTATCTGAAAATGGACATGTTGGTATATACAGGTGTTCCCGGGATTCCTTGCAGAGTTGCTTATTCCTCAACCTGCCAGGCGGATGAATCGTCCCGAGGATCATTTCAAAGCTAGGCACGTAAAACAGCTCTGGCCATATCCGAGATGCACATCTTGATTCAGTCCCCAGGCCAGCCGGTTCCATGGCCCAGTCACTCACTGTCAGGTGAATGATTGGTCCTACCTCCCCCGTAGTCCTCCCCATGCGCCACGTTTTGCTCCTTGCAGGCAGGTGGCACGGGAAACAGTTTCATTCTTCGCGTGCACGACACCGCCGATCGCATTTTCCCTATTCGAACCACAATCGCTAAACACCAAAAACCTCATGTCTTCCTCCTTTCCCATCCACTCCCGGATGCTCTTCTCCTTCGGGGAAATTTCCACCGTCCCGGCACTTTCACTGGGCCTCTTGATCCTTGGCGTTTCCCATTCCTCCGCGGAAAAGGAGGTGAAACCCGCTGAAGCGGAGAAGCCATTCGCCCCCTTGTTCAATGGGGAGAACTACGAGGGATGGTATATCAAACTCAAGGAAGGAGATCCGGCACTGGGTGAGCGCGTTTTCGCCATCGAGGATGGTATGATCCATGTTTTCGGCGAGGGCTGGCCGGATGAGATCGATCTAAACGAGGGGACCGACGCCACCATCGGAATGATGTATACCAAAAAATCCTTCGAGAAGTATCACCTCAGATTCCAATACAAATGGGGGAAAAAGAAAGCTAACTACTTCGCCAAATGGCAATACGATGCCGGCGTCTACTATCACATCTCCGATGACAAGGTATTCCCCACCGGAGTCGAGTTCCAGATCCACTACGTCCCCGAAGAGGACCGGAATCGCACCGGCGATCTCATCCAGCCTCCCGGCCAGACCTATGATTGGTATTTCAATCCCGAAAACAGCGAATACCTCCACCCGGATCAGGGCGGGGTGCTCTTCACCAAGCAGGCCTCATACGTCGGCAGGAAATGGCTTCACAACGCCGTGGTCACGCGGAATTTCAATGGGCTCAACGATGAGTGGAACACCTGCGAAATCATCGTCATGGGCGGGGAATACGCCATCCACAAGCTCAACGGGAAAGTCGTCAACATGGCCTTCAATCTCAAGCCCGGCTCGGGGATCCTCGGCTTCCAATCGGAAACCGCGGAAATCTACTACAAGGACATCGAGATCCGGGAATTTGAGGAAAGCATCCCGGCCTCCTCGTTTCTAGGCACCGCCGCAGCGGAGTAGGGATCCGTGCCAAACAGTGGCAGGCGAAAGGGAAGGGGAGCTTCCCGTTCCGCAGCGCTCGTGGAGCTATCCTTCAGGATGCAGATCCATCTTCCCTGTCCCTAGTAAAAGCTGGTCCCACGGGATCAGCGATAAATTCTCCATCTCCCTCAGCGCCGCATTCTCCGGCAGCGCACCGGCCGGCGGTTCACCCCGCCCCATGATGATATCGTAGCTGAAACGAAGTCGCATGATCGGGTGGTGGATGGGCCAGCCTGCCGCACAGGTCATCTGCTCACTCTGATACCTCACCTCACCGCTTTTCTGTGCCTGCCTTTCTATATCGCGGAGAAACTGCTTTTGGTTTCCCGCGATAAAGCTCCTCCACCTCTTCATCTGCTCCAGCGCTCCTTCCGCCTCAGGCGATAGGCTTCCATCTCCCGCGAAGAAACGTGAGCCGGGCGAGCCGAGCTTGATCAGCTTGATTTCGAACGCGCTCGAATACGGAGCCAGCACCACAAAGTCAGCCCGGAGATCACTACCGATCGGGAAATCGCTCATCACCCGTCCCGGCTTCCCCTGGAATTGCAGCGATTCACGGAAAACGTATGGATTCTCCTTCAGAAACCGGGAAAGCGCAGGCCCGTCATCTTCCGCTTCCAGGATTCCTCGTAGTTCTTCCTTCTTCATTCCGTGTCTCTAACAGTGTTCCCGGGAAATCCAACAGCAGATGTGCGCGCCGGCAATTTCCCTGGGGATGATGGGGAGGCCAGTCCATATGTCAAACGGCAGAGCAAACCACCGGTCAACTATCGCAATACCCCGCGGGCCTTATCGTTGCCTCTGCCTGCCGCCGAAGAATACCTGGTAGAAACCAAGCACCAGCATGATCAATCCCAGCAAATGCAGCCACTCGATTAATCTCACCAGAGGCGTCAACTGCTCCACGAAATCGCCTTCCCGGGAACTCGCATACCAGATCAGCACCGATTGAGTTAACTGCAGCAGGAATCCCACCGCCAGAAATACAAACCCCGCCCTTTTTGTCCGGAAATACATGAAACCACTCATTGCCAGCAGCGCCAGATAGCTGCCGTGTGTCAGCGAAAGCGATATAAGCACCTGTAGTTTTTCGGGAGTGGTCATATCAGTGGTGCGGTTGGGGCTAGTTGGTGAACGTTAGAAAAATTGCGACGCCGGATGTGGCCTGAATTTGATCAAAGGGGTTTCTCGGTGCCGCCATCTCCGATTTGTTCGCCTTGTTGTCCTAACTCATATCGAGCTTATTCGAGATCCAGATTACTGCGCTGAGTATCCCTAATATTGCTACGGTAAAGAATCCGAATCCTATGGTGAAGTGCCCGGTCAAAACGATTAGACCGATCAAGAGGACTGAGATCGGAAGCTTGCGGTTATGATTGATTATGCTGACAACTACTCCCGCTAGCCAGGCTCCTATGACGATGAAAAACATGGATTAAATTGTTCTAGGTGTAGTCTTTGCGAATCTACCGAGCCATTAGTAGTGTCTTGATTTCTCTAGTGAACGTTAGGTCAATGGCGCCGCCGGTCAGAAGCCCCAAATTTATTCAGACGGCTTCCTCGGCGTCGCCATCTCCGACTTGTTAGGCTTCTTGTGCTCATTGTGAAAGAATGTAACCTCATAATCAGTGAGGTCTTCGTAGTGCTCACTTGGAAAACTGACAGTAATCTGCCTATCAGGAAAGTCGCGCTTCAGTTTGCAAGACCACATGTCCTGAATAGTTCGGCCGAGATGCATCACTAGTTCGCGACCGACTACTGATTCCTCTTCACTGAAGAGATCCACAATATGCCGATGGTTCATTACTGCCTCGACGGCTCTTCGGTCGTCCGAAGTGTGCTTCATCCATGTATTATAGCAATCTATGTCAAAGCTGGCGAACATCACACAGCCGTCGTGAATAGTGAAAGCCGGCCAGAACAAATCCGCGTAAGCAACTGCGTGATCGAAGCGACCCATACAATAGATCCACTCTGAAACCTCTATGCCCTTACCGTGGTTCCACTTGGGCAGTTCGGGGATCAATTTGGCGAAGTCGGTCATGCTGAGTTTTTCTTGCCTAACGTCTAAGGAATGGCACGGCGGAGATTGAGCGTCCAGAGCGAAGCGAACGAGGAATGTCACCCGCCGTTGCCACCACTGTCTTGTTAGCCCGTGTTGTTTCCGGTGCGTTCATAGCTTGGTGCGAAAGTATGGATTCTTGGTTTTGAGCTGTTTAACCCGTGCGGTGAAATCCTCCGGTCCTTCTGGGGGAAGTGAGAGATGTATATACTTGCCATCCTCCGATGCAAGGACACTCCTTTCGAATTGCTCCCAACTAAGATGCTTCCCAGCTGCATATAATTGACCTTCGGCATCCACAGTATAATACCCTGCTTTGTGGCGGACCTCATAATACCAATTATTGCGCTCCTCGTCATCAACCAAGCGCTCAATCCAGATAGTAACCTCGTTCGTCGCGGTCCAGAACACGGACGAAATGCAGCAACCACAGTCAGGCTCGCCAATCGACTCGACGCCGAGTATGCGAGGCTCCTTCTTCGTGAACTTGGACAGCGTCCTGCGCTGGGAATCTGTGAGAATGAGCTTTCGTTCGCGTCCTACGGTAGTGATCTGTTCGGGAGACAGTTTCATCACGATGTGCGCCTGGTTCTCTCTGGCCCAGTCCAAGTTGAAACCGTCCGCTCGCACCATGGGTTGTGCAAGCAAGAGCAAGAAGAGAACCCAGGGGTGTGAAAGGAACTTGGTCATGGCTTGGTTTCTTGGGCTAACGTCCAAGGTGAGGCACGGAGCGCAGCGGAGTTGCCTCCACCGATTTGTTCGCTTTGTTCATGGAAAGGTGTGGCGGCAGTTAACACGAGCCGGGTTCTTGCACTTTTTGCAGGTGGCGCTAGTCACAACCGGACCGCCGATTCGATCTTCCGTCTCGCCAAAAAAGAAATGCTCAGATGACCCAAAAGTCTGCCAAGATGAACTATGGGCATCGCCCTTCTCTAATGCGTTCAAGTCCTCGGAAAATCCGCAGGTGGCGCACGTTAGAGTAGCCGTCTTCTTGTCGATGAATCCCATGGTCGTCTTCTCTACTTGATTGGCTTCGCTACGACAAGCGAAAGCAGCATGAGTGAAATATGAATGACGACTATGATTCCGCAAACCAGAGAAATCTTAAGGAGGATATCTTCCCATCGTTCGGGTAATGGCAACAGGGCTTTGGCAAGTATGCAGGGCAAACCAACAAAGAAAGAGAACGAAGCGAGCTTGGCCAATCGGTTTGCGAGACGCACCACCGGATGGAGCTTGGAGTCTGGGCGGATATCAGGATTCATTTTTAGCGAACGTCAAAGGAAAGGTGCGCCGGTGAAGACTCCGATTTTATCAGACGGCTTCCTCGGCGTCACCTTCTCCGTCTTGTTAGGCTTCTTCATTTCTTGCGCTTGTTACCGGGAATCGCATAGGAACACTGAATTGGAGCGTTCCGGAGTGACCGCTGTCCTTCGAGGAATTATCTGCAAGAGACCCGCCAAACACTCCAGCAACTACGCTAAGCTTCGCAGCCTTCCCCTTTTGTTCATCTACTCGAACAACGACCTCGAAACGCACGGCTTGGCAATTACTAACCCCCGATTCAATTGTCTGGAATTGTTTGCTCGTCAGGGGAACGACGACACCTTTCGGCAATGCAGCTTTAGCATCCATAACCCCATTAAAAATATCCACAAGAGAAGTAGCTATGAATGATCTTAATTCCATAAATGATGAAGTGTCGGAGGTTCTGAAGGATCTTCGTAATAGGGTTGAATCTAGCGGCTATGTTCTGGAGTCTGTAACGATGAAGGTCTTGGGCGACGTGGAAGGCTCATGGGAATGGGTGACTTTCACAGCACGGGAAGTTTCTTCGCCTAACGTCCGAGTCATCCTACGCCTGACCGATGGCGCGCGCCGACTTCTGAGTTAAAGGTTTAAATGTCATGGCGGATTGAATTCGCGGCGGGTCAGGCGTTAGGATCGACGTCTTGTTAGCCCTCTTCGATTAGTTTTGCGCATTCGATTCGGAGGATGCTCTCAGCCAGCTGCTTCTTTTCAGTTGGTAGGTCCAAAGGGATCTCATAATATGGCCGCAATGTGCGGCGATTAATTACCAGGGGCTCTCGATCTAGGTTCTCAAGAAATGGTTTCGCGTTGATCGAATTCAGCCATTTTGCGAATCGGCGCAACTCAAAGACGACTTCGTCAGTGATAAACTCATAGAGTTTGTCAGGGTCCCCTTTGAGTCGAAGCGCTTCCCATTGGCAGTAATCATGATGTCGAGGTATTGCATGCTCCGCAAATGCATCGCAGAGGCCATCTCTCAATTTGTTAATCAGCTCAAGATCGTTTGGGTTCTTCGTAATCCCAACCCGGAGATCCCGTGCAGCTTGAGTGGTCTTGGAACATGCCTCTACGTATGCTTGTCGGGACTTCTGGAGGTCTCTGACTATTTCGCCAGCCAGCTTTAGAATCTCCCCTTCAAGTTTTTGGATCTCCTTGCCGGTCTTGAGTATGGTCGCAACCCAGCCAACGATGCCGCCAAGTGCTCCACCAATCCCAAAGATTGAAAGGTCTTTCAGACCGAGCTCGATTGCAGCTAGGATCATTTCGACTTGTTAGGCGTCCAATCGGTGACAGTTTTGTCCAGATCATCGACCTCCCGATCAGTGTTGTCGGATGCGGACTTGGACTCATAGAGCGGGCGCTTCTGGCGCCGGATCGCGAAGGTAATTAGCGCCCTATATGCTCTTTCGGTCTTCGTCTGCGCCCGAGTTGCGTTGAATATATCAAGCAGTTCAGAGACGTCACTGGAAGAGAGGTCCTTCCCTGTTATCGACTTTGCTGCTGATTTGAGTGCCTGGATAAGTTCTTGATCAGAGGCCATGGTTGGTTGTGTTTTCTTGGGCTAACGTTATAGGAATGGCGTCGCCGGTGGGAAGCCTCAAATTAAATCAGACGGATTCCTCGGCGTCGCCATCTCCGACTTGTTATACCTCTTTTTCTTCCGAATAACCCTAAATCTTCGCTTCCTCGATGCATACGAAGAATCCAGTCGCTGTTCATGAACGCAAGCTAAGCAGAAGAATTCGAGCAATGCCACCAGAGAATCTTGACGATTGCCGAACACCGAAGCTTCGCCACAACCGAGCCGATTCGTGAGAAGAATCCAGCATCTTACCGGAAATGACGTTGTGCCACTTGGCCTGTGGTAGTTCTTGCGGCGAAATACGCTACCGCCCGTGGTCGCGAGCAATGCCGCACAACCAAAGGTTTCATTTCGCTACTCAGAGGACTGAATTTTCTTTGTATAACGTCATAGGAGAGCCGCGCCGCGGTCAACTGCCAAATTAAATCAGACGGCGGGTTCGGCGTCGGCTCCTCCGCCTTGTTCTGCCTCTTCCGTTAACTATCCTCGAGCCTCTCTTCCGGGTTCGTCTTCCGTGACGCGAAACCGCCAGTAACGATCAGGTCGCACCCACACCACATCTACTGGTTCCAACTTCCTGAAAGCGTTAAGAACTCTCGCAGAAAGCGCTAAATTACCGTCGGCATTCTCACGCAAGAGATCCTCAGCCTTGGAACGCACCAAATGATCAACTACATCATCCTGATACAAGCAGCCGTCCTTGCTGAGTATATCAAACATCCACTTTGCTGCAACGTCGGCTGTCACTTCGAGTCTTCGTCGGCTGCAAGCTTCAAGGATTCAGGTGGAAAATCTCCCTGTTCGAGCTTCTTCCCAGCAAACCACTGACAGTAATACCCAATCATAACATCGGATCGTAAGTTGGCTTTCTTCTCACCCTTGACTGTCATTACTGGTCCACCTGACTTGAGGGTCACCGTGTCGCCCTTGTTGAATTTGGTTGTCTTACTCATATGTATATTTCTTGCAGAACGTTAAAGGAATGGCGCGCCGGTGAAAAGCTTCGAATTTAATCAGACGGCTTCCTCGGCGTCGCCATCTCCGACTTGTTCGCCTTATTTGTTTGTTATATCCCGAGGAAGTCGAATTGGAAGTTGGTGCCACGAGGCCAAATCTTGAGAATCACAAATCCAACCGAAAGGATAACTCCAGTAAACGGGACAAGGAACATCAGTTGGATTGGATTCTTACGAGAAACAAGGTCGTATAAGTAAGCACCAATGCCAAGCGGAACAATTACTGCCAGAACCGACCAGACAACGCGATCAACATGAGACGGGAACTCGTCTGGATGCCGCGACATACAGTGAATTACGGTATATAGTCGATAAATGTAGAGCGCGAAGGTGCAGATTGCGGCAACTCCTGTGATGAACCGCATTGTTTCGAGGCTTACGCCTAGCATCTGTTCAAACATGAGAATGGTGTCTTTGGTTGGTCTTCATTTCTTTGGCGAACGCTATAGGAGAGCCGCGCCGGTGGGAACTCTGAATTTAATCAGACGGCGGGCTCGGCGTCGGCTCCTCCGCCTTGTTGGGCTTCTTCTTTATTCGACCAGTCCTTCACGTTCCAGTACCCGTCGAATATCTTCAAACTTTGCGGCTATATCACCAGTTGGAAACCTGATCTGTCCAAGACCCTGAACGTTGGAAAACTCTTCGCAACCTTCCTCAAGAAGTAAAATGGCCTTCTCAAATCCCAAGCGTCCTTGGAATAGACCCGCTTCATGGATTACGTTCATTCGTGCGTGCTTCTTACCGTCAGCTTGTTCGTCCTCTGCTGTAAGAACGATAAACGCAACTGCGGCATTATCTAGCATCTCCGAAAGCCTCGCAATATTGGTAAATCCCGCGACTGGAACACGATTAAACTCATCATACGGCAAATGCAGGCGATCCTGAATAAAGTCCTTAAGGTCTCGCCAGGCCTTCGACTGTCCATGCCCGATAAATATGTTCGTTCCGATGCGTTCCGAAGAAATTTCTTTCTTTGTGATATTCTCGATGTGAGAAGCTGCTCTCCGAGCGAATTTTGAAAGATTCTCGCACGCCGAGTAAGGGGACTTAATCTCACCCATCTCGGCCATCACAGCAATGTGCGGCGGTATCTCAAGGCCTGCCTGGATTGCAGGCATGTCGCGAGACATCTGCTGACCACTAGGTTTGAAAACATTGATGAAGTCATTATATCTGATAGCCTTCTCATTTTGGATTTTACTCACAAGATCGCTAAGAAACGTATCGCGTTCGTGATCAGTTGAAATTGGCGTAAGAAGGGAAAGTAGCTCTGCTTGAGCGTCTTCAAATGCGCTGGCAACTTTATTTGCTGCGTCTGCAAGCGGCTCGGTATTGACTCCCGCTCGTGTCTTAATCTCAGCCTTGAGTGACTTGGAGTCATATTCAGCCCATTCTCCGATGGTTCCCTCACTTGCGAACATCTGCATTAGTCCCCACTCTACGCTGAATCGCGCTCCGGGCGGAACTGGTGCTAGATCTGCATAATAAACCCTTGAATGATAACCCAGCCACGATCCTGACCATGCGCGACCAGCTTCACTTGATGCATTCTCAAGCAAACTAAGTTCTTCGGATGGCATCGCTTTAGAATGCTGCGCGAGAGTGTCGGCTATTTGAAGTATTCTACTGGCGCTAGTCATATTAGTTTTATTTGCCCAACGTTAGAGGAATGGCGGCGCCGGTGAAAAGTCCAAAATTTAATCAGACGGCTTCCTCGGCGTCGCCATCTCCGCCTTGTTCGTCTTTGTCTTCTGGGTTATCCTTTCTCAGCTTGCGCATCCTCTTGAGAAGGTCTGAATACTGATATGTGGCTTTCAATATCTCCTTCGTAAATTCTATGGCAACGAGTATTTCTTCTTCCTCAATCTTGGAGAAGGTTGATGCTTCGACGTGAGCAGCATCGTTACCCAGTAATCGCAGCTCATGCAGGGCGTCTCTTAATTCCTGCGGCAGAACTATTCGTGATCCCAAATCTTCGATTCGCTTGAAAAGATTCGAACCTACAGCACCGCGATTTGAGCAGACCTCTTCAAGTGTTCGGCGCACCATGATTGCCGAGGCTATATAGCACTTTGAGGCATGACATTGGACTGCTTCTTCAAATACCCTGAGAACTGTATTCGGTATATGTTGCGCGTTGAAGGGTATAACTGGTGCAGGTGTGATCAACTGCTCTCCGTAATTGTTGTAGCGAGCGCTCATCAACGCTCTGCAGCTACGATTCGGACACGAACGTAATCCCGAATATTGGCGTTCGGCTACTTCAACATCTGTTCCAACTTGTTCGAGTGTGCCGAGGTGTCCACATTTATAGCACCTCGTTACGAGTGATTTCTGTTGCCCCTTCTCAGAACGGGTGACTTTGATATAGCTTAGGTCTGGCACAATGATTTTGTTTGACGAACGTAATAGCAATGGTGCGCCGTGGCGAGATCCAAATTGATGATAGGGGTGAAACGGCGTCACCATCTGCGACTTGTTAGCGAAGCGTCGACGTAAAGTATCCAAACTACGGAAAACACATAAGCACAGAGCCGGACCCAAAGCGACTGGATACGAACGGAGACTCGGCAGAACCCAGGCCAGTGGCAGAGAAGGGGAGAGCCAAATCAAACTCAGCGGACATAAGAATCAGCCACTAACAGAGTTCACTATAGGATGAGCGGATACTCCAGCCACAACCCGCTAACGTAATAGCAATGGTGCGCCGTGGCGAGATCCGAATTGATAATATGGGTGAAACGGCGTCACCATCTGCGACTTGTTAGCGAAGCGCCGACGTAAAGTATCCAAACTACGTAAAACACATAAGCAAAGAGCCGGAACTAAAGCCACTGCATACGAACGGAGACTCGGCAGAACCCAGGCCAGTGACAGAGAAGGGGAGATCCAGATTAAACTCAGCGGACATAAGAATCAGCCACAACCAAAGTTCCCTTTAGGATGAGCGAAGACTCCAGCCACAACCCGCTAACGTCATAGGAATGGCGCGCCGGTGTAAAGCCCAAATTTAATCAGACGGCTTCCTCGGCGTCGCCATCTCCGACTTGTTCGCTTTCTTGAAGATTCGGGAATTATTGCTCTTTGGATTCGGGGAAATACTTGGTCTGAAGTTTGAATAGTAGGTCTGTTACTAAAAATCCATCGACACACGCTTTGAACTCTTCGGCCTTCTTCAACTCGTCCTCGACAGCATAGCCCTCATTATAGGCGATTGTTCCCGGAGGACCAACACCGTAGATCACCTTAGTTGTCGTGACACCATCGGACACGATAACTATTTTGTTAACTGCCCCATCGTCAGCTCGCTGCCCGGTTTCGTCATCAGCGATCTTGGCGATCAGGCGGCTCAAATAATCTATAACGTTTTTGGAGTTAATCATCTTGAGGCTCTTAACCTTCTTATGCTCTCGATCGTTAATTGCTATTGTCTTCTTCTCAGAATCGATCGTTATTACGTGTCCGTCTGTCCACCCGTGATCAAAGTCCCAGCTGAGTGTGTCCGCGGCCGCAATCGGGGATAAAACGGTAGCTAGTGCTGAGAGTGCGATCAGTCTAATCATGTGACATGGTGTTTTCAATTTGCTAGCGAACGTTATAGTCCAGCCACCCGCTGCCTCTCAACGCGGATCGCTGCACGGGAAAGGAGGTGACAAGTGAGAGGTTTGTTCAGACAGAGGGTAGCGGGTTGGCTGCGACGCCTTGTTCGCTTGGATTTATTCGACTGGGTGGTAATAATCATCGGGGTTGGCCTTCCTCTGTTGACTGCATTTGCAGTGGCGGACTTATATCTTCGATTGCCTGAACTACCGCATCATAAATCTCCCTCGGAGACCGAGCTTCACGCTTCTGGCTCGAAACAAGAAGGAGAGTCTCAAAAAGCCCCAATCCCGGAATATAATCAAGATCATGATCGTTCTCGTCAATAAACGGCTGTCGCCCAGTCCTCGAAATATCCTCCAGAAGGATCGCAAATTCGTCCTTTGTCAGACGAAGCGATCCCGCTCTTTGCAATGCGTAAGGCCTATACTCTCCCGCATCAGTCATCGTCATATAATCGTTGAAAATCTCTCTACGAAGAGCTTCCCGAGATTTGGATTCTTCACGCTTAGTTGTGCTTTTGTCGGCCTTCTTGTCAAAAATTGCGCGAATTACGATTCCTCCGATGAGGCCGATAAACGCTGTAATTATAGGAATATACCAAGGCATCTTATTTTCTTAGCGAACGTAATAGCAATGGTGCGCCGTGGCGAGATCCGAATTGATGATTGGGGTGAAACGGCGTCACCATCTGCGACTTGTTAGCGAAGCGACGACGTAAAGTATCCAAACTACGGAAATACATAAGCAAATAGCCGGAACTAAAGCCACTGCATACGAACTGAGACTCGGTAGAACCCGTGGCAGTGGCAGAGAAGGGGAGAGCCAGATTAAACTCTGCGGACATAAGAATCAGCCACTAACAGAGTTCACTTTAGGATGACCGGAGACTCCAGCCACCACCCGCTAACGTCTAAGGAATGGCGTCGCCGGTGTGAAGCTCAAAATTGATCAGACGGCTTCCTCGGCGTCGCCATCTCCGCCTTGTTCTGCTGGTTGTTTCTGTTGTGCACGAGTTAGTGTCTTGAGAGTCTAAGGCTTGGTCAGCTTGTAGTAGCTTGAACCCCAGTCGTAAATCAGAGAATCCGGAAACACCGTAAAGGGGAATGAAGAGGAGCTTCTAGGCTCAATTAGCGCCTTATCGGTGTCGGTATCGATGAAGAACGAATAATCACCAAGCAACAAACCGCGGTTCTTGAGCGTCCATGTTCCCTCGATCGTAATTGTCTCGCCGCTTGGCTTCTTCAACGTCTGAATGAATCTGTGATCTGGCATGATCTCCACCTGATCGAAGTATCCATCCTTCGACCCGGTATATAATCCGACTACGTCACCCTCGGATGGCACTGGTGCGCGTAACATCCAGTAAAGGCCGCCAGCAACCAACAGAAGCGCACAACCACCAATTGAAAGTGCGATAAGTAGCTTCTTCATTTCTTTGCAGAACGTCATAGGAATGGCGCGCCGGTGTATAGCCCGAATTTAATCAGACGGCTTCCTCGGCGTCGCCATCTCCGACTTGTTCGGTTTCTTATTATTATGTTCGGTATCGTTGGAGTTGGCGTCTAGCGAAAAATCTTCTATGACCTTTGTCGTGAGCAACTGGTCGAGCTGCTTTCTGTGCTTGCGGTTGGAGGTCACGACTACGACGAGACTGATAAAGCTCAGAACTACAAGCTGACAGAGGCTCATCCCAAGAAATACGGCAGGATAGTCTCTGACATACGACTCAAGCGACTCCAACTTCAGCCACGCTGTCGCTTCAGTGGAAATGCCTAGAACGATAACTGCTGTCGCCACCAAGAGCGGTAATAGGAATAGAAAGTAAATCCACGCTACCAACTTTGCGGTTCCGCTCCAAGGCGGCGATGGCCTTCGGAAACTGTGACCGCACTCTAAGCAGATCATTCGATTGTGTTGATAATCTGCGAACAACAGAGCAGGTAAAATTCCGCCGAACATAAGGAGGACACATCCTAGTCCGCCAGAGTCGCTATCTTGCGTCTTGATTCGTCGAGTCGAACCACATTTTGGACATTCTAGCGGCAAGGTTTGTATAAGGTCTTAATTCTTTACCGAACGTTATAGGATTGGCGCGCCGGTGAAAACTTTCAATTTAATCAGACGGCTTCCTCGGCGTCGCCATCTCCGACTTGTTCGCTTTGTTATATTTGGTCTTGATTCCGAGCGCTTCCAAATAGGCTATCACCTCCTTATCCTTGCCCCACTTGAAGCTCATATGGTTGTGATCGATAATATGACGACCATTCTTCGGCTTCGGCAGCTTCTCGCCGAAGTAAAACCAAGTAAGAAGTTCTCCTTCCACGACTGACCGGAACTTGGTCATGTATTCAGGTGGATCGGTAATTATCTCAACAATATCGATCTTCGTTCCTATCTCCACGTTGCCCTTGTGCACACCAGTGACCACCGCACGCTGGATGAGCGTCCCTTCTTTGAATGGGATCGCGTCTGGCTCCCCATCCTTAGGCGGCACCCATTCTTGCTCGTAAACACAGACATCTACGATCACTCCGCTCGTCTCCATGTATTGCTTGCGATTATCGCGGTTGTCAGCTCCATCGGTTAGCTGACCCTGTACGCCCTGCACAAAAAGCAATGCTATCCCGATGCTGGCGCATGTATTGAAGAGCTTCATATTTTCTTAGCGAACGTTATAGGAATGGCGGCGCCGGTGTGAAGCCCAAATTTGATCAGACGGCTTCCTCGGCGTCGCCATCTCCGACTTGTTCTGCTTGTTGTTTGTCAGGCTTCGACGATAAAACCTCGTTCGACGGTTCCCACAATTCGATATGATTACCTTCCGGATCGTTCAGTTGAGCAAATCGACCAAAAACGCTGTCTGCGTGCTTCAACTCCACACTCACGCCGTTCTTCATAAGCTGCGCAATCATAGCGTCCAAGTCGGCAACCGTGAAACTGAGGTACCATGACTGGCTCCCACCACCAAAAACACCGTCTTCTGGTTCTGCACAGACGACTGACGGTGTCTCACTCGTCCACCATCCGCCACCTAAAACGCCGGGAGTTGAACGCTGAATCCCCAGATTACTCTCATACCACTCATTGAGCTTGTTTGGATGTTTGCTCTTAAAGAAGAAGCCTCCGATGCCTGTTACTTTCTCCATAGCTGGTTATAGGGTTTTTTCTTGCAGAACGTCATAGGAATGGCGGCGCCGGGGTCAACTCCCAAATTAATCAGACGGCTTCCTCGGCGTCGCCATCTCCGACTTGTTCTGCCTCTTCTTGATTCTGATATGGATTATCGCCGCAGTCGAAGCACCTACTGCTGCTGCCACTGTGCCAGCGAAGAGTTGAGCAACTGGCCACATTGAAGCTCCTCCGCCACTATAAGGCACTAAATACTCGTAGTATAGAAGGACTCCCAACAACCCGAGCCAGGGAACAGCACCTCCCATAAATATCGCCCACCAACTCCGAATTAGATAGGCGGATACTCCTCCAGCGAGTGCTGAGAGAAGAATTAGAGGTAGCCAGGGATTCATAGGCCGCTGCGAACAGGGTTACATGCTTTCATTGCAGATTCTTTGCAGAACGTTAAAGCAATAGTGCGTGGTGGCGAGTTACAAATTAATCAGACGGCTGATACCACGTCACTATCTGCGCCTTGTTCTATATTTTGCGGTTGCTCTAACCCTGTGGACCCAAGACGTGCGTGTTAGTGCCAAGCGACAACCCCAGCCAATGCAGGAGAACGGAAAGGCGCGCTCAACCAAAACTGACATAAGAATCCAGCCGGAACCCGAGCACAATGGGGGAGAACGGAGCGGCAGACGAGCATCTAACTGACACGAGAATCCCGCCGAAGAATTCAGCCTATGGACTGCACACATACGATCATTCTAACGCTCTCTCTGAGCATATAGAACGTTATAGGAATGGCGCGCCGGTGTAAAGATCCGAATTTAATCAGACGGCTTCCTCGGCGTCGCCATCTCCGCCTTGTTAGGCGTCACCATTCTTGTGGATCTACTAGTCCATTCTTCATTACTTCACGGACTAGCTTCGCATCAGTGACTCTCGCATCCCAGCCATCCCCATCTCCTAAATATCTCATCAGCACCATCTTCTCACCTCTAGTGCTGTAACAATGGAGAGCAGTGTAGATACGTCCGAAGTCATTAGCGAGCTTGACAGATTTCGAGCAATGAACATAGACAAGTGGCCTCTTTGGTAGAGCGAATCCCATACCATCAGCGCCGATGGCTAGTTTAGCTACGGATCTCGGTGATGCATCCGCAGGTAGCATTAGACCACCTCGTAAGCCACCACCAATATTAGGCGCATGGTTCATTCCTTCGACAAGTAAATCAATTGAATTATCTTCATGCAATGCGAGGCATTGCATGAAAAGGGTTAGAATTGGTATAATCATTGTCTTGGCTAAAGTGAAAGGTGTGACCAGCTACTGGAAGCGTGGTTGCGCAACATGGTTAAAGGTCATTGTCAACAGGGTCATCTTGACTTGAAGCGGATAGCTGGTGGTTCTTCACCTTCTTGTTCGGCAATTGGATTTCGCTTGGGCTGGGCGGTATGAGTAACAGATTTGTCTTCATGGACGAAGACAAGACACACGCCCCAATCCAGATGTGGACTACCCTCGACTGTTCTTCCTGGGTTCTTCGGAATGATGTATCGCAGTCGCCAGATTACTGACTTGTCGACCTTCATCAATTGACTCTCGTAAGAGAGTTCGCTACAATACAATTCTGGATATTGGGGAAATGTCTTAGCAATATAATCGTCTGCGAGCTTAGCTGCTTCGGCGGCTTTGAACGCCGGAGCGGGCGGCGTATGAGATGGCGGAAGTTCAGCCACCGCGGACAACGCAACGAACAACGTCGCAAGCAGGGTGAACAGATGTTGTATGGTCTTCATTTTCTTTGCCTAACGTCATAGGAATGGCGCGCCGAGGTCAAGCTCCGAATTTAATCAGACGGATTCCTCGGCGTCGCCATCTCCGACTTGTTCTATATTTTACGGTTACTCCAACCCTGTGGATCCAAGACGTGCGTGCTAGTGCAGAGCACAACCCAAGCCAATGCAGGAGAACGGAAAGGCACGCTCAATCTTGCCTGACATAGGAATCCCGCCGGAACCCGAGCACAATGGAAGAGAACGGAGCGGCAGAGGGAAATCTGACTGACACGAGAATCCCGCCGAAGAATTCAGCCTATGGACTGCACACATACGATCATTCTAACGCTCTCTCTGAGCATATAGAACAGTGTGGATTATTCCACGGGCTTAAATTGACTTGCTGCCTTATAGTGGTCAAATGAGAAATTCCTCCTAGGGTTAATTTCTTTTGCTTAAATAGGGACATATATTTTGGGTTTCAGGAATGGATGCGGGAGATGAGAAAAGTTCATCGGAGACTGGAGAAACGGACGGAATATACCTAAGTGGACTGGTATAAGAGGTTTGTGAAGTTTCATGGGATGAGGCACACGGATAAGCTGGGAGCGCACGATATGAAAAGCGGAGGCCGGGGTTGATTGTTTGGAACAAATGGACATCCGGAATGATGAATGGGTCATCTGAGAGTGCCGGGTCGCTGATTCCCTTTCCTTTTGCGAGGTTCTGTTGGGGCTTGTTTCCGGCGAGGGCATGAATTTTGAGAGGGGGGAAGGTGGCGGCGGGTTCCACGTTCGCGCTCAGGAGAGGTGTCCTTATCACAGCTGGTGGTCCCGCCGCGGGGAAGCGGGGGGTGGTGGCGGGTGGCTAGTAGGCGCGGTGGGAGACGCTCTCGCTCCAGTCGGATTTTCCGGTGGTGCCGCCCAAGGAGCGGATCTGGTAAACGTAGATCCTGCCGGAGACTAGGTTGTTTGCGGGGATGTTACGGGAGCTGGAGGAGAAGGAGATCTCGAATAACTGTAGGCCCGAACCAGAGCCATCGTGCGCTATCCGAGAGGGTTTCACTATCCTGACGGGTTCCTTCTGCGTCCATGCTAAATAAAGTGGTTGGCGGCAAGCTGTCTCTTCGCACTCTCGGACTTTTCGGAGAAGGTTTTATCCATTCGACTTTTAGAAGCTTTTGAAGAAAATAGGGACCTATGTCGGGATTCGCCCATAAGATATCCTATATACTGACCTGCGATGATCTCAGGTTGTCTGTCGAATTTTCTCTGAGCCCAAATGTTTTTGGGCGTATCGGATCATCTCCGGACATGGAGATTTCTCTGCCATTAGTTGGTCTCGCTGACGAGGAGTGTCGTCTGAGCATGGATAAATCAAATCTAATTTGGCTCATAAGATCTGGAGAAACTACCCCCATTAGAATTGATGCTCCTTCGTACTTTCATGCAGGGCCTTATCGTTTTCTACTGCGAGAAGTAAGCTCGTCACTTGATGAAGGGCAAAAAAGAGGAGCTGCTGTCCGAAAGTTTGATATTTCTAGTTGGCGTCAGGTCGTAGAATCCACAAAGTCTAAAGTCATAACAGCAGTATGCGGTTGTTTTTTTTTACTTTGGGCAGGATTTTCGCTGGCGGGGGGCTCCGGAAACAAGAGGGAGAATCCAGGCAGAAGTAACGTGGTTGAGGTAATTGAAGAATATTCTTTGCCGATCAGTCAAGTTACTGAATCGAAACCTGTTGAGAAGATTTCTAGTGACGAAGTTGTAAGTAAGAAGACCGCGGCCTTAGTAATTGGGGAGCCGGAGCGCATGGATCTGGAAGCACTTGCCTCCACTGTGGCTCCATGCGTCTTTCTTATCAATGTGTCGGACGAAACTGATGAGGTTATAGGGACGGGAACCGGATTTAGTGTGTCTCCTGATGGCTTGATTGCAACTAATCACCATGTAATTGAGAAGGGTTTGACGTTTTCAGTGATGACGAACCATGGTGCTAGGTACGAACAAGTTCGGGTTGTAGTGGAAGATGCTGATGCGGATCTAGCGCTTCTTAAAATTGATGGTAGAAGTATTCCTTACTTGCAACTAGCCGACACGAGTGACGTTGCGGTAGGCAAACGTGTTGCTGTTTACGGTAGCCCCGAAGGACTATCCGGCACTCTGTCTGAGGGCATGATTTCAGCCCCTATCGGTAATTTGAGCTCAAAGCTACCTGAGGAGGAGTTACCTAATAAAGGACGGCTTATACAAACGACCGCAGCTATTTCACCGGGTTCAAGCGGCTCTCCCATCTTCGATGGAGAAGGCAAAGTTCTAGGAGTAATGACGCTGAATCTTCGAGGTTCAGGTATTTCGCAAAGCCTCAACTTTGCTGTTCCCGTCGAGGCGTTGAAGTTATTGCTAGAAAAGCCCAAAGAAGAATGGCTGGCGATTGGGCGGAGAATACCTCCTCTAAAGGTGAATATTCCGCAGATGGATAGTTCTCCAGATCGAAAATTAACCTCTGATCCTGCATTAGCTAAATTATCTAAGAAAATGGATTTGGAGGATTGGGTCGTCTCTATGAAGATTGCCAGTGAGTTGCTTGAAAAATATCCCACATCTTCATACCTTCATTTCCAACATGGATACAGCGCATCGATGCTTCGTCTAGATCAACAATCAGAAGCATCTTATCGCAAGGTGGTTGAAATAAACCCCACTGATCATATTGCGTGGAATAACCTTGGGGTCGTAATCAGAGCTCAAAATCGATATCCGGAATCTCTCGTTGCACTTGAGAAATGTGTGTCGATAATGCCTGATTTTGCCATGGGCTGGGATAATGTGATGATGACTAATGTGATGTTAGGAAATTGGGCAAAGGCTCGATCAGCCTTGCAAACGATCTCAAACCTGGATCCGGATCAAGCGATCAAAAGTGCGGAATCCATCTCCAAGTTTCGACTTACGGATCTAGGTTTCAAAAGTGCAGTAATGAGCATACTGTCGCAGCGAGAACTAGAAGTAGCCACTGTGGGTCCTCCGATGTGTCGTGTTTTGGGGGTGCCCTCTGGAGATTTTTTAACGATACGTTCTGGGCCGGGATCTAGCTTTTCTAAGGTAAGTTCGATTGCAAATGGAACCAATGTATTCGTTACAGGTAAGACAAAAAAAAATGGAGAGACTACCTGGGTGCCCATAGAGCACGGCCATATTTCAGGTTGGGTAACTAGTAAGTTTTTAACCGTCATAAAGTGAAAGTCTTACAACAAAATCTAGCGACTTTCAGGACGGAATTCTGGAATGAACAAAAAATTCAGGTGCCTGTTTTATGTTTTTTGTCACATCGGCTCCTAATTGGGCGACGCGGTTGACCCTCTTTTTCCTTTTGTGAATTAGTCCTTTTTAAAGGCGGTGCCGATCCAAGTGTATTTTGAGAGCGCGTTTCCTTTCTGGTCGCGGACAATGACTGTCCGACCAAATTGCGGGAGCTCGAATCTGTGTTTATCGGAATCGGGGACGCGAAGGATGGTGCGGTCAGCCACGATCATCTCTGAAGCCTTATGAGGCCTAGAACTATGAAAATGATCACCGTCCCGCTGAAGGGCAAAGGCATGATGGCGGGCAGGGGATTGACGGTGAAAGGGTTCGATAAAAAGGGCCAGGCCTTGAGCTGGGATTTCAGTATCCATGAGCCGGGCGTGTATGATGTGGTGGCGATCTGCAACATGGGAGACGACATCGAATGGGCCGCGGATGATCGGGTGCGGGCGACCGTGGCGGGGCAGGTGGTGGAAGGTCCCTTGACCGAATACAAGCGGGTGGAGACGCTGGTGAAAATGGCGGAGTCCCACTGCATCCTCGGCACGGTGAAGATCGAGCACGCGGGGCCGTATTCGCTGACCTTCGAGCTCACCTCTGATTTCGACGATGTGAAACCGAGCTTCAGGGGCGCGATGTTGATGCCAAGTGTAAGTCGGGGAGAATAGCAGCGTATCACTCAGTAGAAAAACCCATGAATATCGTTACATTTAAGAACATAGGAGCTCTGTGCTTGTTCTGCACGGCATCCCTCGCGGCACCGGCAGGCCAGATCTCGGGAGAGCGGAATGATGATGGAAGTCTGAAGAAATGGCACCGCATCGAGCTGGCTCTGGATGGGCCGCAGGTGGAGGAATCCCCGGAGACCTTCAGGAATTACCGGCTGGACGTGACCTTTACCTCACCCGGCGGGAAGGAATACCGGGTGCCGGGTTTCTTCGATGCGGACGGGGATGCTGCCAATAGCTCCGCCACGGGCGGGAACCAGTGGAAAGCGCGTTTCACCGGAGGTGAGGAGGGGGAATGGAACTACAGGGTGGATTTCGTGACCGGGGAGAACGTGGCGGCGGATCTTTCCGGCGGCACGGGCGGCACCGGCCCGGATGGGGAGGCGGGGAGCTTCATGATCGGGGCACAGGATAAATCCGGTAAGGATTTCCGGAGCAAGGGGAAGCTGGAATATGTGGGCGGGCATTACCTGCGCTTTGCCGATGGGGATTCATTCATCAAATTCGGGGCCAACAGCCCGGAAGTGCTGCTGGAATACGGGGAATTCGATGGGACGCCAAGCCATGAGGAGGATCTGTATACGCCGAACATCGCCGACTGGAAACCGGGCGATCCGACCTGGGGGGAAGGCAAGGGGAAGGGAATCATCGGCCTGATCAACTATCTTTCCGGCCACGGCGTGAACGCGCATTACTTTCTATGCATGAATGCGTATGGCGATGGGAAGGAGGCCTGGCCCTGGACCGGGGCGGATGACACCGATACCTACGATGTATCCAAGCTGGCCCAGTGGGAGGTGCTCTTCACACATTTTGATAAAATGGGGCTGATGGTCCACTTCCAGCTCTCCGAATCCGAGAATACGAATTACCTGGAATCCCGGGACGGTGGCGGGAGCTTTTCCGATACGCGGAAGATTCTATACCGCGAGCTTATCGCGCGTTTCGGGCACCACATGGCCATCACATGGAACGTGGGTGAGGAAAACCAGGCGCCGGGAAAAGGATTTCACCAGCCGAACACGGACGCACAGAGAATGGAATTCGCCAGCCGCATCCGTGCGCTGACTTATTATGACGATCATATATCCGTCCACAACGGGCCTGCCGGGATCTTCGATGATATTTTCCCGCAGCTGATCGGATTCGAAGATATCACGGGGCCCAGCCTGCAGACATTTTTAAGCAAACCGAACCGGAAGAAAAAATTCGAGGTGCTGAGCAATCACGATGAGGTCAGGAAGTGGTATGACCTGAGCGCGGAAGGCGGGCATCCGTGGGTGGTGGCCATCGATGAACCGTGGTTCGGCAAGCGGCCGGATGGGCTGGTGGATATTCTAAGGAAGGAAGTGATCTGGGGAGCGGCACTGGCCGGCGGGCACATGGAATTCTACGCGGGGAATGATGATGTGAAGCACATCGATTACCGTAGCTATGAGGACTGCTGGGTAGCGGCGGGCCGCGCTGCCGATTTCATGAACGCGAATCTGGCGGGGAAAATTGCTGAAATGAAGCCCGATGATGATCTGGCGATCGGGGACGATAACTGGGCAATGGCCAAGCAGGGGGAGACCTACCTGATCTACCTGAAAAACGGAGGAGAGGGCAGAGTGGATCTATCCGGAGCCGCGGATCGGGAATTTTCCGTGCATTGGTATGATCCGCGAGGCAGTGGCGATATGATCGAGGGCAGTCCTGCCCGTGTGAGCGGAGGTGGGGAGATCACCTCGATAGGGAATCCACCGGACTCAGTGGAAGAGGATTGGGTGGTTCTTCTGAAGGCTGTGGAATAGCGGGCGGCCCTGGCTGTGCCAGCCTTGGTGTCTGATTCACAAGGTTTCAGCGAGATAAAAAAAGCCCGATCTACGTGAGATCGGGCTTCTTTGTTGAAAATGGAATTTTCCGGGATCTAGCGTCTGCGGCGTCCGAGGAATGCAATGCCACCTAGCGCGATAAGAGCGGCGGATGACGGCTCCGGAACAATCGCGTCGATGCGGATCCCTTCAAAATTGGTCACATCGGAGAATGAGTAGGTGATTGAAGAAACTCCGGAAATCTGGAACGACCCCCAGTCGATTTCGGACGGTGGCGCCCCACTGTTTGCAACATCAATTCCGTTGGCGGCATCATCAGCAAAGATTCGGGCATTGCCGATTGTAAATGTGCTGGTCCCCAGTCCGGCTACGGCATTGGCACCTGCAGCATTCCCGTTGGTAAGATCGATAAGACCCGCTGTGTAGGACCATGTCCCGGCATCGGCCACGACTTGCGCGTTGTAGCCTTCAGCTGGGTTTTGTCCGTCGAAGTTTACGGCCTGATTTATTTCCGTATTGTATATGGTGAGGTCCACCGCTCCGCCTGTGAAAGTGACAGTAAAGGAACCACCTGTATTTGTGGTAGTTAGCAAGTCTTGGCCCGCACCACCCGCCTGTGTTGCAACATCACCTGAAAATGCGTAGGTGATCCCGGTATCTACGGTTCCACCGGTGCTGAGCAGCGTCACTGCATTGGCTGAACCAGCGGATACGAGAAGAGATAAGAACAACAATTTCGGATTCATGATATATGAGAGTTCTGGGTTTGAGTTTTTTCGGAATAATCGACTGAACGGGTGGAACGGATAAGAAATCCTGCAAAAAGAGTCAATCGAAAGTTATCGACCCGCTGGAGATTGGATCAGCTGTCCTGCAGGAGCAAAGCTGCGCCGTTAGCAAATCAACCACTGTGGGAGGCAAATGCACCGTAATGGCCGGGGTGGATGGCGAAAAATGAGATCATCCGAGATGACTGATTCTCAGTGCGAACAATTCCACGAGTGGATATCCGTTATTCTTCTCCGATCGGCGGGGCAGGGGCTTCCAGCCGTTTGAAGAACTCGCGGCCGTTTATTTCCGCGAATCCATCGGAGAGAGAAACGGAATAGGTGTCCGCATCGTGTAGTTTCAGAATGGCAAATGGATGATCCGTAAAGATCCCTTCCGCAAAGGTGGTTCTGATGACGATTTGGGACTCCGCCTCATCGAGAATTTTGAAAGTGAAGTCGGTTTTACTTGCGGGAAGTTCCCGGACGCGGCCGTCTTCCATCGTGAAACTATTGCTCGCCAATTCGATGAACCCGGAGCCATCGGGACGGAATGTGATGACGGATTTACCGAAGAAGTCAGAAAATATCCTCTTCTGCATCTCATTGAGATTCGCGTGCTTGCCAAGGTAGGCATTGGTGGCGGCGGCATCGGATTTCCATGAATCGTAGAGCCGGGAAGCAGGCTCACCGGAGTAAGCTGCCTGAATCAGTATGACAAATAGGAGGATTCGGAACATTTTGGATAACGGGCTATAGTTTCTCCAATTTGTGAACCTTAATCGGGCGGGAGAGCTAAGCGGTGTAGTTGGCAAAGACTGCCTTGGTGTATTCCTGCTGGTAGTGGAGATCGAGCGCGGCTTGATCGACCCATTCCTCGTAAAGAAACAGGGTATTTTCACCGGCTTCCTCGTGAAGCTCGAACTGTAGGCAGCCTATTTCTGCCCGTGTCTCCGGGAGGATTCCAATTATGGCCTCTTTACCAGAGGTGTAGTGCTCGGGCTTCAGGGGTATTTTCGCGATGATGAAGAGGCTGGAATTGGTCATGAGGAAGCGGGTGGTGGATGAATCTGCGAGTTATTTCTCCTAAATAAATGCAAGGTAGAGGGCATAGAGGAGACTGGTGGGAAATACGACGAGGGAGAGGACTTTCCCATAAATACTGCAGGGCCATAGACGTGGACTGAGGCCCCAGAAGTAGTGGAAGTGAGCGAAGGTGCCGAGGGCAATATATGAGATGGCAAGAGATAGGCCGGCGGTGCCCCTGAGATCGATACCGCCACTGCCACGGCTGCCGAAGAGGGTGGTGTGACCGATAAGAATGGAATTGATCCCATAGGCAACAGGTATCCCTGCGAGGCCTATGCCGCAGAGCCATTGCCTGACCCGGCCGCCGGATGGGCTGTGGCCGAGGTCTTCCGCATCATCGAGGATGGTGTGGTGATCTTTGTTGTTCCAGATGCTCATGGGGAAAGTGGATTGGCGAATCCCAGCGTTTCCTAATGCTTATTCTATCTCTCCGGCCAAGGGAGGGGCTTTCCTGTTTCCAGAATGGTTTTCAGGGATGAAGCTATGACCGGCCAGCCGCCGGTGATATCTGCAAATGTCTGATCTCCCGCCTGGAATCCGGTATGGGAAATGGTGAGCGAGCACATGGAATCGCCAATGGGCTCGATCCGGTATTCAACCAGGGTCTCCGGAGCGTCCGAGCCAACGAAATTGAATGTGTGTATGAGTTTCACAGGTGCCTCGATGGTGGAGATGGTGCCGGTGATGAATTCCCGATCCACTCCGTAGCTGATGGCGCCGCCTTTCTTGAGTTCCAGAGTATGGATGGGGGCGAGGTAGTATTGATTGATAGTTTTCTTTTCAGTAATAGCGCTCCAAACTTCTGCGGCGGGTTTTGCTATGAAGGTGGTGTAGTGGAATTCCGGTTTCGAAGGCTCTGCCGCGGACAGTAGCTGGCTGGTCATTGTGAGGAGTATGAGAAGGGCGTGTTTCATGCTTTTTCGAATGGTAGAAGAAATGGAGGGGCTGGGGCGAGTATGCATCCATACCCGGAGTATTAATCTAATACGGAGAAGCGGGATCGTGGGATGGTCCTTTTACTGCGGATGAACCAGATGTTTGGGAGTCCGGAATTTTCTCCCTGAGGTATGGCTTGTTAACAACCACCGTCCCGCCGATGAAGTCGTGTAGGGCGCGACGTCTGGAATTGGTGAGCATGGTGACAAATTCGAGAAGAAGCCAGACGACCGAGAAAGTGCTGAAGTAGAAATTCACCTCCGAGGTGTAGAATGCGAAGGTGAAATCCCCTGCGAGGATGTTGCGAAGCACCCATCCGATAGAGAATGCCGTCATTGCTATGTAGATGGAATCACGCAGGAAGGCGCGCTTTAAACCGGGGACATCGGTTTCAGCTGCGTTGAGGACCTTCACCTTGGCGCACATTTTCCCAAGTGTTTGTCCGTATTTCGCATGCATGAGCACGGAATAGATGCTGTAGCTTGCATAGGATAGGGGTATCCAAAAAAACAAAAGGTAGTCCGGACTATCTTCCGTTATAATAAATGCATCCGCGATGGCGACTGGTATAAATACCAGGCTATCGACGATTCCCGCGAGGAACCGGGAAGAAAAAGTCTGGTAGCGTTGGGTGGTTTTCATGGATTCGGGGTGCCGCCTTTTAGCTCGAAACCCAACTCCTTGTAGAAGGCTGTGAAGGCTTTGATGGTCTTTACGGGCATACAGATGTCCAAGATGCCGAGGTGCATGGTGGTTTTATTGATTTTCGAGCTCGGCGAGGCGCCTGCGCAGATCCGCCTTTTCGGCTTCAACACTTTGCCCCGGATTTCCGCCGACGATTTGGTCGTTGGTGAGGTAGACGCCGCTAAACATGGAGGTCTTGACGTGGGCCCGGTGGGTCAACCCCTGGGGATCGCGGTAGATGATTTCATAGATCCGGGATTCTTGCTCGCCGAACCAGCCCGGGCCGAAAGGAGCCCAGCTTTTATCAATGAGTTCGCAACCCATACCGCGGATGTATTTTTCCACCCGGTCACCATCGATCGAGCCGGAGATGAGGCGGATGACTATGGCGAGGAGGATAAATCCGATAAATATAAATGCGGGTTCCATGGGGTTTATTGGTTTTAGTTAAAGCCGATTCTGTTGCCTTAGACTGGGGAGGAATTATGTTTTTCCGCCCGTCCGTTTTCGCGTCTGCGGTAGAGACGTGCCTCCGAGGTGTTTTGGATGGATGTGCCGCAAAGGCGGAGTCTGAGTGAGCCCGGCCAGATGAGTAGCCAGCAGAAACCGAAGAGTAACGGGAAGAAGAGAATGAGAAGGCCGTGTAGCCGGATGTTCTCACCGATCTCCTTACAATCACGGGTGGTCTTCCTATACAACAAGCCAACAATAATTACGTAGACGAGGCCGGGGAGCCATTCACTATGCGGAAATAGTAAACCCAGCAGATGGTAGGTTATCATAATTGCCGGTAATCATATTGATAAATTTACATGGTGCCAGATTTTTATAAATCCCCGAAGAACCAGGGAGGAAGAAAAAAGGCGCCCCGCTTTTACACGGAACGCCTTTGCAATTGGTTTTCCAGGTTTGGATTGCAGAAAGAGTTTACTCGGTTCTGTCCCAGTATCTTAGTTTACGACAGGATTCGATAAAGGTGGTGGCATCGGTATCCAACTCCAGGGATACGAAGCCATCGTCTACTTTTTCCTTCATGCCTAGTTTCTCCAGAAGAGATTCCGCACCTTTGGAATAGGCGATGAATTTCTTGTGGGCGATGGCATCTGAAATAAAGTCACGCGCGGCTGGTTTTTTCGCAAATTCGGCAACGGACTCCTCGGAAATGAGCAAGACGACGGAATCGTAGAGGACGGATGGACCGCCATCGAGTTTCTCATCACCTTCGATCATTTTCTCCGCGTCGGATTTCACTCCGCCGACTTTCGGGGCAATGACTTCGACCATGGCTCCTTCTTTCTTCGCCGCATCCGAGATGGCATCGAAGAGTTTCTGGTCCATACCATCGGAGACGAGGATGCCGACCTTCCTGCCGGCAAAGTTTTCCGGCCCGTTTTTCATGATGCTGAGTGCGGGGGACTCTGGAAGATCGGTGATCGGTTCGCGGGCGGGTGTGGAAGCATCCGGCATTTCCATTCCGAGCCCTTCGGCGACTTTTTTGGTGAGTTCCTCGTCCACATTGCGGAGGTTGGACATCATGCGGGTGCGGATGCCGGCTGTCTTGACCTTGCTGAGCTCGAAGACGAGCGCGTTCTGGATATGTTCCTGCTCGGTAGGAGTCTGGCTGATGTAAAACTGGAGAGCCTGGCTGTAATGGTCGGAAAAGGTTTCCGAGCGGTCGCGGGTTTTGACCGCATTCTGCTCGATGGGCTCCGGGTAGGAGCGGAAGCCGTCTTCCGTCTCACGTGGACCACGTTCTTCGCCTTCCCAGGAGTTCGGCTCGTAGTTTGCGCGCCCTTTTGGGTTATGCATGGCCATATGGCCGTCCTGCTGGAAGTGGCGCATCGGGCAGCGCGGGGCATTGACGGGGATATGGGTGAAGTTCGGACCTCCGAGGCGCTTGAGCTGGGTGTCCAGGTATGAGAAATTGCGACTCTGGAGCAGTGGGTCATCGCTGTGGTCGATGCCGTGGACGATATTCTGTGTGCAGAAAGCGACCTGTTCGGTTTCGGCAAAGAAATTGTCTACCACCTGATCCAGGACGAGGCGGCCGATCGGTTTTACCGGAGCGAGTTCCTCGGGGATGAGTTTTGTGGCGTCGAGGATATCGAAGGGGAATTTGTTCATGACCTCCTCATCGATGATCTGGATGCCGAGCTCCCATTCCGGGAAGTCACCTGCCTGAATGGTGTTCCAGAGATCGCGGCGGTGGAAATCAGGATCGGCTCCGTTGATTTTCACTGCCTCATTCCAGACAACGGATTGCAGGCCCTGCTTGGGTTTCCAATGGAACTTCACGAAGGTGGATTCACCGGCTGCATTGACCAGGCGGAAGGTGTGGACGCCGAAGCCTTCCATGAAGCGGAACGAGCGGGGTATTGCGCGATCCGACATGGCCCACATGACCATGTGCGTGGCCTCCGGCATGAGGGACATGAAGTCCCAGAAATTGTCATGGGCCGTTTGTGCCTGTGGGAATCCACGATCCGGTTCAGGCTTTGCCGAGTGGATCAGATCCGGGAATTTCATTCCGTCCTGGATGAAGAAGACGGGGATATTGTTGCCCACGAGGTCCCAGTTTCCTTTTTTCGTGTAGAATTTCACGGCGAAACCGCGCACATCCCGGGCGAGATCCGGGGAGCCCTGACTGCCGGCGACGGTCGAGAAGCGGACGAAGGTTTCGGTCTTTTCCCCCGGGCGCTGGAAGATATCCGCGCAGGTGAGATCGGACAGGTCCTCGTAATTTTCAAAATAGCCGCGCGCGCCGTAGCCGCGGGCATGGACCACGCGTTCCGGGATGCGCTCATGGTCGAAGTGGAAGATTTTTTCACGATGCACCTGGTCTTCAAGGAGGCTGGGGCCACGACGGCCGGCTTTGAGTGAATTTTGATCATCGCTGATGGGGACTCCCTGCTGGGTGGTCATTACGTCATCGGCAGTTTTTGCCTGCTGGTGGAGTTCTCCTCCCAGTCCGGTAAACGGACATTTGCCTGCGGTGGGATTTGATGAGCTGGATTCCTTGGAAGACTGGTTGTTCATGGTTCTTTTAGGTAGGTGTCTGACAGCTGCCGGTGACTCCAGTCGATGGAGCCGGATCTGCCGGAGCCGGGATGCCCGCCCTTTTCGCAAGTTATGTTCCAGCGGCCCGAATACCCGTAGACCTTGGAACAGCGGATTCAGGGCCCTGAAGGTCCGCCGCATTCTGCAATAACCTCGGCACAAATTGCATTGCCGGATATTACCTGGTCTATGAACTCTGCCGGTTTCTCCGGGTGTAGAGATACGCGCTCCAGAGTGCTCCGGAGATGAAGTAGGCAATGCCGGCGGTGAGGATCCAGTTTTCGCTGTATCTGAGGATGAGAATACTGCTGGTGATGGCACCTAGCAAAAATGAGAAAGTGATGAATACGGGGACTAGTAATTTCCAGGCTTCAATGGAGTGCCCGCGGAGTTTCATGCCGAGGTGGATTCCGAAATCCGTAAACAGACCGGTGAGGTGGGTGGTCCTGAGAACAATGCCCCGGTAGCGGCTGGCGAGGGCATTCTGTGAACCGCATACCGCACTGGCGACGGTTATGGAGAGGAGGGGATAGGGACGAAAAGTGAAGTGCGCTGCGACTAGAAAGATGCCGAGGGCGGCGAGGATGCGCCCGTAGGGCATCCTGATCTCAAGTGTCGGGTGATGGAGCAGAAATCCTGAGATGGTGGCCCCGAATATAAAGCCCAGGGTGGCTACCGTTACTTTGAGAATCTGGTAGCGATCATCGCGCCCGAAGGCTGAAATTCCGGCTCCGATTTTGGCAATATCACCGGTGAGATGGCTGACGGATGTGCCGGTGTTCAGGATAAAGCCGGTGTTCAGAAAAGAGGCGCCGAAGGCTAGGAAGCATCCACCGAGAACCAGTTGTGTGGGTGAATATTGCCGCATGGGATGGTCTTACCGCAGGCGGGGCTTCAGGTGAAGCGGTAAGGCTTCCCGGGAATCGAGGTGGGCGTGATACCCATAGCTATTTCCCCCCCCTCCAGACCTGGAGAGGAGGTGAGGGATCGTCCTTTTTTAGAATTTCGCTTCGTTGCCCAGTTTTCCGATGCTGATCTTGCGGTTGGGTTTCTGAAGGGCGGCCTGAAGATCCAGAGAGTGTTTTTGTTCACCGTGGATCAGCCATGTCTGGGTTTTGGGGCCGGTGATGGCGTTGTAGTAATCGACGAGTTCCGAGTGATCCGCATGGCCGGAGAAGGAATCGATCTTTGCAATGCGGGCTTTGACCTCGAACGGGTCTCCGTGGATGTTGACCGGGCTCTGGCCCTCGCGGATTTTCCTGCCGAGCGTGCCTTCCGCGCAGTAACCGACGAAGAGGATGGTGTTATCAGGATTTCCGATATTGTTACGCAGGTGGTGGAGGATGCGACCGGCTTCGCACATGCCGGATGCGGAGATGATAATGGCAGAGCCTTCGATATCGTTGAGGGCCTTGGAGCCTTTGACGGAGCGGACGAGGGTGAGGTCCTCGAAGCCGAAGGGGTTCTGGCGGTGGAAGAGAGCCTCGTAGACTTCCTCGTTAAAGGAATCCGGGTGGAGTCGGTAGATTTCCGTGGCGCTGACCGCGAGCGGGCTATCGACGTAGACCGGGATGCGCGGGAGTTTCTCGGAAACGAAAAGCTCGTTCAGCACATGGAGGAGCTGCTGGGTGCGCTCCACTGCGAAGGCGGGGATGATGACTTTTCCGCCGCGTTTGATGGCGCTCAGGATAATTTCCGAAAACGCCTCATCAATGCCGGGAGGTGCGAGGTGCTCGCGGCCGCCGTAGGTGCTTTCCATGAGGAGAAAGTCCACGTCCGCGACGGGCACTGGATCGCGAAGGACTTCATTGCCGCCACGGCCAACATCGCCGGAGAAGAGGAAGCGTTTCGCCTTTCCGCCATCGTCCTGATCCTTCACGTCGAGAATGATCTGGGCGGAGCCGAGGATATGGCCGGCATCGACGAAAGTGAGCTCGACGCCATCCGCGATGTGGATGGGGCGGTCATAGGAAAGGGTCACGAACTGGCGGAGGCATTTTTCCGCATCCTGTTCATTGTAGAGTGGCTCGACTTCCTCAAGGCCTTTGCGTTTGCGGTGTTTGTTTACCCAGTTGATATCGTTTTCCTGGATGCGTGCGGAATCGCGGAGCATGACCTGGCAGAGATCGCGGGTGGCGTGGGTGCTGTAGATGGTGCCGGTGAAGCCCTTGCGGGAAAGGTTCGGAAGGTTTCCGCTGTGATCGATATGGGCGTGGGAGAGGATCACGAGGTCCACTGACTCCGGATCGAAGTAGGGAAAGCAGCAATTGACCTCATAGGCATCTTTCCGGCGGCCCTGGTATAGTCCGCAATCCAGGAGGATGCGCTTTCCGTTGATTTCGAGAAGGTGTTGGGAGCCGGTGGTGGTGCCTGCAGCGCCACAGAATTTGAGTTTCATAACTTACTATACTCGACGAGTGCGCGGATGCGGCAATGAAAATCCATCCTGCGGCCAGCTATGCGGAAGGCCGTGGAGAATCAGGAACCAAGGAGGTTTTTCTCGAAAACGAGGGAGTCGCGGCCGGAGGCTTCGAACAGGGCGAGGCGCTTCGGCGGGAGGGAGGATTTCTCCGTGCGAGCGTAGCCGGCGCGGCCGAAAAATTCTGCCGCGCGGGTGGTGAGGGCGACGACGCGCGGGATGGATTTGTGGATGGCCATTTCCTCCGCATGGGCGACGAGCTCGTAGCCGTAGCCTCGGCCCTCGTGTGCCTGCTTCACGTAAAGGCAGGCGACTTCCGCGCAATTCGTCTTCGGATACTCGTGGAGAGCGACACAGCCGACGACGTTATCATCGATGGTCATGACGCGGTAATCGGCGAGTTTTTCGTAGATGTCCTCGTAGTTCCGCGGGACGAGTTTTGTGCGGCGGACGACGCGGCCGATCATGCCCAAGAGCTCCGGGATGTCTTCTTCCCGCAGTTCACGGATGACGCGGTAGCTATCGGCGTGGACCATGGTGCCCACACCTTCGTTGGAGAAAAGTTCATCGACGAGGACGCCCTGCTGACGACCGTTGAGCACGTGGACACGGGGGATCCCCATATCGCACGCAGCAGCTGCGGAAAGGAGCAGATCGCGGCCGTCCACATTGCTGGTTTCAAGGACGGACTGGACATCCGCGGCGCGGATTGCGTGGGCTGGCTGGCCATCCACGAGGATGCTTTCCTCGAGGAGGGCAATCAGCTTGGAGACGCCAATGCGTTTGGAGAAATCGATAACCACAGGATCGAGCGGCCCGATACCGGATGCGTCGATGATGGCTGATTGGCCGCGCTTGAGGATCTCCAGGACCTCCTGGGCGGCTAGTTCATCGGAAATGGGGCGGGTGACGCGGGCTGCCATGATTTCGCACTCGAGTGTCCAATCGTAGAGTTCTTTTAGATCACCTCCAAGGACGCCGAGGACGAGCTTCACACCGAGGTCTTCGAGAACAGCAATATCGAGCAATGTTTCCGCGACGGCAGGTTCCGGCAGCAGTCCAGCTTCGATGAGGACACAGAAAATTTTTCCCCGGAATTGGGGGATATATTGAAGGACGGCTCTCAAGTCACTGTTTTCGACCACGGGGTGAGGCTAGGGTTTTGGTTTTCAAATTCAAAGAGCAATTCGCGATGGTGATAAAAGCAAAAGCGGACCGCCCGTGAAGAGTGGTCCGCTTTGATTAACTAGTAGTCGATGGCTTCTTATTGGGCCAGTTCGAGAACGGAAACACGTTCGACATCATTCCTTTCGGAAACCGTGATGACCATGGTGCCGTTGGGACCGTCCGCGCTGACTTCCGTGTGGGTGTCATCGTGGGTGGTCACGCGCCAGTTCGTGAAATCCTCCAGCTTGCCTCCGCTGTCACGGAAAGATGAAGAGAACTGGGCGATGAAGTTTTTACGGAAGGCAGCTTTGTCCTCTTCTTTCTGCATGGCGGAGTAGGTGGAACCTACCGGAGTGCCTAGAGAGTTCAGGGTTTCCCAATCGATGTTGTCAGCAGCGGATGAGTCACCCCTTGCAAGAGCTTCAAAAGTGGATTTCGCAAAGGATGCGTCAGCTTCAGCATCGGCTTCCTTACAGCTTGTGAAAGCTACGGCGAAAGCGGATGCGATAATTAGATAGAGGTATTTCATGAGATATAAGATGGTAGCTCCGACGAAGGTGTGAGGCCCGGCTCAGCGGATTCCTCGTCTTCTTCGGTCGTCTTCTTGCACCAGGTGCACTCTGATTTGCAGAGGTAGTAGATGCCGAAGCCCACTGCTCCGAGGAGAAGAAGTCCACCAGCTAGTCCGGCGGAGGATTGCTTAGGATTTTCCTTGAGATACTGGATGCCAGAGGCCGCGAGGGCACCACCTGCATGGAGCTTGTGGCGTCCATAATCTGCCAAGTGGTGTGCTCCCTCGGGGAGTGTGTGTCTTCCAGTATGTGAGAAGAGTGTGGAAACGTCTTCTCTCAGTTTTGATATATCGTCACTGATTTTACTCATGAGATGCTTAGATTTAAAGTCTGTGGAAATTGATTTTGGCATATTTGGTTTTGGTTGTTCAGGCAAGTTAAGGACGGCCGCCACGGACAGCCCTAGCAATTGCCGATACTACAAGGAGCACGAGGAATACCACGAATAAAATTTGTGCGATTCCGGAAGCGGCTCCGGCGAGTCCGCCGAATCCGAGAACACCTGCGATGAGTGCGAGAATAAGAAATGTGAGTGCCCAGCTTAACATAATATTTGGTCTTTCGTTTTGATTTTTAGGATCTGTGCCGATTGCACAGACGATTTGATAATAACTATTGCAGGCATAGTGCCAGAGGGCGGCGATTTCACTCAAGTGTTATGGATGTTGAGCTGGGAGCGAAGTGGTCGGCGGAAGGAGCGGTTAGCCGGATTGCATTTAGCGGACGAAGGGTTGTCTTGTGTGCAAAATGCACGGACGTGGGCGGGTTGTATTATCGCCGGTATGGATCTAGTATTTCGGCTATATGAAAGCGGTATCCGTAGAAGAGATGAGGGGGCTGGAGAGAGTGGCAATGGAATCCGGGATTTCCGAAAGGGAGCTGATGCGTAAAGCGGGGCGGGCCCTGGGGATGGCAATTGGCCGGCAATATCCTGATCAAATCGCGGCGGTTGCCTATCTGGGGAAGGGGCATAACGCGGGGGACGCCCTGATCGCGCTGGGAGTGCTGCGGGATGAGTTCGGCTTCGAGGTGGGGGTCAGGGCAGGGTATCCGGTGGCGGAGATGGCGGATCTGACGAGGGAGCAGTGGATGGAGCTGGGGCTGGATTGCATGCTGGAAGAGGGTTTCGAAAAGGATTTCCCGGCGGTGCCACTGATGCTGGATGGTTTGCTGGGGATCGGTGCGAAGGGGGCATTGCGCGAACCTTTGGCAGGGCTGGCTAGGGAAATGAGGCGGCTGCGGGATGAAGCGGGGGCCGTGGTGTTGGCAGTGGACCTACCTTCCGGGGTCGATCCCGATAGCGGCGAAATCCACGAGGGAGCGGTGGTGGCGGATCGGACCTATATGATTGGCTCGGCCAAGGCAGGGCTATTGAAAGCCGGGGCCGCGAATGGGGTCGGCTCTCTGGCTGTGGTGGCGGTGGAGGGCCTGGCAGGTGCTGGGAGCGGAATGGAGATGGTGGCGCCGCAATGTTGTGGCTATGGAAAGACGCGGAGGGATTATGATTTCCACAAAGGGAAAGCAGGTAGGGTGGGGATCGTAGCTGGATCCCGCGAATTTTCCGGTGCCGCTGTGATGAGTGCGCTGGGAGCAGTGCGCGCCGGGGGCGGGCTGGTGACTGTGTATGCGAGAACGGAGAGCTGCGATGCGATCCGCGGTAGGCTGCCGCTGGAGGTGATGCTGAAGGCGTGCGATAATCCCGCGGTGGTGCTGGACGAGCGTCTGGACGCAGTGGTAGTGGGGCCGGGGCTGGGGAAAATGGATGATCTCTTCGAGACGGGGCTTATGCGGCTTATTTCTGAAACCGAGGTCCCGATGGTGATCGATGCGGATGGTCTGAATCTCGTTTCTCGGAAGGGAATGGAGCTATCCGGAAGACACGTGGTAACGCCGCATCCGGGCGAGTTTGCGAGGTTGGTGCCGGAACTGGATGGTGTGGAACGGGAGGAAGCTGCAGTGAAATTTGTTTCAAAAACAGAGGCTGTGCTGCTCCTCAAAGGGGCGCGGACAGTGATCGCGAAGGCGCGGGTAGAGCTGCGAATAAATGCTACAGGAACGCCTGCGATGTCCAATGGTGGTCAAGGCGATCTACTCTCCGGGGTGATCGGGGCGCTACTGGGTGGAGGGATGGATCGTCTGGATGCCGCATCCCTGGGAGCGTGGCTATGTGGCTGCGCGGCGGAGCTTTCTGAGTCCGAGAAGGGTGAGCCTACTACCGCTACGGACGTAGCAGGATATCTGGGCCTGGCCTTGAGGGCCTGGAGACGAGGGGAAAGGTGAATTTCCAGTGATCAGAAATCCTATTTCCAGCAGGGAAGAATCGAGCCAATAATATTTCCCTACCCATCAAGGTAAGGGGGATAGGGATTGGTAGTTCTACTCGGCTACGGCGAATTTAAATTCCGGGATGCTGCGTAGATTGTACTCGAAGCCAGTCTTCTCGAGAGCTTTTTCTTCGTCGCGCGAGAGCTTTCCAGCGATGAAGGGGTGGAGGATTGGATCGTCGTTTTTATCGTTGCGGTAACTTTGACCTTTCACCTGCACTTTCAGGACTCCGCCGATCTTTCCGCCCGGAATTTCAGCGAGAGCGATTTGGACGACGTCGCCTTTCCGGAGCTGGAGGTAGTCTCCATAGGCATCGCCGCTGCCGGTCATGCCTCCTGTCTCCTTGACCTTGTTGGCGCGAAATTTTCCGAATTCGGCGGATTTGTATTTGGTCTTTCCTTCGCGCCACGCGGTGTAGAAGACGACCTTGCCGTTGACTAGGACGAGCATGGCGTCATCAAACCAACCACCGAAGCGGATTTCCTTATCCGGGGCTTCTTCGATGGTGCCTTTGTAAACGATGAGGATGCCGGTTGGATCGATTTCCGGAGTGCCGAAAGCCGCGGGAGCAACTGCTGCAGCGCTGTATTTTAGAGAGAGATTCTTAAGATCGCAGTAGGTGTCACCGATGCGAAATTCATCGAGGTCCTTTTGGCGAAATCCTTTTCTGGCGAGGTCTCCGATGAGTTCGTAACATTCATCCGGATTAACTTTTCCGTTTTTAGCGATGTCCGTGAACTCAAATTCTGCAGTGGTCTTGAGGTCGTAGAGGTAACCGCGAAGACCGGTGACATCGGTCATATTACCAAAAGGTGATTGTGGGGTCTCGTCTTCCTTCGCGTGAGAACTGAGAACTAAGGCGGGAAAGAATAATATGCTGAAAAGTTGGGCTCTCATGCTGGAGGGTTACGATAATCGGGCGATGGGGACAATCAGTTAAACTGAGGATTAGGAAACCATCGATGAGATCGTAGTTCCAGTTGGCAATCAAGCGGGTTGCTGCTGGGAGATGCAATGAAGGGTGCCGCCCTCCTGGACCAGATCGAGGCAATCGATCGGGACAATTTCACGATCCGGGAAGAGTTCCTGGATGAGTCCCAGAGCGCGGTCGTCGTTTTTATGCTGCCGGAAGGTCGGGACCAGAACCGCGTGGTTGAGGATGAGGAAATTGACGTAAGAGGCTGGAAGGACGGGCAGACGCCAGCCGGGGATTTCACAAGCCTGCGGGAGGTGGATGGGGACGATTTCGTAGGTGCCGCCATGCGGTTGAGTGAAATTTTTCAAGCGGGACATGTTTCCGGCGAGGGCGGGGTAGTTAGCCGATGAGGTGTCCGCCTCATCGCAGGCGAGGATGATTCCCTCCGAGGTGAAGCGGGCAAGGTCATCGATATGGCCGTCTGTATCATCGCCCTCGATACCTTTCTCCAGCCAGAGGATTTCAGTAACGCCTAGGGTGTCTTTGAGCCTCTGCTCAACATCCGCGCGGGAGAGGTGGGGGTTGCGGTTCGGGTTCAGGAGGACGGCTTCGGTGGTAAGTAGCTGACCACGGCCGTTTATTTCGATCGCGCCGCCTTCGAGGATCATATCTCCGGTGAAGATCGGGAGATCGAGGGAGTCGGCGATTTGGGTGGGGATGGAGTTATCCAGATCCCAGGGCGCAAATTTACCGCCCCATGCGTTAAATTCCCAGTTGGTTATAGCTGTTTTTCCGGTCTCCTGGTTTTTCACGAAGATCGGCCCGTGATCGCGGCACCAGACGTCGTTGTTCGGGTGGTCGAAGAGCTGGAAATTGGCGGGATTGGTTTTCGAGATATTGCAGGCGGCAGCGATTTCCTCGTGCGCGGAGCCAGGGGCATTGATGCGGACTGGCTGGTAACGGGAGATGGCTGCGGCAATTTCAGCGAACTTGGTCCAGATGATTTGTTTCTTTTCTCCGCCCCAGTGGCGTGGGTCGTCCACCGGCCATGAGAGCCAGGTAGCGGCTTGCGGGGTCCACTCTGCAGGCATGGCGTATCCTTGTTGGGCTGGTGTCATGGTGGGGAATCTCGATTTTAGGATTTCAAAACTCAAGGATGAATACGTGACGGTGTGAATCTTTGGGCATCTCCACGCGGGAGGGAGGGCAGTGGGGGGTGTTGTGTTAGGTTAGGGGCTATAATTTCCATTGCTATTTGATATGTTGGCGGGTGATAGTCGCGGCCCACACTATGGATTTCAGACAGTTTCTAAAGACCCAGCTTCTATTGATGTTGCTGATCGCATCAGGTTCAGTGCTACCCATTTCCGCAGAGGAGGAGGCAGCCGACGCCCCGCCTGCGAAGGAGGAGGCTGCGGATGAATCGGCCAAGGATGAGCCAGAGAAAAAGGCCGAGGCCGAGAAGAAACAAGAGATTGATCCTGATGACGAAGTGGCGTTGGAGGCAGCGGAGGCCGCCGCAGTGGCGCGCCCAGTTTCGCCCGATCCGATTCAGGTGTATGGCTGGAGAGAAAAGATTTTCATCGAAGGAAAAAAAGATTCCCTGAATGCGAAGCTGGATACAGGTGCCTACACTAGCTCGATCCATGCGGAGGAGCAGGAGCTTTTTGAGCGGGATGGCAAGAAGTGGGTACGTTTTATCACAACCGATCCCCGTGACGAGAAGTCACCGCGAGTGAAAATGGAAGCGCCTCTGGTAAGGATCGCAAGAATCAAGGAGCCGGGTGGAAAATCCGAATCCCGCGAGGTGGTGAGGCTTACGTTTATAATCGGCGAGCGGAAGCTGCGCGGAGAATTCACCCTGAATAATCGTTCAAATATGCTTGCTCCTGTGTTGATCGGGAGAACCACCATCCGTGAGCTGGGCTGGATTGATCCATCCCGGACAAATCTCGCGGATGACAAGGTAATGCGCTAGATTTTGAATTTTTAATTCCCCTATGAGTGCGCAAGCAAAACTTTTGTCGGCGGTAGTTGCGCTGATCGTGATTGGCGGTGGTTTGGCTGCGTATAAAACGCAGAAGCTGGGAGTTCCCTTTTGGGAAGACCAGGGTGCGGATGAGTGGCTGGTGGAGGCGAAGGTCTCGTTTCTGGCGACCGGTCGTCCGGTGAAGGCTTCACTTTCATTGCCCGAGGAGGCTGTGGTTGGAAAGGGGATCCAGGAATCTGGATCGCTTGGCTATCATTTCGATATCGAGGATAACCGGGGTGAGTACACCGCGATCTGGTCGGCGAACGAGCGGGATGACGGGCAAGCCTTATATTACCGTGTGAGATTCAAGGAAGGGCTCGCAAGTGGTGGCGAGGCCACTCCTGCGAATGGCGAACCTGATGTGCCGGATGTGCCGATTCTACCAGGCTCTCTGGCCAGGGCTGCGGAGAGTATCGTGAAGCGTGCGCAGGCCGTTGCGGCGGACAACGACACGTTTTTCGTGGCACTATTCAATCAGGTCTCCACCGAAAAATCTTCCCAGGAATACCTTCTGATCAAGCGGCACTACGAGCGCGAGCGCTTGGTAAATCCGGACATTGCCATGGCAATAGAGCTTCTGGGGATGGCGAAGATTCCGGCTAGGATCGCCTACGGAATCAGTCTGAACGAAGAAAACAGCGCACAGGCCCCAATACCGTTATTGGAATATTATGATGGCGCGGCGTGGAAGGTGAGGGACCCCAGCCAGCCTTCAAAGGTGCTGGATGGACGGGATATTTTCGTATGGCACCGTGGTGGTGGACCACTTCTGGAGGTCAATGGTGGTGAGAACTCAAGGGTGACATTCACGGTGGTAAAGGACCGCATTCCGCTGTCCCGCCTTACCGATCTTCAGGAAAGTCCGCTTCTGATTTCCACGATTCTGGCGCTACCTGCATCCGAGCGAGCAGTTTTCCGTTACATTGTGCTGATCCCTCTGGGAGCATTTGTGGTGGTTTTGATGAGGAATATCATCGGTGTGCCGACGCTGGGTACGTTCATGCCGGTATTGCTTGCCCTGGCCTTATTGGAGATCAAGCCGTTGCAAGGGATCATGATGTTTTCAATTCTCGTGGGTGTGGGCCTCTGGTTCCGTTTCCTGCTTTCCCGGATGAATCTTCTGGTGGTCCCAAGGGTTGCCGCATGCGTGGTGATCGTGACTTTGCTGATGATGCTGATGGGCGTGATCAGTTATCAGATGGGAATGAGTGTAGGGATCAAGATTACCTTGTTCCCGATGATCATCATTGCATGGACACTCGAGCGGATGTCCCTGATCTGGGAAGAGGAAGGGAAGCGCAGCGCGATCGTGCAGGTCTCCGGGTCTGTTTTCGTGGCGGTATGCGCCTATTATTTCATGAAGGTTTCGCAGATCCAGTATTGGGCGTTTTATTTCCCGGAGTTGCTGCTGGTGTTGCTGGCAAGCATCCTTCTTGTAGGACGTTACACCGGATACCGCCTGTCGGAATTGATTCGTTTTAAGACGTTCACCAATGCCTGAGGAAACGGACATGGAGCTGAAAGATAAAGTTTCCCCATCCAGGGTGGGAGAGAAGCGCTGGTGGCACCGATGGTTCCGCACACCAGGCGAGCTGCGTGAATTGGGTGTGGTGGGCATCAATATGCGCAATGCGCGATTCCTGCTGCCGAACAATCCGCGCAGGCTTTACGATCTGGTGGACAACAAGCTGCGCACGAAAGCGCTGGCTGAGGAAAAAGGCATGACCGTTGCCGAAACCTATGGTGTGGCAAGGACGCCGCACGACGTAAAGGTGCTGCACAAACTATTGGAAGGGCGTGATGCATTCGTCATCAAGCCGGCGCGTGGTTCGGGAGGGAAGGGGATCATGGTAATCGATAAGCGTAAGGGGAAAGATTTCCTGAAGCCGAGCGGTGCCGTGGTGACCGAGGGGGAGCTGAAGAATCATGTCTCGAATATCCTTGCCGGGCTTTTCAGTCTGGGGGGGAAGAGGGACGAGGCTCTCATCGAATACAGGGTGAATGCGCTGGAATTGCTGACTTCGCTGAGCTTCCAGGGAGCACCCGATGTGCGTGTGGTGATGCTGCACGGTTATCCGATCATGGCGATGCTACGGGCTTCCACGAAGGAATCCGATGGGCGCTCAAATCTGCACCAGGGAGCTCTGGGGATAGGGATCGACATTGCGACGGGTGTAAGCGTGCACGCGATCCACCATGGCAGAACGGTGACCAAGCATCCCGATCTGGGAATAGATCTGGTAGGTATCCAGATCCCCGAGTGGGATAGGATTCTGGAAATGGCAGTAATGTGCCAGGAGATGACGGGTCTGGGTTACCTGGGAGTGGATATCATGATCGATGAAAAATTCGGTCCTTTGATGATCGAGGTAAATGCCAGACCGGGTCTGGCAATTCAGATGGCCAATGGAATCGGCCTAATGAAGCGTCTGGAGCCTGTGGTGGCCGAGCATAAGAGGAGGCCGAGTGCCGAACTGGTTGATAAGATCGCTTATTCCAAGAAGTATTTCAGGGCGCTGGACTAAAGTGTCCGTAGTTGTCGGCGGAATTTTCCGGAGGAACTTCGGCCCGCCAGAGTGAAGTATTTCAGCTATCTTGAATAGATGTGTAAATTCGCGCTTGTTTGCAGTGGCCAAGGATTTCAGGGTGTTCGCACATGAGTGGGTTGGCTACAAATTATCAGGTGTGCATTGCGGGAACGGGAAGTTACGTCCCGGAAAAGGTGATGACAAACGAGGATCTCGCCGAGCTTGTCCAGACGAGCGATGAATGGATTTTTTCCCGAACAGGGATTCGGGAGCGCAGGATAGCCGCAGAAGGAGAGTATACTTCCCATATGGCTAGCAATGCTGCGCGGAAAGCTCTCGAACAGGCAGGACTGGCGGCGGAAGACGTGCAATTGATTATCGTAGCGACGATAACCCCGGATACACTTACACCTGCTACCGCGTGTTACGTGCAGCAGCAGCTTGGAGCAAGTTCGGCTGTGGCTTTTGATATTTCAGCGGCGTGTTCAGGTTTCCTCTACGCGATGAAAATCTGTAAGCGGATGATTTCCGACGGGGCTTTTGAAAATGCTTTGATCATCGGCGCAGAGAAGCTTTCGGCGTTCGTAAACTGGGAAGACAGAACTACTTGTGTTCTCTTTGGCGATGGTGCGGGTGCGGCAGTATTACGTCGTGCAGAGAAGGGTGAGGGAGCTATTGTTGCCACAGAGATGGGCACCGATGGTAATCTTACGCATCTTCTGAATATCCCGGGTGGGGGATCCGCTTTGCCGATTACTCAATCAAACGTTGGCGATCATTTGGCTACCCTTGCGATGCAGGGCAAGGAAGTCTTCAAGCACGCGGTAACGCGGATGAAGCAGGCAGCTGAGAAAGTTATCGAAAGAGCGGAACTGAAATCCGAGGATATTGCCTGTGTGATACCGCATCAGGCGAACCTCCGCATTATTGATGCTATCGCGGACAGACTTTCAGTTCCGGAAGGCAGGGTCTTCGTGAATCTGGACAAGTATGGAAATACTTCCGCGGCTGCTGTGGCGATCGCTCTTGATGAGGCCCACCGAAGTGGTGCTTTCAAGCGTGGAGACCATATTGTATTGGTGGTCTTTGGCGCAGGTCTGACATGGGCGGCCGCGTGTGTGAGGTGGTAATAGCTACCCAGGAAAAATGAAATGATCCGCTCAGACTGTGATGGTCTGGGCGATTTTTGCTTACAGATTCTTCTTTTTTCCAAATTCGATGCCGGAAGATTGTATATTTCCCAAGTCTACGATAATGCCCGGGGAATGTGACCGTTATTTTTTTGTGAGCTGTATCCCTTTAATTAAAAGGGATTTTTAAATATTGGTGATTTAATTAGAGGAATTCCATTGACGAAAATTAAAAAATGGAGTATTTCTTCTGCGTCGCAAGACAAGGCGGCCCGACTGAACGTCCCTTTGGGTTTTTGGGTTTTTCCCGGGGATAATCGGTCGGGCCGCTTCTTTTTTTTCTTCGGCCGTTTGGCCAAGCCTGAAAGTTCTCCCGCAGTCGGGAATCGGCAAAACGCCAAAGTAACTTTCCTACGTTCTTGATTCCTTCATCGTCTAGCTTCTAATCGGCGTATGGGTATTGTCTGGCACGATGGTGTTTTCCTCGATGAAGAGGATTTTAGAGTTTCACCGAAAGATCGGGGGCTTTGCCATGGCTTGAGTCTATTCGAGACGATACTGGCTGTGAACGGGAGACCGCGGTTGCTCGGAGAGCATCTGAAGAGATTGAATTATGGACTCGATCGACTGGGGGTGAGAAGTGTGGAGGTTTCTGTCGGAGGGTTGGACGTGGCCATGACCTCGCTTCTCAAGCACAATGAGCTGAGCTCAGGATTGGCTAGAATACGCTTCACGGTGAGTCTGGGCGATGGTGCCTTGAACGAGATTGATAGTGGTGCTGCGTGGGCTTGGATGACTGCGAGCCGTGTGGGCAGCATGGGCGGGGCGGTTAAGATGACAGTGGCGCCATGGAAGCGGGATACACAGAGTGTTTTGCGCGGGCTCAAAATTGGGAGTTATGCGGAGCATCTGATTGCGACGGATCTGGCCCGACGCGAGGGTTTTGATGAAATCCTATTTTACAATTCATCTGGTGAACTTTGTGAGGCGGCGATGGCGAACATTTTTTTGATCAAGGGGAAGCAGATACTGACGCCGAGTCTGGATAGCGGGTGCCTGCCCGGGGTGACGCGGGCGGAGGTAATCAGAATTTCCAAGGTCCTGGGAATTACCTGCGTCGAGAAGCCTTTGTCTCCAAAGGATGTGGCGAAGGTGGATGGTATGTTCCTGACGTCTTCAATCAAAGGGCCAGTGTGGGTGGCTGCTTTTGATGGAAAATTTTTCGAACAGCACGATTTCTTCCAGCGGATCAGGGAGGAGTGGCAGGACGTGATGACAGGTGATATTTAAGTGAAATTCCCTGATTATCTTCTTTGCTGCTGTGGTGTGTTCTCTCTAATTTCGGCCTGAAAACCTCATAAAAAACACCTATGTCACGACCTGTTACACTTTTCACCGGCCAATGGGCTGATCTTCCGCTCGAAAAACTAGCCCCACTTGCAGCTGACATGGGGTATGACGGTCTGGAGTTGGCCTGCTGGGGGGATCACTTCGATGTGGATCAAGCGGTAGATAAGAAAAAGTATGTGAAGGAGAAATGGGAGCTGCTTTCCGATCATGGGCTGAGCTGTTATGCGATCTCCAATCATTTGGTAGGGCAGGCGATTTGCGATAACATCGATGAGCGCCACAAGGCGATTCTTTCATCGGATGTGTGGGGGGATGGCGATCCGGAGGGGGTGCGCAAGCGTGCCGCAAAACAAATGATCAAGACGGGAAAGGCTGCCCGTAAATTTTTCAACGCAAGACCGGGAAGGGACGGTAAAGATGAATTCCCAGCAGTGGTTAATGGTTTTACCGGTTCATCCACCTGGCATGCTTTGTATGCATTTCCGCCCACCAGTCAGGAATTCTACGAGAAGGGTTTCGAGGATTTCGCGAAGCGGTTCATTCCAATTCTCGATGCCTTCGACAAGGTCGATGTAAACTTTGCGCTCGAAGTGCATCCAACGGAGATTGCTTTTGATATAGCTACTTCCCAGCGGGCGCTAAAAGCCGTGAAAAACCACAGGCGATTCGGGTTTAATTATGATCCATCCCATCTTGGCTATCAGGGTGTGGACTACGTGAAATTTATTAGGGAGCTAGCTTCGCGTATTTACCACGTGCACATGAAGGATGCGTGGTGGGGCCATGGAGATGGCACTGTGGGCGTTTTCGGTGGTAGCACGGATTTCGGAGATCATCGCCGTTTCTGGGATTTCCGCTCTCTCGGGCATGGTGACATCGAGTTCGAGGATATCATGGTTGCGCTAAACGACATCAAATACCAAGGGCCTCTTTCCGTGGAATGGGAGGATGTGAGAATGGACCGCGTGCATGGCGGTATGGAGGCCGCTGCTTTCGTAAGGGATGTTGATTTTCCCAGCTCGAATTTGGCTTTCGATGCCGCTTTCGATAAATCCAACCAATGATGGGCCCGGGACAACTGAGTGAACCGATGTTGGTGGTGTTTTGCACATTTCCTGATTTGGAAAAAGCCCGTGAAGTTGGGGGAGCACTGGTCGCAAAAAAATTGGCAGCTTGTGTGAGCCTGCTCCCGGGTGTGGAATCGATCTACGCTTGGGATGGCGGAATCCAGAACGACTCCGAGGTGCTCGCAATTTTCAAATTGGCGGGCGAAGTCTTCGAGGCATTCGAGCAGGCACTAAAAAAGCTCCACCCTTACGATGTGCCTGAAATCGTAGCGATGGAGCCAAGTCAAATCTCCGTAGAATACCTGAAATGGGTCGGAGAATCCTGTGGAAGGTGATTATTCCACGATAACGGGAGTGCCTACTTCCACGTTTGCGAAGAATTTTTCAGACATGTGATGCGGCATGCGGATGCAGCCGTGTGATGCTGCGTAGCCGGGAAGATAACCGGTATGCATACCGATGCCTGCGTTGAAGCGCATGAAATTCGGCATTGGAGCGTTGTAGAAGATCTGTCCTGGAAGGACCTTGTCCACGCGGTTGTCGGCGCTGTCATTCACCATTTGGCCGGTAGCGATGTCCTTGATGACTCCGTATGCGGATGATTTGTGATTCTTGCTCTTCTGGGTAATCTTGTAGGTGCCTGCAGGAGTGCCGTTGTCTTCGTTTCCGGATGAAATTTTTGATACGCCGACGAGTTTTCCGCCTTTGTAAAAGTAAGCTTTCTGTTGGGAACGGTTGATTGTGATCGAAGGTGAGCCGCTCACTCCATCGCCTTCCCAATATGAAACATCATCGTGAATTGCCGGAGTAGGGTGATTGGTGGCGCCGGATGTTTGTTGTTTCACCGGTCCATTGATACCGGCGAGGTAGTCCGAGCCTGATGATCCGCTGAAGCAGGAAGAAAGCAAACCGGAGACGATAAGCAAAGGTAGATATTTCATATACGTTTAAAGAGTATGGTGGATTCCCGCAAATGAGCAAGAATGTAGTTTTGTTTCATTGTGAGGTAGATCAGGCGAAATTATTCCGGAAAACTGAAATTTTTTTCTAAATATTCGATTTTATTTGGAAGGTGTCTCTCAAGGCGGAGAGTTCG